>NHET02000033.1 GCA_002170355.2 Gammaproteobacteria bacterium TMED92
TTGGAAGGCATGGCCGGTCTTTGGTGCACAGCGTTGGGCTACGGCAACGAAGAGTTGGCCGCGGTTGCAGAAGCGCAAATGCGTAAGATGAGCTACTCCCAATTGTTCGCCGGCCGGACTAACGAGCCATCAGTCGCGCTAGCGGAACGACTCATCGATATGGCGCCCATGGATACTGGCCGGGTGTTTTTTGGGCTGTCTGGCAGTGACGCCAACGACACCCAGATCAAATTGCTGTGGTATTACAACAACGCCATTGGCAGACCAGAGAAGAAAAAGATCATAAGCCGCAAGCGCGGTTATCACGGTATAACCGTTGCCAGCGGATCCCTCACCGGTATCCCAACATTCCATAAAGAGTTTGATCTGCCGCTGCCTGGGGTTATGCACGTAACCTGCCCGCATTTTTTCAGCGAAGGCCTGCCAGGCGAGAGCGAGGCGCAATTTGTTGACCGCCTACTAGCGGAGCTAGAGCAACTGATATTGCAAGAGGGTGCTGACACGATCGCCGGCTTTATTGCAGAACCTATCCAGGGCGCCGGCGGAGTGCTGGTACCACCGCAAGACTATCTGCCACGAGTCGCCCAATTGTTGGCACAGCATGACATTGTATTTATCGACGACGAGGTGATTTGCGGATTCGGCCGCACTGGGCAACCTTTCGGCGCTCAGACATTTGGCGTCAAACCCACCACCATGAGTTTGGCGAAAGCGCTATCGTCGGCGTATCTACCCATCAGCGCAGTGCTGTTGCCGGAATATATGCACGATGCCTTTGTCGACCGCTCAGACGAACTCGGTAACTTTGGGCATGGCTTCACCTACTCAGGCCATCCGGTGTGCGCTGCGGTCGCGTTACGAAATTTAGAAATCATGGAAGAACTCGATTTATTTAGCCACGCGAATCGAGTTGGCCAAGTGTTGCAACAGCGTTTGCGCGCGTTTGCAGATCATCCGTTGGTTGGCGAAGTGCGGGGCGAAGGCCTTATCGCGGCGGTGGAATTGGTGCGGCACAAGCAACCGCGCACGCCCTTTGACCTGACCGATGGCGTTGGAGCCTATTGCGCGGCTGCCTGCCAAGAGGCCGGAGTTATTCTGCGTAACCTGGGCGACAGTGTTGCATTCTGTCCGCCGCTGGTAATCAGTGAAGAGCAGATAGATGAGCTGGTCAGCAAATTCGCTATCGGTTTAGACGCAACGTTGGCATGGGCGAAAACCAGTCGCTTGATATGACTAAGCCTTTCGATGACCACGCCGCAACAGAGGTAGCCGGATGTTGAATCTAATGCGTTGGACGTTGACTCTGCTGTGGTGGTGCGCCGGCAGTGTTATGGCCGCCGATTGCGCCAGCACGCCAAACACGGATCGTTTCTTTCCCCAAAGCTGGGGCATTGATGCGAGCAGCACGCGGTTTGTTGANNCNGCAGANACNNCNATAAACGCCAGCAACGTACATCGGTTAGAGCTGAAGTGGGCGTATGGCCTGAGCACCCAGGCACCGAGGTTTTATCCTTTGGTTACCCCGGACACCATTTACATCGGCGATGGTGAACAGGGATTGTTGGCGCTAGATCGAGAAAGTGGTTGTGTGCGATGGCGCAACACTGACCTAGCAGCTGGAGTGGCTAGCAGTATAGTCAGTGCACCAACCACGCATGGGCCTACGCTGTTTTTTGCGGATCGGCAAAAAGGNGTCTTCGCGGTACATGCTGAAAGCGGCAANACCTTGTGGCANCAAGGCACTCCAAGTGAGCCGCTCCCCCTTTATTCTGGCTCGCCGTTGGTAGCAGATGGGGTCATCTACGTGCCGATATCGAGNCANGANATTGGCTTGAGTGTCAATCCGTTNTACGGCTGTTGCACCACCAGTGGCGGCATGGCCGCATTCGATGTGGAAACCGGGGCGCAGCTTTGGTATCTGCCGACGATTGAAGAGCCAGCCGAAGTAACCGGCTCGCATTACTTATTTGTGCAGGAATGGGGGCCTAGTGGTGCACCAGTCTGGAGTGCGCCAACTCTAGATCAACAGCGTGGCCTGCTGTACTACGGCACCGGAGAAAACTACACCGAGCCAGCAACCGACACCAGTGACGCAATTTTTGCGGTCGATGCAAAGACTGGCGAGCGACAGTGGGTGAACCAGTTTACCGCCAACGATACGTTTAATATGGCGTGTGTGGCTGGCACCGTGAATTGTCCCGATCAAGAGGGGCCGGATCTGGACTTTGGTGCGCCGCCGCTATTTGGAAAAAACCGTGACGGCCGCGAGTTGCTGTTTGTCGCGCAGAAGTCTGGCACCGTCAGTGCGCTGGACCCAAAAACTGGGAAAGCTGTTTGGCGCAAAACCTTTGGTCGCGGAGGCTATCTTGGTGGAATTCACTGGGGATTGGCGATCGACCCGCANCGCGGCGTGCTGTACGTGCCTATCAGTGACTATCCAGCGGGCCTCGATTTGAGCGCAGAACCTAGACCAGGAATGTATGCGTTAAACACCAATGATGGCNGTGTGNAATGGTTCGCGGCGAAGGACTTNAGTGCCGAAGCTCGTGCCGAGCTGGGCTTTTGGCCGGGTCTTTCTGCAGCCATCGTCGCCGCTAATGGCGTGGTCGTCGCTGGAGACTTGGCTGGTCAAATCGACGTNTATGACGCCTCTAATGGCAAAGTGTTGTGGCGTTACAATACCGCCACCAACTTTGCTACGGTGAATAAGGTAACGGCCAATGGCGGCAGCATTGACGCGCATGGTCCGCTGCTGGTAGACGATCTAATGCTGGTCAGCTCTGGATACTCCGGCGTTGGCATGCAAGGCGGCAATGCATTTTTAGTATTCCAGTTAGCTGCTGAGCATGCTGACTCTATGACAGGAACAGACTGAAATGCTCGCATCTTTTTGGCGCAGGCTGTTGGCCACAGCGGTGGATTTTCTCGTTGTTCCACTAGCAGCGATGCTGGTAATGCTCGTCACTGGGGTGATTGAGGATGCGCAAGCGTGGGTAGATGGATTTCCTTGGATTCGAGTATTTTTGCTTGGGGTCGCGGGGTATTTGTTAGTAAACGGAGTACTGTTGTGGCGCTCGGGTCAAACCTTTGGCAAGTGGCTGTTGAAGATACAAGTAGTAGATGTTCAGAGCGGTGCGACACCACCGTTTTGGAAACTGATCGCGATACGCGCAGTGTTTTTCCCATTGTTACACGGCAGCTTTATTGGCTATTGGTATCTATTGTTGGTCGACGTTGTGTTCGCTTTGCGTAACGATCGGCGCTGTTTACACGACCATATTTGCAGCACCAAGGTGGTTTCAATTATTAACGCGGAGACAGTGGAACAATCATGAGCTTGCCAGATTTTGATTTTGGGTTGGGCGAAACGGTAGACCTGTTGCGTGATAGCGTTGCCAGTTTTTGTGCCAACGAGATTGCTCCAATGGCGGCAGACGTTGATCGANGCAATGTATTCCCCCGCCAGCTATGGCCAAAATTGGGTCAACTCGGCGTGCTCGGTATGACCGTTGCAGAATCTTATGGCGGCGTTGATCTGGGTTACTTGGCGCACACTGTTGTGATGGAAGAAATTAGTCGGGCGTCTGGCGCTATTGGTCTTTCCTATGGTGCGCACTCGAACCTCTGCGTAAATCAATTGGCGCGGTTTGGTACCGAGCAGCAGAAACAACGCTATCTGCCTAAACTGATCAGCGGTGAATACGTTGGTGCCTTGGCCATGAGTGAACATAACGCCGGTTCTGACGTGGTAAGTCTCGGCTTGCGGGCCACAGACGACGGTGACGATTTCGTGTTGAACGGCAGCAAAATGTGGATTACCAATGGCCCCCAAGCTGATGTGTTAGTCGTCTATGCCACGGTTGATCCAGCTCTTGGATCTAAAGGCATCACGGCCTTTTTGATTGAAAACACCATGGACGGATTTTCCACGGGCACTAAGCTGGACAAGTTGGGAATGCGGGGCTCGGATACAGCTGAGTTGATCTTCAACGATTGCCGGGTGCCGAAAACCCAGTTGCTCGGACGGGTTGGCGAAGGCGTGCGCATTCTGATGAGTGGCTTAGATTATGAGCGTGTGGTTCTGGCCGGTGGACCGCTTGGCATCATGCGCGGGTGTTTGGATTTAGTCACACCTTACCTTCACGAGCGGGAGCAATTTGGTCGACCTATTGGCGAGTTTCAGTTGATGCAGGGCAAACTCGCAGATTTGTATACCGAAACTAATGCCGCCCGTGCTTACGTTTATGCGGTAGCAGCAGCCTGCGACCAAGACAAAACGACTCGGATCGACGCTGCGGGCTNTATTCTCTACGCCGCCGAGCGCGCCACCCAACACGCGTTGCAAGCGATCCAAGCGTTAGGTGGCAATGGTTACATCAACGACTATGCCGCAGGCCGGTTGTTGCGCGACGCCAAACTCTACGAAATTGGCGCCGGCACCAGCGAGATTCGCCGTATGCTAATCGGGCGGGAGTTGTTCGACGCCACGCAAGGGTGAGGCTATAATACGATTCCGGAGCCGCTCAGCTCCTTGGGTTGCGATCAGCCTACAACGGTATTCTGGTAGGCATCACAAACGCAGCCGTCGACGTCAAGCCTTAGTTCAGATCGCTATCTGAACGCGCTTGAATGAATAAAACCAAGCCATTAGGAGAACTCGATTGAGACGCCTTTTATTTTCAGTCTCTGGATTAGCGATATTCATGGGAGTGTTAGCTGTCAATGCACTACCTCCAGGTACCGACAGTGAAATCAGCGAACGCTTGCGACCGGCTGGTATTGTAAACCGTGCTGTGGTTTCAAATGCTGCGGCGACGGCCATCGTCGCAGCGCCGCTTAGCGGTGGAGAGGTGTACGACCAATACTGCTCGGTTTGTCATGCGGCCGGGGTTGGCGGCGCGCCTTTATTTGCCGACGTCGGTGTTTGGGCACCGCGCATAGCCAAGGGCATGGATGTACTAATGGACAGTACAATCAATGGCATCAATGCAATGCCTGCTAAAGGCACGTGTATGAGCTGCTCTGACGACGAGCTGGCGGATGCCGTGACTTACATGATCGACGCTGCACAATAAAGCGACATTCCAGGGCGCTCTCGCGCCCTGCTCTACTTTAAGAGCACTAAAGTGGGGCAAAATGTTTTAATATTCGCCCCAGCATGGTGCATAGGCGCTTCTCCTACCGCTCACCACAGCTCTAAATATCTGATTTTAATGTCGTTTTCAATCCTGGCACTGTTCTTGTACAGGGATGTGGTGTCTGCCTAGAGGCCTGCGGTCCGAGGCACACGATCTGTGAAACCCTTAAGGAGAAATTATGAAAACAATGGCGAAATTACTCTCTGCAGCGTCTGCACTGGCGGGTGCAGCGATGATGCCAGCAGTTGCACAAGCTGATGTGTCATACAACGTTGGCTTTGCTTCAGAGTACTACTACCGCGGCTTCTTCCAAAAAAGCTCGTCGGCCAGTGCTGGAATCGACTTCGAGGAAGGCGGCTTTTACGCTGGCGCTTGGACCGCCGACGTTGGTGATGGCTTGGAAGTTGANGGGTATCTGGGCTATGGGGTCGAAATGGGCGATCTGTCAGTGGGCGTTGGTTTTACTGGCTACTACTATACGGGCGACTTTGACAACACCTACGAAGAAATTAACTTCAGCGCCGGCTACGGTGCGATCAGTGTTGAGTACTCTGTTGGCACCTACGATGACCCGGCTGCCGAGCAAGATTATTCGTTCCTAGGGCTGTCAGCAGACTTGGGCTCCGGCTTCTCTGCAACGTACGGTACGTTCGGACAAGACTTTGAGGGTGCTTATTTTCAGGGCGANTATGGGTTTTCAGTAGCCGAGCTCGATATGGGCGTTTCCTTAATCTTCCCAGACAGTGATATCGGTGGTGGCGAAGCAGTCGTTCTGTCGATCGGCAAGAGCTTCTAGGCCAGCATCTAGACNCGACGCAAAAATGTTAAGGCCTCTTCGGAGGCCTTTTTTGTGCCTGTTATTTTATCCCTTGCTCCCAAGGCAGTGATCGAAAACCCAGTGCCTCGAGCATATGCGCTTTGCTAATGGTCGCTGCAGCATCCAGGTCCGCAATCGTGCGAGCGATGCGCCACACTTTGTGGTAACTGCGGGCAGAAAGTTGAAATTGTTCCAATACGCTGGTTAGGAATAGCGGGTCTAACTCAGCCTTGCTCATCTCCTTTNGCAATTCGGCTANGGCTAACNAACTGTTGAGTTGNCCTNGACGCGCTAGCTGGCGCTGCCGCGCCGCCACGACGCCGGCNTGGAGCGATTCGGTGTTAAGCGTCTGCTGCGGTACGGCAGAGAGATCGGTTAGGGTCTGGTGTTTAAGTTTTGGTACTAAAACCTGTAAATCGATTCGGTCCAGCATGGGGCCAGAAATACGCGACTGATAGCGTTGTACCTGGCTGGGGGCGCAGCGGCAAGACGTCTCCGTGCAGGTACGACCTGCTGGGCAGGGATTCATNGCGGCGATCAATTGAAATTTGCAGGGGTAACGAATCTTATAGCGCGCTCTAGACACCACNGCAGCGCCGCTNTCTAACGGTTCGCGTAACTGATCGATGGCAGATGTGCGAAAATGTGGCAATTCATCGAGAAACAACACGCCGTGGTGTGACAAAGCCACTTCACCGGGCGTGGGAGACTGGCCGCCGCCCATCAAGGCGGCATTGCTTGCAGAGTGATGCGGGTCCCTAAATGGCGGCGCGTAGTAGTCGCTGCGGTGNAACCCGGCGTTTGAGTAAACGGCAGCGACCTCCAGAACCTGTCGATCACTNAACGGCGGTAATAACTCGATTAGACTCTTAGCCAGCAAAGTCTTTCCTGTGCCCGGAGGACCCACCATTAATAAGTGATGATTGCCAGCCGCAGCAATTAGTAGTGCACGCTTGGCCGCGCTNTGACCAAGTATCTGATTAAAGTTAGCGGCTGATTTCGCAGGCCTTGGTCCAACAACTGGGTTCGGGGGCCGAACTTCGCTGGCGGATTCGGCTTGTAGGTGTGCGCAGACATTCAGCAGGTGTTGAGCCACAAGAAAGTCGCCGGTTTTGANTAAGGCCGCTTCGTGTTCGTTCGCCAGTGGTAGGTATAACCGGTGTTGCGCGCTATCGGCGGCCAAAGCGCAGCTNAACAGGCCAGTGACTTTTCTNAGTTCGCCGAACAGGCCCAATTCGCCGACGAACTCAGTCGTGGCCACATCTGACACGCTGATTTGCTCGCTGGCGCATAAAATGGCAANAGCGATTGGTAAGTCGTAGCTGCNGCCGCTCTTGGTCAAATGGCTGGGTGCCAGGTTAACGATGACGTGGCCGCGCGGATAAAAGTAGCCACAAGTNTTTAATGCGCTGCGTACCCGGTCGCGTGATTCTTTTACTGCGCCCTCTGCCAGTCCCACTATGGTTGTGCGCGGTAGCCCGGCTGCTATGTGGCACTCTACTGTCACTGGGTGAGCGTCCAGCCCAACAACCGCTCGTGTCAGTATGGACTTGGTTGCCATGGTGGTTTTGGCCGGTTCCGCCGCATTAAGTTGAGTCAGGTCGATGTTGTTCGAGATCGTCCAAGCGTTGCTCCAGATCTTGCAACTGGGCGCGCATATTGTTNANNAGGGCAATTTGGGCTTCGTAGTCGGCTTTAGGCACAAGCTCGAACTTANCCATAACGTCCTCGCGCACGGTTTCCAAGGCGCTTTTTAGCGCTTCGTCGAGTTGCTCGCGATCAATCGGCAGGACATGTTTTGCCGAAGCTATCGCGTTAGCCACGTTGGCGCGAAGCATGTCGAGCAGGATTTTCAGCGTTTCGGAAGATTCCATAGCAGGGTCGCCTATTCAGATTTGCGCTGCAGTGTATGCCCAGAACGGCGCGCTAGAAATAACCAAAGTGCGATGTATACCTAGCGACTTNGGCACTGCGCATTGTAGGGCAAGGCCGTGTAAGACCTNTAGGTGTAACAATCGAGTGTCGAATGNTGAGTGGTTAGTTGCTCGCGCTAATTTGAAGCGTAAACCCCAATAACGCGCACNAATGTGGGGCGCCATCACGCACGCTTCGCTCTGGAAAAGCGCTAGGCTATTGAATTCATTGGGAATTAAATTTGGCACGCTATCTGCACCAAGTGGTGGCAACCAATCTAAACCGTAAATCGTATTTCGCATGCAACGCGGTGGCGGTCGGTACAGGTCGATCACGCCCAGCGTGATTGGAATCAACGGGCTTTGCAGCTTAGATCGAGGCGCCCTGGCGTGCCTCTCGGATGGAGAAAGAAGTTGGAAGATTTAGTTCAATTGGCCTATGCGGTAGACACGTTCTACTTCTTAGTCATGGGCGCGCTGGTCATGTTTATGGCCCCAGGATTTGCCATGCTCGAAGCAGGCATGGTNCGAGCGAAAAACACCTCAGAAATCCTCACGAAAAACGTCGCATTGTTCTCAATTGCGTGTGTCATGTATTTGTTCATCGGCTACGAAATCATGTACGACCCGGCTGGGTCATTCTTGATTGGCGCGGAAAATACAGTAGCGGAAGTTTTGGAGTCCGAAGGCGAGGTTTATTACTCCGCGCGGTCAGACTTCTTTTTCCAAGTGGTGTTTGTGGCAACCGCGATGTCGATCATCTCTGGCGCCGTCGCTGAGAGAATCAAGCTATGGTCGTTTTTGCTTTTCGCCGTGGTCATGACCGGTTTTATCTACCCCTNCCAAGGCANCTGGAGCTGGGGCGGTGGTTTCCTTTCAGACGCAGGCTTTGTTGATTTCGCTGGGTCAGGCNTNGTGCACATGTGCGGCGCGGCAGCGGCGCTCGCTGGTGTGTTGCTGCTAGGGCCACGCGCCGGTAAGTACTCTGCTGACGGCAAGATCAGCCNNATTCCTGGCTCAAACATGCCTTTGGCAACGTTGGGTACGTTCATCCTTTGGTTTGGCTGGTTCGGATTTAACGGTGGTTCGGAGTTAAAGCTCAGCAACATCGACGAAGCAAACGCCGTGGCGCAAGTGTTCGTAAACACCAACATGGCAGCTGCGGGCGGATTAATTGCGGCGCTCATCGTGTCTCGCCTCGCTTTTGGCAAAGCTGATATAACGATGGCATTGAACGGCGCGTTGGCCGGCNTGGTNTCAATCACCGCAGAGCCACTATCAGGCACTAACCTGCAATCNCTGGCAATCGGAGCGGTAGGCGGCGTTATAGTCGTAGGCTCCATNACACTGCTCGACAAGATGAAGATNGACGATCCTGTTGGCGCCATTTCGGTTCACGGTACCTGTGGTATTTGGGGCTTGTTGGCGGTGCTGATTACCAGTGCTGATGCAACNCTNATGGGCCAGCTCACAGGCTTGGCAGCGATCTTTGGCTTCACGTTCGTAGCCTCCTTGGTCGTNTGGTTTGTAATCAAGATGATAATGGGCATTCGTATCAGCGAAGAGGAAGAGACCCAGGGCAGNGACATGACNGATATCGGTGTTGAAGCCTATCCAGAGTTCACCCGATAGTAGCTAGGTAGCCCCGGTNGAGGTCTATATCTCAGAGTCAGGCGACGTTAAAGTTGCNCAAGGTAGCGAAAGTCTCCTGGCTCTGTCTAAGCAATGTATAGTAATGGCCGAGGGCCGACTCTTCTGGGGTTAGTAGGTTAAACAGCAAGGAAAAATCATGAAATTATTAACCGCAATCATTAAGCCTTTTAAGCTCGACGACGTGCGTGAAGCGCTGTCTGAAGTAGGTGTCCAAGGCATGACTGTCACCGAGGTGCGAGGGTTTGGTCGGCAGAAGGGCCACACAGAATTGTACCGCGGAGCAGAGTACGTAGTGGACTTTCTGCCCAAGGTAAAAATCGAAGTCGCTATAGACGACGGCATGCTAGAAAGCGCCATTGAAGCCATCACCAGTTCTGCCTCAACGGGCAAGGTCGGGGACGGCAAGATCTTTGTTACGTCGCTAGATGAAGTGGTGCGTATTCGAACCGGTGAGACTGGTTCAAGCGCAGTCTAGCACCACATTGCAAATGCGCGTTTGCTAGCTGACACCGCGCAATCGAAAAGAAAGGTCGCCCCGGGCGGCCTTTTTTTGTTTTAGCTTTGTTGCGGCTGCACAAATGCAAGACTCTCCCTTACACTTGCACCATCCACTAATTCACAGGCTGATCAGCTCGCCATGAAATATAAAAGCACGCGCGGTGGCGTTGCCGACCTTAGTTTTACTGACGCCCTGCTCATGGGTTTGGCATCCGATGGTGGGTTGCTGGTGCCAGAACAAATACCCGATGTCTCGGGCAAGCTCGACGAGTGGCGCAGCTGTAGTTTTGTAGAACTCGCGCAGAACATCATCGGGCTTTTCGTGGATGACATTGAGCCTACTACCCTAAACCGGTTGATCGCTGAGGCCTACGCAACCTTTGATCATCCCGATGTAGTGGGGTGGAAGACATTAGACAAGCTCACAGTGGTTGAGTTGTTCCATGGCCCGACCTTGGCATTCAAAGATGTTGCGCTGCAATTGCTTGGGCGGCTGTTTCAGCACGTATTAGCGCAGCGTAAGCAGCGCTTAAATATTCTTGGCGCCACCAGTGGCGATACCGGTGGCGCAGCAATCGCGGGCGTCCGCGGACAGCACAATGTTGACATCTTCATCCTCTATCCCGAAGGCCGAATCAGCCCGTTGCAAGAATTGCAGATGACCACGGTGCTGGATAAAAACGTGCATTGCATTGCGGTTAACGGCACGTTTGACGATTGCCAGCGGCTCATGAAAGAGACTTTTGCCGACCTAGAATACAAGCAGAAGTATCAACTAGGCGCTGTCAACTCAGTGAACTGGGCTAGGGTTCTAGCGCAGATTGTTTATTACGGTTTTGCCAGCTTAAAAACCTCGACTGCGGCAGAGTTTTCGGTGCCGACCGGCAATTTTGGTAACGTCTTCGCCGCTTATCTTGCTTACCGAATGGGTTTCCCGATTGCTAACTTGATTGTTGCTACCAACGATAACGATATATTGGCGCGGTTTTTCGCCACTGGCGAATACGCTGTGAGCAGTGTGCATCAAACGCTATCGCCTGCAATGGACATCCAGGTGGCAAGCAACTTTGAACGCTTCCTTTACTATCACTTTGATGAGGACAGCGTCCGCTTGCAGACCTTCATGACGGAATTCGCCGAGCACGGCAAAGCCAGTTTAGGCGCTGCTCCGAATACTGCATTGTTCCGGTCGGTCGCGGTAGACCGCGGGCAGACGCTTGCCGCTATGAGCGAGGCGCAAGATCTCTACGATTACGTACTCGACCCACACACAGCGGTTGGCTATGCCGCGGCTAAACAGCTAGGTAGGGCAGACGCGCCAATTCTGTGTATAGCGACCGCCCATCCGGCAAAATTTCCAGAAGCAGTGGTAGCGGCGACAGGCACCGTACCAACTCATCCAAGCCTCGATGCTTTGGTCGGTCTAGAACAGCGGAAAAGTTCTTTGAATGCGGATTTGCGTGCGGTTAAAGAGTTTCTCGCCACCGCAGTTTCAGCTTAATTCTGTAAGCTGTCCTCAATGGCAAGGACGGCTGCGTAGATTTCGTCGAGGTGATTGACCTCGTGACTGGGCTGCGGATCATTTTCGTTTAACCTAGATTGCTGCAGATTAACCCATATGCTGTGCATACCTACGTTACTCGCGCCTTGGACATCGTCGTGCAGGTGATCACCAATATGAATACAACGCTGTGGTGAAGCATTGCTTGGTGTCAGCACTGCATGGAACATACTCGGGTCTGGTTTACTCGCGCCAACCAGAGCACTGGAAATTGCGCCCTGCAGATAGTGGCTGATGCCCGTTCGAGTCACGTCGGCGTTGCCGTTGGTCAAAGCGTAAATAGGATAACGCTCGCTCAGAGTTTGTAGCATCTCGAGTGCGCCAGGGAAGAATACGACTCGGTTGCGACCCGCAAAAAACACGTCGAATGCCGCGCGTGCCAAGTCTCTTGCTTCACTCTCAGCATAATCAGCGCTGCGCATAACATTAAACAGGATTTCGATACGCAGTTGGCTCAGGTCATGGCGTAGTTGCGGATGCTGTTCTAGGGTTTGCGCGCGCAGCTCAATCAAGGTAGCTGAAGTGTACACCTGGTGGGCTGGCTCGGCGTGGTTCTTGAGCCAACTCACAAGTTCTCGCTCCGCAGCTCTTATGGTTTGCTCGACATCCCAGAGCGTGTTGTCCAAGTCCAAAGTAATCAGCTGCAGTTTGCTCAATCCTTTTCTCCAGAATTATGGGCTCGCGGGTGAGCGTTGTCGTAGACCTTGGCTAGGTGCTGAAAGTCTAAATGAGTGTAAATTTGGGTCGTGGCAATATCAGCGTGGCCCAACAGCTCTTGAATAGCACGTAAATCACCTGATGACTCCAACATGTGCGTCGCAAAGCTGTGACGTAGCATATGAGGGTGCAATGAGTTTTCTCCTAACTGGCGCTGCGCCACGCGCTTTATTCTGTTTTGTATCGTTCGCGTGCTGAGTGGTTTGCTGCCGCGCCCTGGCAGCAACCAATTCTGTGCAGTCGGGTTCGGGTGCACTTGCAGCCAAGCGTTGAGTGCCGCTATGCAATGGCGGCCCAAAGGCACCAGCCGCTGTTTGTTACCTTTACCAATGACGCTGACAAATCCTTGAGCCAAATCAAGGTCGGCAATACGTAAGCCCGCCACCTCACTAAGTCTTAAGCCACTGCCATAAAACAATTCGAGCATTGCGCGATCGCAAACTGCTCGATCGTCTTTTGGCTCAGCGAAATCCAACAACTGGGCCGCCTGGTCCGTATCCAAAACGCGTGGCAATTTGCGTGCAGCCTTGGGTGCGGAAACCAGTTTAGCCGGATTCACACGTGTCAATTTCCGCTGCAACAAAAAGTCGTAAAAGCTGCGTACTGCCGAGAGATTGCGCTGAATGGACTTAGCAGTCAGATGTTGGGCATGCAATTGATTGATGAATCTTTGGACATCTTGGACGGTTGCAGCAGCGCATGGCGAGTTCAATTTCGTTAAGTAGCGGTGCAGATCGCGTCGGTAGGCCGCTAGCGTATGGGGTGAATAACGTTTGCTGTGTTCCAGATGGTGCAGAAAGTCACCCAGCAATGGTTGATCGGTAAGCATCATGCGCTGAGTCTATTCATCACCTTAGCCAATATGTCTGCAATGTATTGAACAAACAGGGTATCCATATTCTTAGCAAATCGAGTGGGGCTGCGGCTGCCGATACATAACACGCCACTACCCCGCTGTAATTTGAGTTTCAGGATTGCTGCGCTGCCCGTTTCGTCGTGATCGGACATAGGAAATAGCTGATACAGCTCGTCTTCGCGCAACACTGTACAAGCCGAATCGTTACCATCTTGCAAATGTAAACAGGGCAGTGCCTCGACATGGTGTTGAATGTGATCCAAGGCCAAGGCTAAATCAGCGGCGGCCAAATGGGCGCAGACAAAATCTGCCTCGAAGTCTACTAATACATGGGTGGCGAGCACTTCGTTGAGTTCGTGCCAAGAATCAACCTCCAGTAACGCGAGGTTCAAAGAGCGTGTCTTGGCAAAGATCTCGTCGTTATTGCGCGCGGCTTGCAACAGCTCGTTCATGCGGCGGCGCATGGTCATGTTGCGATCACGTAAAATGGCCACTTGGTGCTCAATTAATGAAACCGCGTTGCCTGACTCGTGCGATAAGCTTAACTCAGCAATCGCTGTGGCGTGTCGTTGAAAAAAATCGGGATTAGCACGCAGATAGTCCAGTATCTGCTGATCGTTCAAGCCCTCTGTGGCGAGACGAATATTCGTATCAGTGGACTTCGAATCGCCTGGTCGAAATGGCATTCACTCACTCCTGCAGATCCAATGTGCCGGCGTACACTAAGGTAGCCCCCCCAGCCATGGTAATTGGTTGGCTCGGTCCCGACCAATGAATTCGTAATTTACCGCCGGGCAGCGATACTTTTACTCGAGCATCTACCAGACCCTGACTGTGCATCGCTACTACCGCGGCGGACGCGCCGGTGCCGCAGGCACGGGTCTCGCCGACGCCGCGCTCGTATACGCGTAGGCGGATAAAACTTCGATCAACGACCTGGCAAAAGCCGATATTTGCTTGCTCTGGAAATGCCGCGTGGCTGCTCAGTTGCGCGCCTATGGAAGCAACATCGACCTTGGATACATTATCTACTTGTACGACGCCATGTGGGTTGCCGGTAGAAACAGCGGTGACTGCGACTTCTTGATCGGCAATGCGTAAACAGTCGATGTTGTCATCGGTGGTTGTAACAAACGGCACGTCCTGAGGTGCGAATGACGGTGCCGGCAAGTCTGTTTCGACCACGATTGGGTCACGATCTGCAAACAGACGGGTTTCAATAAGCCCGCCTTTGCTATGCCATATAAGGTTCTTTTTTGTGCTTAAGCCGAGGTGGTATGCGAGTAGCGCCACGCAGCGGGTGCCGTTACCGCACTGCTCTGACTCGCCGCCGTCTGCGTTGTAGATCAGGTACTGAAAGTCTGTGTTGGGGTCTGTTGGTGGCGCTATTATCAACAGCTGGTCAAAACCAATACCTTCGTTGCGGTGAGCCCAGCGTCGTATCATGGCGGCGCTGAAAGGGTGCTCTGCGGTGACCGCGTCCAGCACCATAAAATCGTTGCCGAGACTGTGCATTTTATAAAACTTACGCATGACGAGTACTTACAGCGTCAATTCAAGCCGNAGCTGATCTTGGATGGTCTCACGTCGACGAATGCATCGGACAGTGGTGCCATCGACTAAGACCTCCGCTGCACGGCCTCGAGAATTGTAGTTGGACGCCAGCGACATACCGTAGGCNCCTGCCGACAAAACCGCGATCAGAGCACCCTCGCGCAGGCTCAATTGACGATCTTTTGCAAGAAAATCGGTGGATTCGCATATGGGTCCGACAACATCCCAGGTTCGCNCGTTGCGCGGCTCCAGCTGTTCGTCCACCACCAAGATCTCATGCCACGCCTGGTAAAGGGACGGACGTATCAGATCGTTCATAGCTGCGTTCACCACAGCGAAGCCTTTTTCGCCCTCATGGCCCGCTTTCAGATACTCGACTTGGGCCAACAATAGACCTGCATTGGCGGTGAGCGAACGACCAGGCTCAACATGCAGTGGTAAGTGTTTCGGTCCCAGCCGCTCTTGCAAACGTGCGCCATAGGCGTCGAGATCCATCGCCACCTCATCTTGATAGCGCACTCCGAAGCCGCCACCGAGGTTAATGTGTTCNAGCATAATGTTGCGTTGCGCTAACGTATCGACCAGCTCCAAAATACTGTCTAAGGCTTCAAGCAGAGGCGCGTCGTTAGCAATCTGCGAGCCAATGTGGCAATCGATACCTGTGANCCGCAACGAAGAGCTTTGCGCCGCTAGTTCATACAAGGCCAATGCGACCTCGGCATCGACACCGAACTTATTGCCTTTTAGCCCGGTAGAAATATACGGGTGGGTTTGTGCGTCGATATTTGGGTTCACCCGAATCGACACTGGCGCAGTGGTTTGGGCCAGGCGAGCGCGCTCTTGAATGCGCAACAACTCACTTTCGCTTTCGACATTAAAGCAACCNATACCCACTTTTAGCGCTAAGTCGATCTCCTCTACCGATTTACCAACGCCGGAGAAAATGATGTCTTCGGGGGTGCCGCCCGCCGCGAGAACACGGCTCAGCTCGCCGCCGGATACAATGTCAAAACCGGCCCCCAGCTCCTTGAATAAACCTAGAATGTGTAAATTTGAGTTTGCTTTAACCGAGTAATGAATGCGCGCGCTCAGTGATCCAAGAGCGGACGTTAACTGTTGATATTGGGTGCGTAAGGTAGCGGCGGAATACACATAACACGGCGTTCCATATTGCTCGGCAATCTGTTGCAGCGGCACTTGCTCAACGCACAGAACACCTGCATTTNCTGTTAACGCGTGTNGTGGTTCACAAGTCATTTGCAGCGCTCACATCGTCAAGANCCAGGATGTACGAATGATTCACCAGATAGGGCGATTGTTCTGGCAAATACAACGGTCCCTTATGCCCGCAGGTTGCAACCAAGGAACACAGTGCAATTAACATAGACCATCGCATCAACATAAACACACACGTCAATTGTTGAGGCGCTCGAGGGCGGCCAGAGCTTGCGCTTCAACCTGCGCTGGCGCGGTACCCCCTAAGTGATTTCTTGCAGCAATAGAGCCTTCGAGGGTCAGAACCGTATATACGTCCGCGGTGATTGGTCCAAAATCGCCGCCGTTAAGCTGTTGTAAAGNCANCGTCTCTAGCGGCTGGTTAAGTTCCACAGCTCTTTGTACCGCACCTCCCACCAATTCGTGAGCATCGCGAAAAGGGACTTCGTTGCGTACCAAATAGTCTGCTAGGTCGGTTGCGGTGGTGTAGCCGGCGAGCGCGGCCTCACGCATCTGCTGTTTGTTGGCAACGATATTGGGGATCAAACCATTCAATGCAGTAAAGCAGTTGTGCAACGTATCGACACTATCGAAAAGTGGCTCTTTGTCTTCCTGATTGTCTTTGTTGTAGGCCAGCGGNTGGCTCTTCATCAGCGTCAACAAAGCCATTAAGTTGCCGTGGGCACGCCCGGTCTTGCCGCGGATTAACTCTGGTACGTCTGGGTTCTTTTTCTGCGGCATNATGCTTGAGCCGGTGCAAAATCGATCGGGAACAGAGATAAAAGAAAACTGTTGGCTCGACCAGAGTACTAACTCTTCGCACCAACGAGACAAATGGTTNAGGGCNAGAGCGGCAACGGCGCAGAATTCGATCGCGAAGTCACGGTCGCTGACGGCGTCGAGNGAGTTGTTNCAAATGCCTTCAAACCCGAGCAGCTCGGCTAAATAAGACCGATCTGGGTGATACGGCGTGCCGGCCAAAGCGGCGGCACCGAGCGGTAGTTGATTGGTACGTTTGCGACAGTCTTGGAGTCGTTCCAGATCACGCTCAAGCATAGCGTGCCATGCCATCAGATGGTGACCAAAAGTAATTGGCTGTGCAGCCTGCAGATGAGTAAACCCTGGCATTAGCGTTGCGCTGTGCTCGAGTGCCTGTTGTGCCAGGCTGCGTTGTAGCTTTCTGCCTTCTGTAATCAAGGCATCGATGGCGTTGCGCAGATACAAGCGCATGTCGGTTGCGATCTGATCGTTGCGTGAACGACCGGTATGGAGTTTTTTCCCGGTGTCACCAATACGCTCGATCAATCGCTGCTCGATGTTCATATGCACGTCTTCAAGCTCGACTCGCCATGCAAACTTGCCCGTCGATATCTCCAGTCGAATTTCGCTCAGACCAGTGACAATATTTGCGCGCTCCNCGGCGCTCAAAATACCGATTTTTTCTAACATCTGCGCGTGTGCGATCGAACCGTCAATGTCTTCGTTGTATAAGCGTCGGTCGAAATCTACTGAGGCAGTAAAGTATTCAACGAACTGATCAGTGGCTTCTGCAAAGCGACCACGCAACAGCCCGTCTGATTNTGNGGGCATGGTGTTATCAGCAGGTGTACTATTATCTTTCATGCAAATATCGACTAATTTGGATAGATCGTTTTCTCANAGCCGTCGCAGCATTGGGTATTTGCTNCGCGCTTTAGAGTTGAAATGTCGCGCAGTATAGCAACCTTGGCAATCCGTCCGCTCACTTTGTTAATAACCNGTCGTCGTAGAATATGCCTTGGGGGGGTGTTGCCGTGACTAATGAATCTCGCCGTGTCTTGCTTGAAGCGTCAGAGAGTCGTCGTTATCGCCTGCCCTCGCTGTTAACCATGGANAAGGTGGCGTTCATCTTTTTGATCAGCGCTGGGTTGGCGCTGGTCATTTTGGTTACTGTGCCTGCCGCATCCTTTCAGCACTTTCGATTTGTCCTTGTTTTTGTGTTTGCAAGCGTATTGGTTTTCGCCGTGCCTATGACGTTGATGCGGCGCTGGTTGAATCGTCAGCCCATATGGCTCGCCACGATTGTCGTGGCGTTGACAGCGCTTGGTGTTTTGCTTGCGATGCATACCTCTGTGATTGGGCTAGTGCCTGAAGAACTAAAACAAAACATCAGTCTCAGTCGTCAAATAGTTTTTACTGCGGCGATGGTAGGTTCTTNCCTACGCTACNACTACATACGGCAAAGCCTTCACAGGCGCGAAGAATCTGAGTTGCATGCGCGTATACAGGCCTTGCAGTCGCGCATACGACCACATTTTCTCTTTAACAGCATGAATATCATTGCCAGCCTCATACCAGTTGATCCNGATGCGGCTGAAACAGTGGTGGAGGACTTGTCTGAATTGTTTCGCGCCAGTCTCCAACAGGAAGGAAGTGAGGTGAGCATTGGAGAAGAGCTNGCGTTGNGCCGCCGCTACATGCGTATCGAACAATTGCGTCTCGGTGAACGGCTTAACATCGAATGGCGTGTAGAAGAGATTGACGAACCCGTGCGGATTCCATTGCTGACCTTACAACCGTTACTCGAGAACGCCATTTACCATGGCATACAGCCGCTCCCAGAAGGCGGAACAATCACNGTAAGCATCGGNTACGCAAGCGATAGTTATCAGATAACAGTAATAAATCCGCTGCCTAGCGANGACTTGAGTCNACCAGTAAGTAACAAGTATCCTACCNNCCAGGGAAGAGGTAACCAGTTGGCGATTCAGAATATACGCTCCCGTTTAGACGTACTGTATGGACAACGAGCGTATTTGGAGACGCAAACAAGTGGCGAGGTATTCGTCACGCGTGTAANACTTCCAAAGACATTGACCGCCCGTTAAGTTGGAGAGCAGATGCGGGTTTTAATTGTAGACGACGAAACCTTAGCGCGAGACCGCCTTGCGAGAATGTTGGAGACCGACGGTCGCCACGAAGTAGTAGCGGGCGCAAGCAATGGCAGAGCAGCACTAGAGGCTAGCGAACGGNTGCTGCCAGACCTCGTGCTGTTAGACATTCGTATGCCAGGTATGGATNGCATCGAAACGGCGCAACATTTTTTNTCGCAAAAAGANCCGCCAGCGGTAATCTNTTGCACGGCCTATGAAGAACACGCGGTGCAAGCATTCGAGCTGCAAGCGGTAGGTTATTTGCTAAAGCCAGTGCGCAAAGCAGACTTGCTCGAAGCGCTAGATAGATGCACGCAATTAAACCGCGTGCAATTGTCGGCGCTGCAAGCGGCCAATGACACCAGGCGCATCCATTTATGCGCGCGTACCTACAAGGGCATGCACCTGATCAANGTCAAGGATATTNGTTACCTGCAGGCAGATCAGAAATACGTAACTGTACGAGACGATCGACAAGAAGTAATTGTCGACGAAACCCTGCGCGAGCTTGAAGAGGAGTTCGCTGATCTANTTATTCGTGTGCACCGTAACGCGTTGGTNGCGCGTAAGCACATTGTAGGACTAGAAAAAGATGTTGGTGGGCAAATCGTTNTGCGTTTAGACANCGTAGAGGAAACGGNTGAAATCAGTCGCCGGCACTTGCCCGCAGTGCGAAAAATTCNAAAAAACATTTAGGCCCCACAATGAAAAGCCTTCGCATCGCTACGCGCGAAAGCCCCCTTGCGCTTTGGCAGGCAGAATTTGTTCGTGATCAATTGTNCCGAACGCATCAGGACTTACAGATCGAACTGATTGGCATGACCACACAAGGGGACCAATGGTTNAGTTCGCCACTTAGTGAAGTCGGNGGTAAAGGCCTGTTCATAAAAGAGCTGGAGCACGCCATGCTCTCTGATCGCGCAGATATTGCAGTCCACTCAGTGAAAGACCTNCCCGCTGAAATGNCNGAAGGATTTATCCTGCCAGTTATTGCTTTTCGTGCGGCGCAGCATGATGTNTTGGTGAGCGCCCACGGCAACCTCGATGAACTGCCCGTAGGAGCTCGCGTGGGGTCGTCGAGCTTAAGGCGNCAAGCGCAATTATTGCATTACCGACCGGACCTAAACATGGCGTCGATTAGAGGCAATGTNGGTACGCGATTAGCAAAACTCGATCAAGGAGAGTTTGACGCCATTGTTCTGGCGGCCGCGGGTGTGCAGCGCTTGGGTCTGGTTCGGCAAGACGTGCACCAGATAACNACAGAAGTTTGTCTGCCGGCTCCTGGTCAGGGTGCCCTGGGTATTGAGTGCCTTCAAGACAGCGCGGCCCTGGAAATATTGCAGCCACTGGTCGACATTGACGTAGATCGGTGTGTGCGCGCAGAGCGGGGTGTCAGCGCGGGCCTTGGAGCTGATTGCGCGTTGCCAGTAGCGGCTATGGCCAGTCTTGACGTTACGGGTGCGATTGCGTTGACAGCTTTGGTAGCGGATGCTTCGGGAACAAAAATTCTAACGGCGCATGCAGTTGGAGTTGTGCCGGAGGACGTTGCAAAAGAAGTTGTCGAGCAACTCTTTAGTGCGGGTGCTCAGCAGGTTTTGGATGCTATCCGCGACAACAGATAAGCGAAATAACAACGGGTGACGGCGAGCGCGCCCGAAAAAAGATGAAACAAACCTGGGTGACATTAACCGAGCCTAGCGCTCATCGACTGGCTGATGCGTTGATTCAGGCAGACTTCGAACCGTTGTTAGCCCCCGCAACCACGATCGGGTTCTTACCTTGGGAGATGCCTAAAGAAACACCGCACGGTTTAGTCTTCCTGTCGCAACATGCGGCTGCTGGATTTTTGCAAAAACTCAGCCATGAACCTACCCAAATACGGACTCAGATTCTTAGTTGCAAAGGTGTATTTGCGGTCGGCAAGCGTACAGCGGGTTTGCTACGCAGCGGGGGAATGAACGCTCAAACGCCTGAGCGCGAAAATTCTGAAGGTCTACTGGCTCTATCGGCACTGATTCCGGAACAACATGGCGGGCGTTTGCGATCTGACGATCGGGTGTGGTTACTCAGTGGTCGAGGCGGCCGCAACATAGTCTTTGATGCCCTCGGTACGCACTGTGAGCTGATTCGATGTGATGTGTATCAACGGCAAGACGCGGTGCTAGCCCCACTCGATAGTCAGGCGGTCTGCGCCATGGTGGTTGGCTCCATTCACGGCTTGAACAGGGCAACAGCGCACTGGCTGGCGTGTGGCGGTGACCGTGACGTTATTGTCATTGCGCCATCTCAGCGAGTCCAAAGTCACGCAATAGAGTTGGGTTTCTGCCGCAGCTTCAATGCTCAAGGCAGCTCGACAGCGGCATTACTGCGCTGTCTTAAAAGTAATGTGGGGTAACGCGCGGCCCACTGCGCGAGTGGGCCGTGAATTATTAGCGGGTTTGTGTTGAAGTAGAGACAAACCTTCCAATGCAGCATGGATTTACTGGATGTCTGAAGCCATCCCCGATCGTCATCACGCCAGCACGCCCCGCTTATCTCTTGGGGCGAGATTTGTTGTGTCACTCAGCCTGTTATCAAGTGTCGCGGCAGTTGCGATTGGTGGTGTCTATTACTATAAAAATGCCGAAGGAGAACAGGACGCTGTGTATCGGCAGCGCATGACCGCCACAATTGATCGGCTAGACGCGCAACTGACGAGCCTGAGCGAACAGAAAACTGCGCTGTTGCAACGTATAGAAGCTATAGACGAGCAAACCCAGCAGTTCGGTAGTGCTCCGAAAAACACTGCATCCGCACTAGAAGCGGAGGTAGATCGCCGCCTTGCGGCAGTGCGAAGCGAGATGGGCGCAGAAATCCAAAAAGTCACAGAAAACGCCGCTGAAGTGGCGTTGCTAGTTGAGTTGTTGGAGGTTCGGTACCTGCTGCGTGCGGCAACATTGCGATTGCGCCTTCGCAACGACATTGCGGGCGCCGCTCAACTTGTAGAAAACGCATTGCTGCGATTACGGGAACGAACAGACTTACTGGTTCTGCCGCTCAAAGCCCAGCTCGAAGACGACCTTATCACACTGCAACAGATGAACTTTGTCGATGCTCAAAGTTTGTTAGCCCAGTTGCAAGAGATAGAACAAAGAGTTCCACAAACTCGACGCACCCTCGCCGTTTCGCCATCGCATCAACAAGCAGCGACGGCAGACTCCTTCTGGCAGCAACTGCTTGAATCTGCGGGGCAACTTGTGCAAGTGCGCAACTTAGAACTACAAGATTTAGCAGATTTTGATGCCGGCGCTTACCTGAATGACGCCGAAGAAAGTCTGATCCGAGTGACCTTTGATGTCGCCATGATGCAGGCGCGCACAGCGCTGCTTATGCGCGATACTGAGGGCTTTCGTGAGCAATTGTTACGAATCGCCGAATGGCATAACAAGTTTNCGCACGCCGATGCTGCAGCGACGATGGCGAACGAAGCCGCTCTGGACGAGTTATCAAAGCNGGATCTGGCGGCAACGCGCTTTGAGCTAACGGAAGCTCTTAGGTTGCTGGACCAACTCCTGGTTGGCCAGATATGAAGTGGTTGTGGCTGCTGTTGGCTTTGGTTTTGGGCGCCATNGCCGGCAGCGTTTGGTTGTCAGATCCAGGCTACTTGCTTATTCGCGTCAATACCTGGGTGCTTGAAACTAGCGCTGCCGTGGCGCTGCTGCTGCTATTAAGCACCGCAGTTGTGCTGGTTATTGGCTGGCAGTTCTTGGCGCGGTTGCTCAACAGTACTCATAGACTTGCCGATTGGCAGAACAATAAGACGCTGAAGTCGCAGATCGTTAGGCAGCAACAAGGGTTGGTGGCGATCATGACTCGCGACTGGGAAGCTGGGGCGATTGATACGCCGTCACAAATAGAAGTTGATAAGAGCACAGAGATCGAAGCCGATCTCGATGGCGCGCACCGACGATTTGTGCAGTTAGTGATAGCGGCTCATGCCGCTCATGCTCGGGGCGACAGNAGTGGCCGCGACAAGACGGTTGCAGCGATTGAACAACTCGACCAAGGTTCCATGAAATCGCCCGAGAACAGTCAGATGCTCTTCGCCCAGTGGTATTTGGAAGCAGCTGAGCCAGAGCGNGCGGTAGCTGCGCTGCGACAGCTTGGGAACAACAAGAAGCATCCACGATGGCTTTCACTGTTACTAAGCGCCCATGTCGCGCTGCAAGATTGGGCGCCAGCAGAACGGGCTTGGGCCGATCTGAAAAAACTCAAACGCCCTGTTGTTACCGGCTTACGTCTACATGCGTATGATTTTCAGCGGCGCGAGGCCTTCAACAATCCAGTGAGTGCCGACACCACAACGTTGGCGCGCCTACTAGCGCGTACTGCGAGTGTTGCAAATGAATACACCGCGCTTACTCCAGCAGCGCAAAAAGACCCGCACTTGATTAGCGCTTGGGCGCATACGCTGGTGAGCCAGGGCTGTCGCAGGGAGGCCCTAGATCTGCTCGAGGTGGCGCTTGATAATGCTTGGGTCGAGGAATGGATAACATTGTGGTTTGAACTAGCAGATGAGCGGCTAGAGGAAAGCCTGCGGCGTGCTCAGCAATGGGCGGATGAAAGGACACAAGACGTTCGGCTGCAACAAGGTTTGGGACTGCTCGCAAGTAAAGGCAAACAGTGGAACAACGCCAGAGATTATTTTGAGGCTGCCCTGAAGCGATTAGACGGCGAGAGCCCGCAGCGAGTGCGAATTTATCAACAGCTGGGTGGTGTCTGGCACGCCTTGGGCGATGAGCATCGGGCGCTGCAGTATTTTGTTCAGGCCGAGGCGTTAACGTCGCATTGAGTCGAAGAATTCAGAATTGGTTTTGGTTTCTTTCAACTTGTCCAAAATGAACTCGATCGCCGCTATGTCATCCATGTCATGCAACAGTTTGCGTAAAATCCACACTCGTTGCAGTTCATCCTCGCTCATTAGTAATTCTTCGCGACGCGTCGCTGAGCGGCGAATGTTAATCGCAGGATAAACACGCTTTTCTGCAATCTTGCGTTCTAGATGTAATTCTTGGTTGCCGGTACCTTTGAACTCTTCGTAAATCACCTCGTCCATCTTTGAGCCGGTATCGACTAGTGCGGTAGCAACAATGGTCAGGCTACCGCCCTCTTCAATATTTCGCGCAGCGCCGAAGAACCGCTTTGGTCGCTCCAATGCGTGAGCGTCCACGCCGCCGGTTAGCACTTTGCCCGACGACGGCACGATGGTGTTATAAGCCCTGGCCAATCGGGTTATGGAGTCGAGCAAAATAACCACGTCTTTCTTGTTCTCAACCAATCGTTTCGCTTTCTCAATGACCATTTCAGCCACTTGAACGTGACGTGAGGGTGGTTCGTCGAAAGTCGAAGCAACCACCTCGCCGCGGACGGATCGTTGCATTTCGGTGACTTCCTCCGGCCGCTCATCAATCAACAACACGATCAATATGGTTTCTGGATTGTTCGCCGCAATCGACTGAGCGATATTTTGCATGACCAATGTTTTACCGGCCTTGGGTGGAGATACGATCAGTGCTCGTTGACCCTTTCCGACCGGCGCTACTAAGTCGATGATTCTCGCCGTGAGGTCTTCAGTACTGCCGTTGCCACGTTCTAGCTGTAGCCGATCATTGGGGAACAGTGGGGTTAAATTCTCAAACAGGACTTTATGTGTTTTGTTATTGGTTTCGCTAAAGTTGATCTCATCAACTTTGAGCAGCGCAAAGTAGCGTTCGCCATCTTTGGGTGGGCGTATTTTGCCAGCAATGCTGTCACCGGTTCGAAGGTTGAAGCGGCGTACCTGGCTGGGTGATACGTAAATGTCGTCGGGCCCGGCCAAATAAGAACTGTCTGGTGATCGTAAAAAACCAAAACCGTCTTGCAGAATCTCGAGTGTGCCTTCGCCGTAAATATCCTCGCCGCTTTTGGATTGCTTGCGCACGATTGCCGCGATGACCTCTTGCTTGCGCGAGCGTCCGACATTGTCTAAGCCCATCTCTCGGGCCATGTCCATCAACTCCGGTACCGGTTTGCGCTTCAAGTCTGAAAGGTGCATTGCCATTGTTTTAGCCGTTGTAATTAAAAGAAATAAAGTTGCTCTCAAAAGCCTGGGTGCATGCATTTGCACCAGCAAAAAAAGAGAGAAAAGGGGTAGTCGGGTTGGACCGAAAAGCTTATTCGCTCGTTCGGTATCCTCAATCCCAACGGCGACACGACAGAGTGTAGAGAAATGTTGCGCTAGGTCAAGGCGCGATGCTGCGAGTTTGGATAGAGAACGGGTTCTGCTAGTCGTACAGAACCCGATTGAAAGCGACGTGCGCTGTCGTAACTTGGCTAGATGTTGCTGTCGAGGAACGCTTGTAGTTGCGACTTTGACAGGGCGCCGACCTTTGTTGCCTCTACTTCACCGTTCTTAAAGAGCATGAGCGTTGGTATGCCTCGGATGCCGTATTTGGGCGGAGTGCCTTGGTTGGCGTCGATGTCGATCTTGCACACTTTAAGCTTGTCAGCGTACTCGCCGGCAACCTCTTCTAGAATAGGTGCAATCATCTTGCATGGGCCGCACCATTCAGCCCAGTAATCCACCAGTACCGGTTTGTCGGCCATGAGCACATCTTGCTCGAAACCGTCATCCGTGGTGTGAAGGATGTTGTCGCTCATAGTTTGATCTCCAATGATGAACGCTTATTTTAGCACCTCTCGGGCATTAGTCGCGCTGTGTGTGTTATTAAATTGCTGTTGCGCAACGCCCACTTAGCGCTGCGCGTTTGCCTCTAGCCATTGCTTTGTGAAATAGCTGAGAATGCCGTCGGCGCCGGCACGTTTGAAGCAAAGTAATGACTCGTCAATCACCGATTCCGCCAGCCACCCGTTAGCAATGGCCCCAGCGTGCATCGCGTACTCGCCACTGACTTGGTAAGCAAAGGTCGGAACTCGATAGGTGTCTTTAACTCGGCGCACGATATCCAGGTACGGCATGCCCGGCTTGACCATGACCATGTCAGCGCCTTCCTCGATGTCTAATCCAACCTCGTAAATGGCCTCATCGCCATTAGCGGGGTCCATCTGATAAGTTTTTTTGTCGCCGCTGCCTAAGTTAGAACTAGATCCAACGGCGTCTCGAAACGGCCCGTAATAGCTTGAGGCGTACTTAGCTGAATACGCCATTATGCGCGTATTGAGGAATCCTTGATCATCCAGAAACTCGCGAATGCCGCCGATGCGGCCATCCATCATGTCGGACGGTGCGATGACATCGGCACCCGCTGCTGCGCAAACTGCTGCCTGTCTGCATAGTGATTCGACCGTAAGATCGTTGGCGACATAGCCGTCCGCGTCGACAATGCCGTCCTGTCCGTGGGTAGTGTAGGGATCCAACGCGGCATCGGTGATTATGCCAACTTCGGGTATTGCCTGTTTTAGCGCTTGCACCGTTCGCGGTACCAAACCGTCTGGATTGTAGGCCTCACGTCCATCAAGAGTGCGTAGGCTCGAATCTACATTCGGAAACAGAGCCACGCTGTTGAGGCCCAACACAGCGAGTCTTGCTACCTCCTGCACCGCCAGGTCGATACTCAATCGTTCGATCCCAGGCATCGATGCAACTGCGGAGCGCTGATTTGTACCGTCGATAATAAACATCGGATAAATCAGATCATCCGCCACTACTCGGTGTTCTGCCACCAGACGTCGCACAAAAGGGTGCTCTCTATTTCGGCGCATTCGCGTGTTGGGAAACTGGCGCATGGTATTTGGTTCGCTGTATGTGGGAGTAGAAGAGTTAGGTTAACTCGGCTTCCAGCTCAGCGCTAACGCTGAGCCAGCGTTCCTCAAGAGATTCTAAATTCTTGCGTTCGGCGGCAGCGCGGCTGAGTAACTCGCTTAACTCATCGGCGGCCATGAGCTGATAGGTGTTTTGGTCCGCCAATTTGCTCTCGAGTGCTTTTAGTTGCGCGCTGCCCCGTTCTATTTGCTGTTCTAATTTTTTAATTTGGGAACGCAAGTTATGCAAGGATTGGCGGTTCGCAGCGCGCTCTTGACGCTGCTTTTTTCGTGAGTTCACGGCGGCTTTACTAAGCGGCGCGGTGATTGCCGCGTCCTCTTGTCTGCTGGCGGTGTAATCATCGAGATCGCCGCGATAGGTAGACAGCGACCCGTGCTCTATCAACCAGAATTCATCGACGATCTTGTCCAGTAGGTTACGGTCATGAGCGACAATGATTACCGCACCATCATAGGCTTGCAGTGCTAACGCCAGTGCATCGCGCATGTCTAGATCGAGATGGTTGGT
>NHET02000132.1 GCA_002170355.2 Gammaproteobacteria bacterium TMED92
CCGTGTGTCCCGGTCCTCGGCGCTGGCGTCTAAGGCCACTGGCTTTCCGATCGCTAAAGTGGCGGCCAAGTTAGCGATAGGTTTTACCTTGGATGAACTGGCGAATGACATTACGG
The DNA here is from genome assembly GCA_002170355.2 of Gammaproteobacteria bacterium TMED92. Lineage (GTDB taxonomy): Bacteria > Pseudomonadota > Gammaproteobacteria > Pseudomonadales > Azotimanducaceae > UBA4421. The sequence continues at coordinate 117 of NHET02000132.1, forward strand.
GTGGTGTTACTCCCGCATCGTTCGAGCCGACCATTGACTATGTGGTAACCAAAGTGCCGCGTTTCACTTTTGAAAAGTTCCCGCAAGCTGACAGTCGCCTTACCACACAGATGAAATCAGTTGGCGAGGTAATGGCGATTGGCTCAACTTTTCAAGAGTCGTTGCAGAAAGCCCTGCGTGGCCTTGAAGTTGGGTTCGTGGGGCTCGACAGTGTGGTCGACAAGTCCGATGCTGAGTGGAAGAGCGTTCTAAGACGCGAGTTGCAAAATCCCAGCGCCCACAGGCTTTGGTATGTTGCCGACGGGCTCCGCAACGGCATGAGCGAAGAGGAGCTGTTTGATCACACCAAGATAGATCCGTGGTTTTTAGCAGAGATCGCGGACCTTGTGTCTGCTGAGCAAGCGTTGCAGGGGGTCGTCTTAAAAGACATCGATGCTGTGCATTGGCGTCAGTTAAAGCAACAGGGTTTTTCCGATCTGCGTCTGGGCCAGCTGTTGAACNCGAGCCAAGATGAGGTGCGCNCAGCTCGCCAAGGGCTAGGCGTTAAGCCCGTATACCGACGCGTTGACACATGTGCTGCAGAGTTCCCTGTCAATAGTGCCTACATGTACTCAACTTATGAGGAAGGTTGCGAGGCCGATCCCTCGTCGCGTGAGAAGATCATTGTGTTGGGTGGTGGTCCAAACCGAATTGGTCAGGGCATAGAGTTCGACTACTGCTGTGTGCATGCGGCACTGGCCATGCGCGAAGATGGCTATGAAACCATTATGGTCAACTGTAATCCAGAGACAGTATCTACCGATTACGATACGTCTGATCGCCTGTACTTTGAGCCGGTGACGCTGGAGGACGTCTTGGCCATAGTGGAGATTGAGCAACCCAAGGGCGTTATTGTGCAATTCGGTGGGCAAACGCCTTTGAAGTTAGCACGAGATCTACAAGCCAGAGGGGTGCCGATTATAGGCACCACCCCGGATGCGATCGACCGCGCCGAAGATCGTGAACGCTTTCAACAACTGGTGCAGAAGCTCGCGTTGCGGCAACCTACTAATCGTTTGGCGTCTAACCTAGAACAGGGTTTGGAGCGGGCTGCACAGATAGGCTATCCAATTGTGGTTCGACCGTCCTACGTTCTGGGTGGGCGCGCCATGGAAATTGTCTACAACGACGAAGAACTTAGTCAGTACATGCAGACGGCCGTAGATGTTTCGAATGATGCTCCAGTATTACTCGACAGCTATNTGAATCAGGCAGTTGAAGTCGATGTAGATGCCGTCAGCGATGGTCATCAGGTGGTGATTGGCGCAATTATGCAGCACATAGAACAGGCTGGCGTGCATTCGGGGGATTCAGCTTGTTCGTTACCCCCGTATAACCTACCCATGCATATTCAGGACCTTATCCGGCAGCAGGTCAAAGACATTGCGATCGAACTGCAGGTGGTCGGCTTAATGAACGTGCAAATGGCGGTACAAGGCGAAGATGTATTTGTAATTGAGGTCAACCCACGCGCTTCGCGAACGGTACCCTTTGTCTCTAAGTGTATAGGCGAGTCGTTAGCAAAAGTCGCGGCTCGTTGTATGGCTGGAAAAACTTTAGCGGAACTGGATTTTACTCGCGAGATTGTGCCGCAGACCTACCACGTCAAAGAGTCTGTATTCCCCTTCAACAAGTTTCCTGGGGTTGACCCAATTCTTGGACCAGAAATGAAGTCTACTGGCGAGGTGATGGGTGTTGGGGATTCTTTTGGCGAAGCGTTTGCGAAAGCCTCGCTGGGTGCGAGTGATATATTGCCCACCGGCGGCAGAGCTTTCCTTAGCGTCAAGGATTCGGACAAAGACAANGTGTTGGCGGTGGCTAAAGACTTGATAGATCTTGGGTTCTCGCTGGTAGGCACATCAGGCACTCAGCGAGTGTTGCTTGCTGCGGGGGTTGAATGCNGCAAAATTCAAAAGGTTAATGAAGGTCGCCCAGACGTTTCGGATATGTTGAAAAACGAGCAAATTGACTTGATCATCAACACTACGGAGGGTCGGCAGTCCATNGCAGACTCGGCGGTGATTCGTCGGCTGGCGTTGCAAAATAAGGTGTGTTACACCACAACGCTCACCGGCGGCGAGGCCTTTTGCATTGCTATTCGCCAAGGCCAAGGGGAGCAAGTACGAAGCTTGCAGGATTTACACAGTCGACTNAAGCAGGGGTAACCTATGCCCACGCCCATGACAATAGCGGGTGCAGAAGCCCTACGCGATGAGCTCAGTAACCGTAAGGGTCCATTGCGTCAAGAAATTACNCAAGCCATTGCCGAGGCGAGAGCTCACGGCGATTTGAAAGAAAACGCGGAGTACCACGCAGCGCGGGAACAGCAAGGGTTTAACGAGGGGCGTATCCAAGAAATAGAAGGCCGTCTTGCTGACGCCCAGGTCATAGACGTCACCAGAATCCCACAGGGCGACAAGGTCATATTCGGCGTCACTGTAACTCTGTACGACGGAGAAGCTGACGACAGCATCGTTTATCAGATCGTCGGTGAAGACGAAGCGGATCTCAAGCTCGGAAAGATATCAGTTATGTCACCNATTGCCCGAGCGCTTATNGGCAAGCACATCGACGATGTGGTTAACGTCGTGACGCCNGGCGGTGAAAAGGAATATGAGATTAGCAACGTCGAGCACAAATAGCGTCGACTGCCTGTTCAGCCAAGAAATCGAGAGACATTAGATAGCTTCGGATTGGCGCGAAGATTTTTGCGGTAAAGCACAGCAACTTTGCCGATGTTTTGCACCACTGTGGCGTCAGTTTGTCGAGCCAGATCTGCGGCTAGCGCAACCCGGTCTACTTTCTCCAACGCGTCTACTTTTATCTTGATCAGTTCGTGATCGCTAAGTGCGCGTTCCGTTTCGGCGACGATGCCGTCGTTGATGCCACGCTCACTGATCGCCACGACNGGGTCTAAGTGATGGGCGACGCCGCGCAANGCCTTTTTCATTTGTCCGCTGAGCGGGGTTGCTGACGATGAGGTAGTATCCATAGCCGTAGTGTAGCGGGTTTGCTGTTTGCTAAACAGCTAGCCGCGCTGCGCAGAGTACGCGCACAGTAAATTCAGGGAAGGTCATGCCCAAGCGCAGCAAATCCAGTGAGCGCTGGTTACAGCGGCAACGCAAAGACTACTTTGTGCGCAAGGCTCAAGACGGTGGGCAGGTGTCTCGTGCTCACTACAAATTGCTGCAGATAGATCAACGGTTTCAAATTCTCAGCGCGCGGAAAAAAGTACTGGAGCTTGGCGCTGCCCCCGGAGGATGGACCCAGTATCTGGAAAGCAAGATTACTCGGGGTTTTTTGATCGCTGTCGACCCGCTGCCGATTACCCGTGGTGGACGCTGTCGAGTAATAGAAGGCTATGCCGGCGATCCTGACGTCAACGAACGAATCAGTGAACTGCTACAAGGGCAAAAGCTGGACCTTGTTTTATCAGATATGGCCCCAAATATTTCTGGCGTACGCGCGGTGGACCAAGCACGGGCGATGGATTTAGCAGATGTCGCAATGCAAGCCTGCGAAGACTGGCTCGATAACGGCGGCGACCTAGCCATTAAGGCCTTTCAAGGAGAGGGCTTAGATGCTTGGGTTGCTGACCTTAAGCGCCAATTTAGCCTCGTCAATATGATGAAACCCAAAGCGTCGCGGCCTGAATCACGGGAAGTATTCGTGGTTGCGAGAGGTTTTCAGGGTGTCAACACGGCGTTGACGTAGGTCGGAGTGCATACAGGGCAGGATTCAAAGTCAGCTTTGGTCTAATTTGTGGTTTTTGTTCTGCGACGTTATCTTCACGACTCAAGACATAGCGTAGTANTANCAAAATTGCCGATTNAAGGTAACGCAGTTATCGCGGCAGCCAGACGCAACAGAGGTAAAGGCCTTGTCAGATATGGGAAAAAACATCTTACTTTGGCTCATAATTTTAGCCGTTTTATTGACGGTATTTAATAATTTTGAGGTAGAGCCAAAACAACAACCAATGGCTTACTCGGAGTTCATTGACGCTGTCGAGCGCGGCGATGTGCGTGAAGCTACGATCCAAGAAAATAAGATAACGGCGATCGACGGTGCGGGCGAGTCGTTCTCTGTAACCGGTTTTCAATACGATCCGCGGCTAGTGCAAATACTGGACGAAAATCGCGTTCGCATTGATGTTAAGCCNCCGGAAACCCAGAGNATTTTTACGCAGATTCTAGTGGCTAGCTTCCCGATACTCATTATTCTTGCGGTCGCAATATTCTTCATGCGCCAAATGCAAGGCGGGGGTGGTGGTCGCGGCGGGCCAATGGCGTTTGGCCGCAGCAAGGCTAAGTTGCTATCTGAAGACCAGATCAAAACGACGTTTGCCGACGTGGCTGGAGTCGACGAAGCGAAAGAGGATGTGCAAGAGCTGGTGGAGTTCCTGCGCGACCCAGGTAAGTTCCAACGTCTAGGCGGCCACATTCCGCGCGGCGTACTCATGGTTGGACAGCCTGGCACTGGTAAGACGTTGTTAGCGAAAGCCATTGCCGGTGAAGCAAAGGTGCCGTTCTTCTCGATCTCTGGTTCAGATTTTGTAGAAATGTTCGTGGGCGTGGGCGCGTCACGGGTACGCGACATGTTTGAGCAGGCCAAGAAGCAGTCACCGTGTATCATTTTTATTGATGAAATCGATGCTGTAGGGCGTCATCGTGGAGCGGGACTCGGCGGTGGCCATGACGAACGTGAACAGACGCTAAACCAATTATTGGTTGAGATGGACGGTTTTGAGGGCAACGACGGGATTATCGTTATTGCTGCAACCAACCGACCAGACGTGTTAGACCCAGCGTTGTTGCGACCCGGACGGTTTGATCGTCAGGTGGTGGTGGGACTGCCGGACATCCGCGGTCGCGAGCAGATTGTGAAAGTGCACATGCGCAAGGTGCCCCTNGGCGATGATGTGGATCCAAGCATAATTGCTCGCGGCACGCCCGGTTTCTCTGGAGCAGACCTTGCAAATCTGGTCAATGAGGCCGCACTTTTCGCGGCGCGATCCAGTAAACGTCTTGTTGGGATGGATGAGTTCGATAAAGCCAAAGACAAGATCATGATGGGCGCGGAGCGCAAATCCATGGTGATGTCGGAAAAAGAAAAGCGCAACACTGCATATCACGAAGCTGGTCACGCCATCGTTGGCCGGCTAATGCCAGACCATGATCCGGTGTATAAGGTAACGATCATTCCTCGAGGTAGAGCTCTAGGCGTGACTATGTTCTTGCCCGAGGAAGACCGATACAGCATCAGTCGACAGGGTATTCGCTCACAAATCTGCAGCTTGTTTGGTGGCAGAATCGCAGAAGAGATGACACTGGGTGCGGACCACGTGACCACAGGAGCGTCGAATGACATCGAGCGAGCGACCCAATTAGCGCGCAACATGGTGACCAAGTGGGGGTTATCGGAGCGCATGGGACCATTAATGTACGACGAGGACGACGGTGAAGTGTTCCTTGGAATGTCCGCTAGCGCGAAGCCCAAAATGCATTCGCCAGACACCTCTAAGGCCATTGATGAAGAGGTTCGGCGCATCGTTGACGAGTGCTACGGGCAAGCCAGAAAGTTGCTGGAGGACAACGTCGATAAACTGCACACCATGTCGGATGCATTGATGGAATTTGAAACACTGTCTTCAGAACAATTGGACGACATAATGGCCGGAGCTAAGCCGCGCCATCCGTCTGATCCGCCACCGTCATCGGGCAGTTCAAGCTCGGCACAAGGNGAGACACCCATCGGTGGGCCAGCAGAAGAGAGCTAATCTGCATTTTGGCCAGGCAATGGCTATGTCGTAATCGCAGGCTCAGTCTGGATGAGCCAGTGATCATGGGAGTGATGAACATCACTCCCGATTCTTTTTTTGACGGCGGACACTTTCTTAATCCACAAGGGATACTGTTAGACCAAGTCGTGGCGCGTGCCCGGCAAATGGTCGACGATGGCGCGCGAATACTGGATGTTGGTGGTGAATCGAGTCGCCCTGGCGCTGAACCTGTCGCAACGGCAGAGGAGATATCTCGGGTCGTTCCGGTCATCGAGGCGTTGGCAGAGCTCGACGTACTGATTTCGGTAGACACCTACCACACGGTCACCGCACGCGCTGCACTAGCTGCAGGTGCTGATATCGTCAACGACATCAGCGGGGGGGCGGACGCNTCCATGCTCAAGCTAATCGCTGACAGTGGNGCGGGCGTGTGCCTGATGCACATGCAAGGCACGCCCAAAACAATGCAACAGCGGCCTATGTACAATGACGTGGTGATCGAGGTAGCGAGCTTCCTCCGTCAACGTATAGCAGATTGTGTAGCAGCNGGGATNCAGCCTGAACAAATNGCTATTGATCCCGGTTTTGGTTTTGGTAAAACCGTAGAACACAACTTGTTGTTGTTGCGGCAATTACGCCAGGTGCGGGAGGCTGAACATGCGTTGTTGGTGGGGTTGTCGCGCAAGTCTATGTTAGGGAAAATTACCGGCAGGCAGGTAGAGGATCGCGATGCCGCCAGTGTAGTAGCCGCTGTGATAGCAGCACAAAACGGCGCCGATGTGATCAGAGTGCACGATGTAGCGAAAACCAATGACGGTTTACAGGTGCTCAAGCATGTTACTACTGTAATGCGGTAATTTGGCTGGACAGGTACAGCCTTAACAACGGATTCCCATGACGAAACAATATTTTGGCACCGACGGCATACGTGGCCGCGTCGGCGAGCACCCGATTACCCCCGATTTTTGTTTGCGGCTGAGTGCCGCGGTTGGGAAGGTCTTTGCTGCGGATGGTCGTAAAACGAAAGTAGTCATTGGCAAGGACACGCGTATTTCCGGTTACATGTTGGAGTCGGTGTTGCAATCTGGCCTGATTTCCGCGGGTGCTGACGTCAGTTTGCTTGGACCGATGCCGACGCCAGCGATTGCCTACTTGGCGAAGACTCTTCGAGCGGACGCCGCGATCGTTATAAGCGCATCGCATAACCCGTATTACGACAATGGAATTAAATTCTTTGATGCACAAGGTAGTAAGCTTAGCGATGCGACCGAATTGGCGATTGAAGCCGCTATGGCAGCGCCATTGTTTTGTGAAAGTTCAGAGAATCTTGGCAAGGCCGCACGTGTCGTTGATGCGCCAGGGCGTTATGTAGAGTTTTGTAAGAGCGCGGTGCCTGACGGTCTTAGTTTGCGAGGGCTTCGTATTGTTTTGGACTGCGCTAACGGTGCGACTTACCAGGTGGCGCCCCAGGTGTTCCGAGAGTTGGGTGCCGATATCGTCGTCATGGCCGCAGAGCCTGACGGTTTCAATATTAATGACNGTTGCGGATCGACTAATACCGAGGCTTTGCAGGCACGAGTGNTAGCANAGCGAGCCGCAGTCGGCATAGCTTTTGACGGCGATGGCGACCGGGTGGCCATGGTAAACAGCAGCGGTACGTTGTTAGACGGCGATGAATTGCTGTATATCATTGCGCGCGATCGGCAACGTCGGGGGCTGTTGCAAGGCGGGGTGGTAGGAACCGTTATGAGTAATCTCGGGTTTGAACACGCGCTCGACCGGTTAGGCATTCCCTTTGGTCGTGCGAGCGTAGGAGACCGAAATATCCTCGCGCAGTTGCAAGCGCAAGGTTGGCATTTGGGGGGCGAGCCGTCCGGACACATTATAACGTTAGACTTAGCCTCCACCGGAGACGCGATTGTCGCGGCGTTACAGGTACTTGTGCCATTGGTTGAGCAGGGTTTGACGTTGCAAGAATTGACCGCTGGAGTTACGAAATTTCCGCAGGTTCTAGAGAACGTAAAAGTCGCGGCGCCAGAAAATGTGTCTAACGATAGTTCACTGTTGTCCGAAATCGCTGCCAGCGAGGCGCAGTTGGCGGGACGGGGTCGGATTTTAGTTCGACCCTCCGGNACGGAACCTTTATTGCGCATCATGGTTGAAGGTGAAGATGAGCAGGAAGTTAGCCAGATCGCACTGAGCCTAGCAGATCGGGCGCGAGCATTGGATGGCTAAGTGCCGGTCAATGGCGCTTGTCTGATCGCCCGAGTGAACAACAATCTAGCGCTACAAGCAATTATATGCCCTGCGAACGGGCACCCTTGGCAACCTCAAGTGGAGCGTTTACCATTGCGCGCCCCGAAATTATGACTCGTTATGCGTAAAGCTCTAATTGCCGCAAATTGGAAATGTCATGGTTCGTTAAAGATGGTCGATGAATTCGCCAACGCTTTAAGCCACGAACCGGGTGTAGATGTGGTGGTGTTTCCGCCTGCCGTGTTCCTAGCGCAATATGCGAGCAGGGCTTCTCACAAGGCAGACTGCGGTGCGCAAGACATCGGTACCGCCGAAACGGGAGCGCGCGCCGGTGAGGTAGCCGGGGAAATGGTAAGCGAGGTTGGCGGTAAGTGGGTGATCTTGGGTCACTCGGAACGCCGCTCTGAACAGCAAGAAAGCGATGCATTGATTGCTGAAAAACTGGCAGCGGCGCTGCGCGCTGAGTTGCGACCGATATTGTGTGTTGGAGAAACTCAGCAGCAGCGCGAAGCTGGACAAGCAATGGTGGTGGTTGAGCGCCAGCTACAGTCGGCCCTAGAGCAAGCCGCTGGGTCGCAACTAGCCACTGGTGCGATTGCCTACGAGCCGGTATGGGCGATTGGCACAGGCTTGACCGCAACGCCGCAGCAAGCGCAAGAGATGCATCAAGGCATTCGATCATGGTTGTATCGAAAGGGCGATCAAACGGCGCAGAGCGTGAGAATAATATACGGCGGTAGCGTCAAAGCAGAAAATGCAGCGGCGTTGTTTCAGCAACCGGACATAGACGGCGCCCTAGTAGGAGGTGCGTCATTGCAGTTAGACACATTTACAAGAATCATTGGCGCGGCCGGTTAGTCACGAAAAGCGCTGAGTTAGGTATTGGAATTTGATCATGGGTACATTAGAAACTGTTTTGCTGGTTTTATTGATAATAGACGCGCTAGCGCTGACGACTTTGGTACTGTTGCAACAAGGCAAGGGTGCTGATGTTGGCGCTGCGTTTGGCAGCGGCTCATCGAGCACAATGTTTGGTAGTTCAGGTGGCGCCTCCTTCATGACTCGAGTAACCACCTGGCTCGCAGTCGCGTTCTTTGTAATTGCCTTTGGG
>NHET02000004.1 GCA_002170355.2 Gammaproteobacteria bacterium TMED92
GTAGATGGCCATCTTGCGCGTATTAGCGAATACCAGGCCGCGCTCACCAGCTGACTAGTGCTGGGCGCCAAGCTGCATCAGCGCATCCAGTCGCCCAGCCAGCTTCTCTACGTTCGCAGCAAACACCGGTACCACCAACTGATCCACTCCGGCAGCAGCATAGGCAGCTACGGTGCTGGCATTTACTGGATGACGGTTCGGCCCAACGACGAGCTGTATATCCCGTCGATTGCGCCCCGCCGCTGCCAAGGCCGCGTCTAAACTAACCAGTTTTTGTTGTAACTGCTCTGGGTCTAGGTCGTAGCCGTACCAGCCGTCGCCGAGCCGCGCAACGCGCCGCAACGCGGCGTCGGATTCACCGCCGAAGTAAATTGGCGGATGCGGCTTTTGAATCGGTTTGGGATTAAAGTGACAAGGCTGCAGCGTTACCGTTTTGCCGCTGAACTCACTTAAGCCATCTGACCACAATGCACGCATCGCCAATATGTATTCCTCCGTGCGCGCAGCGCGCGCCGAGAAATCCATACCCAAGTTCTCGAATTCTTCTTGCAGCCAACCGATACCCACCCCAAAGTCCACACGGCCATTAGACAGGTAGTCAACATCTGCCACCATCTTAGCTGTGTAAACCGGTTGCCGTTGTGGCACTAAACAAATGCCCGTGCCCAAGCGCACGTTTTGCGTGTGCGCTGCGATAAACGTAAGCGCGGTGAACGGGTCAAGAATACCCTCGGGATCTCCGGGGATGCGCCCATTGTCCGAGTAAGGATAAGTCGATGCGTACTCTGGAAAAAACAACACATGCTCAGGTACCCAAATGCCATGCACACCCTTGGCTTCCACCAACTGCACCGCCTCTTTCATAAAGCCCACGTCCGTGTGCTGGCTGAACGCCATCGCCACGCTTATCTTCATAGCACCCCCCTTGAGTTCCTAAAATCCGCTGTCGGCTATTCGCTGCCAACATACGCTGGTTTAGCGTCACCAGCGGCGATAATGAAATCAGCCACTAGCCCAGGATCCTGCATCGGGATGAAGTGGGTCAAGTCTGGCAAATACACATCTTGAGCATTCGGAAACTGTTGGGCTAATTGCGGCCAGGTCGGCGAAGCTGAAAAGTCCATTGTTTGACTCGAGGCATCCCTAGGTGTGGCACGCAAAACCACCACCGGAGTGGTTATACGCGGAATCAGCGCATACAAGTCGGAGTCAAAATTGCCCATGTATATAGATGCTTCGACCTCCGGTGGACAAGCCAATACCATGCCTTCTCCCTCCGCTGCAGGTAACACGCCATAGTCGCAATAGTCTCGGAATACCGCAGGATCCCACAACGCATAAGGCGCGCGATCGGCATAGCGGTCATACATTGCATCTGCGTCGGCAAAGTGATTACGACGTCTCGCTACCGGGTGGTCGGCCACATCGTCGTATTGGTGGCGCTTCGAAGACTGATATAGCTGTGGGTCCATGATCACCGGATCCAGCAGAATCAATTGCCGAAAGTACTGACTATCGTGGCCACAGGTATGAGTCAAACAATGACCGCCCATAGAGTGGCCCACAGCAATCGCGTCAGCAAGCTGCAACGTCGCGCAGAGTTGCCGAACGTCATCGCCAAAGCGCTGCCAGGTGTACGGCCCCTGATTCGCAGAGCGGCCGTGGCCACGCATGTCTACCGCGAATACGCTCCACTGTTCTGGTAACAACGCCACCACCTGATCCCAACAGCGGGCATGAAAACCCGTGGCGTGTACGAGTAGCACCTGCTGACAGCCTGGCTCATCGCGGCCCCATTGAAAGACACATAGATCAGTTCCATCAACGTTAACGATGTGCTGTTTGGGCGTTTGCTGCATGTACCTGACCTTAGACTGATTGAACAATTAACCGCGCATTTTAGGCGAATTACTTTCGAAGCGTTAAACTGGCATCAAGCAACACCACTGCACATTACTATGGCCAACCCGCAACGCTCAGAAATTGTCTCCGACGACTCCGAACTGTTGATCCTTGTGAACAGCCAAGACCTGGAGCTCGGACATCTCGACAAGGCTGCATGCCACGACAATAGCGGTGTTCTGCATCGAGCTTTTTCTCTGTTTGTCTTCAACGCCAGTGGCGAGTTACTGCTGCAACAGCGCGCATCGGATAAACGTCTCTGGGGTGGGTATTGGTCGAATTCCTGTTGTTCCCATCCGCGTAAGGGTGAGAGCATGCAAGAGGCTGTGTCACGGCGGTGTCAACAGGAGCTGGGGTTCTCTACACCGATGCAATTTGTTTATAAGTTCGAGTACCACGCCAAATTTGACGACAAAGGCAGTGAGCGCGAGCTGTGCTCTGTATTCGTTGGTCAGTTCGATGGCGACCCCGACGTCAACGCAACAGAAATCAGTGCCTGGCGTTGGCTCGCACCTGAGTTGCTGGACCGCGAACTGAACGATCCTGCGAACCTATATACGCCGTGGTTACGACTGGAATGGAAAACCTTAAGAGAAAACTACCCCGCACTTATTGTTCCCGGCGCCGATCCGACGCGCTGAACGCTACGGTTACTGTGTACGCATCGAGCTGGGCTTCACCCGCGGCCCTGCTACCGAGGTATGGCGGTCAAACCACTCATCGGCGGATTCAGTAATGCGCGCACGCATACCCACCTTGATCTTTTGCGGCGTGCCTGCCGGGAAACCGGCAAATCGCCGGCACAACGCACGGGCTGTCACCAATACTTGATCATCTGCCACAGACTCATTGGCTAGCCCCAAACGCACCAACTCAGCACCGTTTAGGCGATCGCCTATGAGTGTAACCTCAGCGATCACCCGCTCACTGTGCCGCAGGTTCAACCAAGCCATGTTATACGGCGCTGCCATGCCGATCTGTACTTCGCCAACCTGTAAAAAAGCACCCTCACCGGCCACTAGGTAATCACAGGCAATGCCTAGCGCCGCGGCACCATTGATGGCATACCGTTCTAAGGCTCCAACGATGGGTTTCGTGCAGTTAAACAGCGCGCTGTGCGCCCGCCGCCAGGTTGTTTGAAAGTCAGCAACCCAATGCGGCTCTGGCTCAGCATTGAAGGCGTTCAAGTCTAGCCCGGAACAAAATGCTCCGCCGGCGCCGTATAATAAGATCGCCTGCACCTCGTCGTCCTGCTGCAGCGTTTCTAACGCGCCGGCCAGCTGCTCGCCAAAAGGGCCGGTGATTGCATTCTTACGTTCAGGCCGATTCATCATCACTTCGCCCCAGCAACAACCTGTTTCTGTTCGCTGCTTACTCCATTCTACCTCGGCCATTCCATCTCCCTAAATTAGCAACACAATCCCAGTTACCAGCAATAACATACCCAACACTTCGCGCCGGCGCACCCGCTCACCCAACAGCCAAACTGACGTAATTAACGTAAACAGCAATTCAATCTGCCCCATTGCCCGCACCAACGCAGCATTCGTAAGCGTCATTGCGGTAAACCAACATATCGAACTGGTGAGGCCCACTAACCCCACCCAAANTGACACGCGCCAACTCGACGCCACACGCCTCATCTGGGCAGGTTCGCGCCACAATAAATAAATGCCCATCGCCACAGTCTGCAGCGTTAGATTCACCGCTAGGGTTAATACCGCACGCTGTAGAGCGTCAGCTTCGTCGTTGCCTAAGGCCAAACTAGCACCGCGAAAACACACCGAACACAACGCAAAGCTCGTCCCCGCCAACAATCCAAGCCAGACCGCAGAACTACTCCTGGACAGTTGATTTAGGTTGACGCCACCGGTCAACAAAAATACCCCGACCAAACTCACCGCTATGCCCAACAGAGCGAGTAACGACAGCTGATCGCCCAGCAACAGCAGACTGAACGCCGCAGCTTGCATCGCCTCGGTCTTACTCATTGCCGTGCCGACGGCGAATTGGCCAGTGCTCACCGCAGCCACCAACGCTGAAGTCGCAATAATCTGNGTCAGACCACCAACGCTGACATACCACCAAAAAGTAGCGTTTNGGCTAGCCAAGCCGTCTGGCGATACCGCAATGGCGACGATCCACGCAAAAGGCAAGGCGTATATGAAACGCACATAGGACGATCCATTGACCGACAAAGTCAGAGTCAGACGTCGCTGCAACAACGAGCGCAANTTTTGTAGAAATGCACCGGCNACAGTTAAGCCTACCCACCATTCCATGGAATTAACCTAGCACCGCTATCACTGCACGCTTGCGCTGGCAGGCGGTCGTTGCAGAAACTGTTTCGACACTCGATTGAAGCGTGAAACCAGCACCAATGCCGCACAGACCAGGCCACTGGCAAGACCTATCCAATAGCCAGCAACGCCCATNTCTAGGGCCTCAAAATANCCGTAACCGAGTATTAGAGCCACGGGAAAGCTCACTAACCAATAGCAACAAAAGGCTATGAGAAATGGCTTAGCAGTATCTTTGTAGCCCCGTAGTGCACCCATGGCGATGACTTGGACATCATCAAAAACCTGATACAAAGCAACTATAAGCAATAGACCCGTCGCTGTTTTGACCACCGCTGGCTCTGAGGAATATAAACTGACCGCCCAAGGTCCANGGGTCAGCAACGCAATTACTGCGATTAGAGCAAAACCAAAACTCACACCAATGGCCACCCAGCCGCTGCGCCGCGCGGCCAAAAAATCGCCAGCGCCGACGTTGTAACCGACGCGAATCGAGGTAGCCATGCCTAAGCCAAGCGGTACCATAAACACCAAACCGCTGATGTTATTTACGATCTGATGTGCAGCAACGGTCTCTGCACCCAAACGACCAATCAACAGCGTTACTAAGGAAAAAATGCCGAATTCCACGAACGTGGACATGCCAATCGGCAATCCCAGCTTGATGTAGCGAGTAATGGCAGACAGTTGGGGCCACGACATTTTGNTAAAAACTTCGGCCACAGCAACGCGCGAATAGCGCACCACAAGGCAGATAGCGACAAACTGCAAGCCCATGATTACTGCCGAAGCCCAACCACAGCCCTCACCGCCAAGCGCTGGCACNCCCCAACCACCGTAAATAAACCAATAGTTGAGCGGCACCTTCAACAGCAGCGCACAACCGGAAATCACCATGGCCGGAGCGGTCCAAGACAAACCCTCGCAGAGATACCGCATGGCAAAGTATCCGAGTACCGGCAGCACCCCCCAACTGATGGCCGATAAATACCCAACTGTTATCGGAATCGCTCGGGCATCTACGCCAACANNGTGATAGAGCGGCTCGATGTTGCGCAGNAGTAACATCAACAACAAACCAGCACCCAGAGCGATCCACAGCACCTGGCGCACTGCTTCTCCAGCTTCGTGACTGCGCCCAGAGCCNTGTAACTGCGACACCGTTGGGATAAGCGCCATAACTACCCCAGCGACCAGCAGCAATAGCGGCCAAAACACGACGCCGCCCAAGGCAACCCCTGCCAAGTTGACCGCNCCCAGCCGACCTGCCATCACCGTGTCTACAACCCCCATGCCCATCTGTGCCANTTGGGTAAACACCAAAGGTGCGGCGAGCCTGACCAACTGGCGTACTTCCGTTGCGATCGCCTGACGGCCAAGCCCTGTGTGTGGTGGTGAATTGATATTTGTTGCCAGGTTAGCGGGCGCGGTTAACGCACACGCTCAAACAGATCCACCAACTCAACAATCTTACTTCTTTGCTGATCAATGGTTCCGCTGCTCAGCGCCTTGTCAACGCAGTCCGCCGCGTGAGCACGAAGCAGCTCAGTTTCGGCCTTGGCAAGCGCTCCTTTTATAGCCTGAATCTGCTGCAATATGTCTATGCAATAGCGTTCTTCGGCCAGCATTTTGTTCACGCCTTTTACCTGGCCCTCGATACGATTCAATCGCCTCGCAATGGCCTGACGCCGCTGTCCAAGTTCGTGCATAACTCCTCCCAGATGATGTTAGCTATTTTCAGCATACCCGGCGGGGGTATAATGTGGGCACCAGCCATTAAAAGACTTTGTATGAGCGCATCGGATTTATCACTTTGTTCCGCGGCCAAAGGCTTCCTGGCGGCGGTTTTTTTCAGTACCGGTTCCGGGTGCGCCTACAACCACCACCAGCAGACTACCGAACTTGATCAGCTTCTCAACGACTCGGCACCAGCTGTAGCACAACAGTTTTCGGTTGTGCGCGATGCGGTACATAAGCACGGCACCATGGCGACTCATTCCCCAAAGCTTCTCAGCTTAGACGACGCGGTGCGACTCGCGCTCAAAAATAACCCAAGTACTAAGCAATATTTGGCGCAGATTGATTTGGCCGAGGCGGATATGTATCGAGCGGCGAGTATCCATAATCCGCTGGTGAGCGCCACCAAATTGAATGGCGGCAACGACGAATCGCCGTTCTTTGCCTATAGTTTGATGCTGTCTGCTAGCGATCTTATCACTCGCAACGCTCGCATGGACATCGCAGCGCAGCGTAGCGACATCACCGCACACGAGGTCGCCAATGCGATTGTTATGTTGGCTGCGCGTACGCAGCAAGCGTACTACCACTATCTGTACGCGCAACAGCGAACCAACACCCAAGAGCAGATTCGCCATCTGCAAGAACTTGTCTATGAATTGGCCCAGCGCTTTCACGCCGCAGGCAATCTCACCGATTTAGANCTCGCCGAGAAGAACGCCAATGCCGCGCAAGCACACATCACTAAACTGCGCGCCCAATCCGAGCAGGCTAGCGCCAGAGCTGCACTGGCCGAACTACTGANTTTGTCGGTGNCCGACCCCTGGCAGACTTCGCAACTTCTGCCGACAGCAACAATGGAAATTGCCATCGACGGTCTGCTGACGATTGCACAAAACAGCCGNTTGGATTTGCGCGCTGCGGCGCTGCGCGTTGACGTGCTGCAACGGCAGTATGAAGCGACTGACTGGCAGCGCTGGATCGGCGATATCGGCTTCGAGCTGGAACGTGAACGCGAAACAAGTGGCGAACGGCTGAACGGCGGCGGGCTGGAACTCGAGCTGCCGATTTTCAATCAACATAAGGACACAGTGATTCGTGCGCACGCCAACTGGACCGCAGCAAAAGCGCAGCAGCAACAACTCAAACTAGCGGTGGAAAACCAAATAACCACGGCCGCGAGCAAACTTACGTTGCTAAAACAGCAGCTGACAGTATACGAGGAGGTGCTGCTACCTGCTCAAGCAGCGGTGGTCGACGGTGTGGTGAAGCGCCAGAACTTCATGCTAGAAGGCGGGTTCGCGCTACTGGAACGCAAACTCGAGCATTTGTCTTCTGAAGCCCAATATGTGGACGCCTTAGGCCAATACTGGGCTGCCTGGTCCGCTCTTGGCCAAGCATTGGGCGGCGCCCAACCGCCCACCATTGTAGCACCCGAACAACAATCTGCTGACCAGCAGCAACCGCACACCCCAGAACCGAAACACCAACACCATCAACACCACTGAGCAAAATCATGCCATCGCGACGACAATTTATTGGAATATCTGGTGCCAGCGCCCTCGCGGCCGCTGCACCTAAAGCTCTCAGCGCACCAACAGCGCAGCCTCCAACTGTTGGCAAAACCGCTGCGGACTATCGGCCGGTGCGCACCCTCAATGGTTGGACTCTGCCTTACAGGCTAAACAACGGCGTCAAAGAGTTTCATTTACGCGCCGAAGAGATTGATCATGAATTCGCGCCAGGTACTCGCGCCAAGTGTTGGGGCTACAACGGTACAACTCCCGGTCCAACCATCGAGGTCGTAGAAGGCGACCGAGTNCGTATTTTCGTTACCAACGCACTGCCNGAACACACCACTATTCATTGGCACGGAATTCTTTTGCCCAGCGGTATGGACGGTGTCGGCGGTCTTAGCCAGCCGCAAATACGGCCCGGTGAAACCTACGTCTACGAGTTCGTAGTAAAGCAACACGGCACTCATATGTACCATCCCCATGCCGACGAAATGACCCAACTCGCAGTGGGGCTAATGGGCATGTTCATCATTCATCCGAAGCAGCCAGACCCACGGCCAGTGGACCGCGATTATTGTTTTATGTTGCACAACTGGGCAATTCATCCAGGCACCTATCGACCGGATCCGTCGGTTTTGGTTGATTTCGATCTGTGGACATTCAACAGCCGCGTATTCCCGGCCATCGATCCCGTGGTGGCGCGCACTGGCGATCGAGTNCGCTTGCGCATCGGTAACTTATCCATGTGGAATCACCCTATCCACCTTCACGGCACACAATACCAAGTAACCGGTTCAGACGGCGGGCGTTGGCCCGAGACNCTNTGGCGACCCGAAACCACCGAGATCATCGGGGTGGGCCAAATCCGCGATATCGAATTTACCGCGACCCCGGGAGATTGGGCACTGCACTGCCATTTCTCCCATCACACTATGAACGCCATGGGCCACGAGATCCCCAACACTTTGGGCGTCGATCAAACCGGCATCGCCGACGAAATCAAAAAAGTTGTTCCNGGCTACATGGCCATGGGCCAGTCCGGCATGGCTGAGCACCAACGGCATCTAGCAATGGGACACATGCAAGGCCCCAACAATACCCTGCCGATGAGCAGCGGTAGTGGGCCCCACGGCGACATAGAAATGGGTGGCATGTTCACCATGGTCAAAGTGCGCGATGACTTGAGNCCGGACGACTTTTCTGATCCCGGTTGGTATGACGCACCGGNTGGCACCACCGCCTACCGAGTCAGCGCCGACCCGGATTTTGGCAACCCGCCGACTAAACCGAGTTAACTCTCAATCAACACCCGCTGATGGCCACTTGGATGAAAATAAGAATGATTATCATTGACGGAAACAACCGTTATTAGCATATTGATAGGTTTTTTCTATTACAGCGATCTAAACATTCAAATGGATTCAACNTCAGTTATACCTATACTGCGCCCCAACAAGCGAACAGTGGTTCGTTTTTAATTCAACCGATGGAGTACATGTCAGCATGGAATTAAGAGACAGCAACACCTTTCAGAACCTTAAGGACGCCTTCGCCGGCGAGTCCCAGGCGAATCGTCGTTACCTTTACTTCGCAGCAAAAGCTGACGTTGAAGGTGAAAACGATGTAGCAGCGGTATTCCGCTCTACCG
Organism: Gammaproteobacteria bacterium TMED92; assembly: GCA_002170355.2. Lineage (GTDB taxonomy): Bacteria > Pseudomonadota > Gammaproteobacteria > Pseudomonadales > Azotimanducaceae > UBA4421. The sequence goes on from NHET02000004.1 coordinate 9,105, forward strand.
CAGAGGGTGAAACCGGCCACGCCCACGGACACCTCGAGTACATGGAAGCCGTTGGTGACCCAGCTACGGGTCTGCCAATCGGTAACACCGCGGATAACCTCAAAGCTTCAGTGGCTGGCGAGACTCACGAGTACACTGATATGTACCCGGGCATGGCNAAAACCGCCCGCGACGAAGGTTTTGACGAAATCGCAGACTGGTTCGAAACCTTGGCGAAGGCCGAGCGCTCACACGCCAATCGCTTCCAAAAAGCCTTGGACGCNATGGGCTAAGCCACCCTAAGCGGTGGTTTTAAGGGGGGCTGATACAGCCCCTTTTTTGTGCAAAAAATAAGTTAAACGAATATTGCGAGCAGACTATGAGTTCAAGAGAAGGCAGTTTAGAGGCTCCAGAGCGACAACCACTNGACTGGAGGAACCCAGAGTTCTACGACCGGGATTCACTCAANGAAGAGTTGGAGAGAGTGTTCGATATCTGTCACGGCTGTCGTCGTTGCGTGAGCTTGTGCGACTCGTTTCCGACGCTGTTCGACTTGATCGACGAGTCTGACACATTCGAANTAGANGGCGTTGATAAGGCTGACTACAACAAAGTTGTGGAGCAGTGTTTCCTGTGCGATCTGTGCGCTGAAACCAAGTGTCCGTACGTGCCGCCCCACGAATGGGCCGTAGACTTTCCGCACTTNATGCTTCGCGGCAAAGCGCAAAACTTTGCCAACAAAGACACTAAGTGGCGCGACCGCATCATCACCTCAACTGATCCGATCTTCGATGCGATTTCCACACCGGGCATCGCACAACTTGCNAATGCAGCGGCAGGCTCTAAGACTTTACGCAAGGCTGGCGNGTCGATGTTCGGTATTCACCAAGATGCCCCACTACCGCACTTCCAAACCACCGCGACCAGCAAGCGCGTTGCCGCCATCAGCGGTGACCAGACCGAAGCGGTGGCGACCGATAAAACCACAGGCAAAGTTGCCATCTACGTGACCTGTTACGGCGACCATAATGAGCCAAAAATGGTCGAAGACTTGATCGCCGTGTTAAATCACAACAACGTTCCGGTAAAGGTCTTACAGGACGCTAAATGTTGTGGCATGCCGAAGTTGGAACTGGGCGACCTACCGAAAGTCGAAAAAATGAAAGACGCCAACGTACCAGTGTTTTTACAAGCGATCGAGGACGGCTACGACATCATCGCGCCGATACCGTCCTGCGTATTAATGTATAAACAAGAACTGCCGCTAATGTTCCCGGACGACGAGCAGGTAAAAACAGTACAACAGCATTTTTTCGATCCCTTCGAATATCTTATGTTGCGCCAAAAAGCTGAATTGATCGACCAGGGGTTCTCGCAGCCATTGGGCAAAGTGGCCTATCACGTGGCGTGCCATCAGCGGGTACAAAACTTCGGCATGAAAACCCGAGACTTCTTGAACCTGATACCCGACACAGAAGTCACCGCCATTGAGCGCTGCTCCGGGCACGACGGCACTTATGCAATAAAAGCCGANACGTTCGAGAAAGCGAAAAAAATAGCGCGTCCGGTGGTCCGCAGAGTCACTGAGGCCGCGCCCGACACCTTTGGTTCAGACTGCCCNATGGCCGGACGCTTGATTGCCGACGGCCTTGAGGAAGGCGAAGCCGAGCACCCCATTTCGATGGTGCGACGCGCCTACGGCATTTGAGCTAACAACCACNAGAGAAGAAATATGACTTTGACCCGTAACGATCTTTGGCCACTGGAAGAATACGCCAGCCGCCGAGACGAATTCCGTAAGCAAGTTTTGGCACACAAAAAACGCCGCCAAGTGGCTTTGGGGCCACACGCGACGCTGTATTTTGAAGATCAACTGACCATGCAGTATCAAATTCAAGAAATGCTGCGGGTTGAGCGTATCTTCGAAGCTGTGGAAATCGAAGAAGAGTTGTCCGCTTACAACCCACTAATCCCCGACGGCAGCAACTGGAAAGCCACCTTCATGATCGAATATGGCGACATAGAAGAACGTAAAATAGCCCTGGCCACCATGGGGGGTATCGAAGATACCGTATGGGTACAAATCGGCGCTGGTGAGAAATCCTACGCCATTGCNAACGAAGACATGCAACGCACCCGCGATACCAAAGCCGCCGCTGTACACTTTATGCGCTTCGAGCTGACCGACAGCGATCTGCAAGCCGTGCGCGACGGCAATGATATACATATGGGACTCGACCACGAGAGTTTGCAGACCACGGTAACTCTAGATCCGCAATGTCNCGCCGCTTTGAGCGCGGACCTAGCGCTGTAGCATCGCCAACGGCGCCTAGGCGTGAAGACAGCTGCGCAGGGCTTTGGCGAGATCAGCCAACAGCTCTGCGCGGGTTGAGGAACTGCGCCAACACAGGCCCAGCGTTCTCGACGGCACCTCGCCCGAGAACGGTATGTAGCGCACTCGAGGATTGGCATCCTCAAGCGTCGCCACCGCCAGCTCTGGCATCAGCGTGATACCCATGTTCGCAGCCACNAATTGGCGCAAGGTTTCTAAACTGGTGGCAGAAAAGTTACTGCTCTCNACACCNCGGTGCGCNTGGCAAATCGCCAGCGCCTGATCGCGAAGACAATGNCCGTCTTCCAACAACAATACTTCTTCGTCTTGCAGGTCCTCGGTGCTGACAGAGCGTTTCTGCGCNTTTGGATGCTCCGCCGCCACCGCGAACAGGAACGCTTCGGTATAAAGTTCAGCTTCTTCAATGTTTTCCTCTTGCATTGGCAAAGGCAACGCCAGCAATACCGCGTCTAAGTCACCATGCTTGAGCATGCGTGTGATATGGCTGGTCTGGCCCTCGGTAAGCTGAATGTTCAGATTCGGGAATTCTGCCGCTATCGGTGCCAAGATCTTTGGCAACAAATACGGTGCAATGGTGGGAATGATACCCAGGCGCAGTTCTCCACCCATTGGATCACGTAAGTGTTCAGACATAGCCGTCAGCGCGTTAACCTCGACCAAAATCCGTTGTGCTTGGGCAACTATTTGCTCACCCTCTGGCGACAACATAACGCGCCGATTGGTGCGCTCAATAAGCGTCACGCCTAACGTTTGTTCGAGCTTTTTCAGTTGTGTAGACAGCGTTGGTTGGCTCACAAAACACGCCTCTGCGGCGCGGCCAAAGTGCTGATGTTCCGCTACCGCCACCAAATACTTGAGGTCGCGCAGATTCATTGCAACAGCCCGGTCAAAGTCACACTGAGCAGACTATTGTGACTGTTCAATCANGTAGTCCACTGCGGCCGCTAATTCTTCATCACTGCAGCTTAAGCACAGTCCGCGTTGCGGCATCGCCGGCGCAATGCCGTTTATGGTTGCGGCAATCAGTAAGTCTCGACCTTTGGCGATGCGTGGCCCCCACGCTTCAACGTCGCCCAACTGGGGCGCACCACTTAATCCAGGGGTGTGGCAGCTGTAGCAAAACTGCTCGTAAACCTCCTGCCCAGGATGGGCGCTNCCTGCATCTGCGCCAACCACGTCGACGCCGCTATCACTCTCAGCACCGGCCCCACAGCCCGCCAAAAGCAACATCAATCCCAATGCGAAACTTCGATTCAAAAACTTNCTGACCATAGTACGGTTCATCACCGGTATCTCCTTAACGAACTAATCTGACAACGTGAACNTGTCGGCATCCATGCCCACCGGGAACGCCTTGCGCGCGTNAGTCAGACTGTGCCAATCCAATTCCTGCGTGACAATGGTTTGCGTCGCGGCCGATTCGGACAGTACCTCACCATCGTGGGCATAAAACCCGCTGCCACCAACATAGCTGAGTCCAGCGCCGTCGGTGCCAATGATGTTTAAGCCGGCACANTAGACCTGGTTTTCAATAGCCCTAGCGCGCAACAAGGTCTGCCACGCCAGTTGCCGCGCCGCTGGCCAATTCGCAACCACCAGCAATACGTCGTAGCCGCGGTCGTTACGCAACCACACTGGAAAGCGCAAGTCGTAACACACCACCGGACAAATTCGCCAACCGGCGAACTCAACCAACAAACGNTGGCTGCCGGCCTGATAATGTTCATGCTCACCCGCCATGCGGAACAGATGCCGTTTGTCGTAATGGACGACCGTTCCGTCTGCGTTAGCCCAAATAAAGCGATTAAAGCAAGCGTTGCCCTCAGCAATAACCAAGCTGCCGCAAAGCGCCTTTTGCAGTGACTGCGCCCGCTCACGCATCCACGTTACCGTGGCANCGTCCATGGCTTCTGCGACCGCACGAGAGTCCATGGTAAAGCCAGTACTAAACATTTCCGGCAGAACCACCACATCGCTGGATTCGGGCAGCTGTGTAAACAAACCGTCGAACAACGCTCTATTGGCCGCCGCGTCGTGCCAATGAGTATGAGTTTGCAATAGGCTTACTGTTAAAGACTGCATAAGATCTCTGCCGCCTGGGCGAGGGTTGCATTGTCTTTCGCAAAGCAAAAGCGCAATACCGATTGTTGACCCTGCTCGGGCTGCTGATAAAAAACCGACACTGGAATCGAGGCAATGCCTAACTCTTGCGTCCATTTGCGTGCTAATTCGACATCTGTCTCGGCACTGAGCTGCGCATAGTCCAGTAACTGAAAATAAGTGCCCGCGCTCGGCTGAATCTCAAATTTAGACGGTGCNAACAATTCGCAAAAGTAGTCGCGCTTGCGCTGATAGAAGCGTCCCAACTGCTCGTGATGGTCGGGGTGCGCCGTCAGAAAATCCGCCAGCCCATATTGCACCGGCGTGTTCACAGTGAAAGTGACAAACTGATGGATACGGCGGAATTCAGTTGTGAGTTTTGGCGGTGCAACGCAATACCCAACCTTCCACCCTGTAACGTGATAGGTCTTGCCAAAAGACGACACCACAAAACTGCGCTGGTATAAGTCTGGATAGCGGCACAGGCTCTCATGTTTGCGGCCATCAAAAATAATGTGTTCGTAAACCTCATCGCCAAGCAAATATATATTCTTGTCCGCAACCAACTGCCGCAGCGCTGCAATATCTGCTGCATCCCACACCGACCCCGTCGGGTTATGCGGCGTATTAACAATGATCAAGCGGGTTTTGTCCGATACCGCGTCAGCGACCTGGTTCCAGTCAACCCCGTAGTCTGGAGCGCGTAACGGCACATGCACCGGTACACCGCCCTGTAAACGAATAACCGGATCGTAACTGTCATAGCAAGGGTCAAATAAAATCACCTCATCACCCGCATGCACCACTGCAGCAATGGCGCAAAACAGCGCCTCGGTCGCTCCTGCGGTGATCGTAATGTCGTCCTCAGCCGAGCAGCGCAAGCCGTATAAATCCGCAACTTTATCTGCGATGGCGGCGCGCAGCGGCTCCACACCTGCCATGGGCGGATATTGGTTATAGCCATTGGTTAAATAGTGCTGCACCCGTTGTAGCAATTCGGGTGGCCCATCAAAGTCTGGAAATCCTTGGGATAAGTTTATGGCACCGTGCTGCTGCGCGAGCGCGCTCATAACGGTAAAGATAGTAGTTTGCACATCGGCGAGCTTGCTCGCGGGCGAAAAATTTTGCATACAAAACGCGATTTGGATCGAGCAATCATGTTCGCACAGCACCCGGCTCAACTAAACATCAAAATATTTTGATATTTCATACGATGCTGCTAGGATGCGCGCCTTGCTGATCACACGAGCCGNATAATCCTGTGCCACAAGCCGCCGCCAACACTGAATTGCCGCTGCCAACAGCCGCCTCTGACAGTGATGTCGTGCGCGTCGCTAAGGCGGTTGGCGACGAGTTACGCGCCAACATTTTGCGCGTATTGGCCGCAGATTCGTTCGGCGTACAAGAGCTATGCTCAATCTTCAACGCGGCACAACCCGCCCTTAGTCATCATCTGAAAATACTGCGCGAGGCTGGTCTGGTCAGCCAACGCAAAGAAGGCACCAACGTATTTTATCGCCGCAGCAGCCATTCACCAGGCACACTGCACAGCGCGCTGTTCGACGCCATTGATGCTCGCCCAACGGAGCCTATGCACCAGCAGCAAATGGCGGCGCTAAACCAGCAACGGGCGGAACGCTGCCAAGCTTTTTTTGCCTGCAACAAAGATGTTTTGGCGCAGCAAGACGAACTTATATGCCCTGCCGAAGTGTACTTGCCCTGTGTAATGAGCAGTTTGCCAAGCCAGCCAGAACCCAAGCATCGCGCTTTAGAGGTGGGTCCCGGCAACGGCGCAATGCTGCTGCAAATGGCCGAGCGTTTTCGGCATGTGGTTGGTTTGGACAGCTCTGCCAACATGCTCGCCACCACCGCCAGCAACTTAAGGAACGTACCAACTGCTGGACGCGTAGAGCTCATAGAGCAAGACTTCTTTCGCTTGCCAGCACAACCCATTTACGACGCACTGGTGGCAGCCATGGTGTTGCACCACATGCCTTCGCCCGAGGGCTTTTTNCAAAAGGCCGCTACGCTGATGACCGCTAACGCGCGGTTGGTAGTCGCAGAATTATGTAGTCACACCCAACATTGGGTCACCGAAACGGTGGGAGATCTATGGTTGGGCTTTGAACCTAGCATGCTAGTGCAGTGGGCGCTGCAGTCTGGGTTTGAGCCAATCGAGCAACAGCACTTAGCCCAACGCAACGGGTTTCGAGTACAAGTATTGAGTTTTCAACGCCGTATCTAAATTTTTCTTCACAGACACAACAGGAGCACTTCATGTCTGATTATAAAGTGGCCGACATCGGCCTCGCGGAATTTGGCCGCAAAGAACTGAGCTTAGCCGAAGCCGAAATGCCTGCACTGATGGCATTGCGTGCTCGCTATGCGCCAAGCCAACCGTTGGCCGGCGCGCGCATCATTGGCTGCATACATATGACGATACAGACCGGTATATTGATCGAGACCTTGGTCGATCTCGGTGCTGAGGTACGTTGGTCTTCGTGCAACATTTTCTCTACCCAAGATCACGCAGCGGCCGCCATCGCCGCCGAGGGCATTCCGGTCTTCGCGTGGAAGGGCGAAACCGAAGAAGAGTACGAGTGGTGCATCGAACAAACTATTTTGAAAGATGGCGCACCGTGGAACGCCAACTTGCTGCTGGATGATGGCGGCGATCTGACCCAGATCATCCATGACAAGTATCCGCAAATGCTCGACAGCATTCATGGCATTAGCGAAGAAACCACTACCGGCGTACACCGCTTGCTAGAAATGCTGCGCGACGGCGAGCTAAAAGTACCGGCGATTAACGTTAACGATTCGGTTACCAAGTCTAAGAACGATAACAAGTACGGCTGCCGTCACTCGTTGAATGACGCCATCAAGCGCGGCACCGACATGTTGATGTCAGGCAAACGCGCGCTNGTCATAGGCTATGGCGATGTGGGCAAAGGCTCGGCGCAGAGTTTGCGCCAAGAAGGCATGATCGTGCGCGTGACCGAGGTAGATCCAATCTGTGCAATGCAAGCCTGCATGGACGGCTACGAAGTAGTGTCACCTTATGTAGACGGCTTAAACACTGGCAAGGTCGAAAACATTGACCAGCGGTTATTGAAAGACACCGACTTGATTGTAACCTGCACCGGCAATGCCAACGTCTGCGATTCGGCGATCTTAAGTTCGGTCAAGGCTGGCGCAGTTATCTGCAACATCGGTCACTTCGACAATGAAATCGACACCGCCTACATGCGTGAAAACTGGCGCTGGGACGCAGTTAAAGATCAAGTGCATATGATTCATCGCTCAGAGGATAGGGGCGACTACTTGATTCTACTGTCCGAGGGCCGACTGGTGAATCTGGGTAACGCCATGGGGCATCCATCGCGCATTATGGACGGTTCATTCGCCAACCAAGTATTGGCGCAAATGCACCTGTTCGAACAAGCCTGGGCGAACCAGCCAGAAAACCAAAGACAGCCCGTTACTGTAGAAGTGTTGCCGAAAAAGCTCGACGAGGAAGTCGCAGAACTTATGGTTGCAGGCTTTGGCGGAATCATGACTCGACTAACGCAGCATCAAGCAGACTACATCGGCGTTGCAACAGAAGGTCCATTCAAGACCGAGAGCTATAAGTACTAAGTAGCGTCGTCATCCCCGCTGATCGAATGCTCAGGCAATTGGCGGCGGGGTTGACCCCACCTTCGGCGTTCTCAACACTCGTCCCGCGGTTGATAATTTAGGTCAACCGGTGGTAGAGGCCCATACGGAGTTTCTTAGCCCACTCATGCAGCCACTCAACAAGATTATCGAGATCTTCGACCTTGAGGAAATCGAGCAGAACCACTATCTCGCCACCAGTCCGAACGAGGGGTGGCAACGGGTCTACGGTGGCCAAGTCATCGGTCAAGCACTGGTCGCGGCTTCACGCACCGTAGCTGACGACCGCCACGCCCACAGCCTGCACGGATACTTCTTACGAGCCGGCGATAAAGACCGGCCCATTCTGTATAAAGTAGATCGTATCCGCGACGGCAAAAGCTTCACCACGCGCCGAGTTATGGCGGTACAACACGGCCAAGCCATTTTTACCATGTCGATATCGTTTCAGGTTTCCGAGCAAGGTTTATCGCATCAGTTCGCTATGCCAGAAACCGCAAATCCGGAGACATTACTGGGCGAGGAGCAAGTACGCGCAGAGCAAGCAAAAAACTGGCCGAAAGAATTTCAGGAGACCTTCAGTGGTTCTTCTGCCATTGAATTACGACCTGTAGCGCCACTGGATTTAATGCATCCGCAAAAGACTGAGCCAGTACAGCGGTGTTGGATGCGCTGCGGCGAAACGCTGCCTAACGACCCACGTATTCATCAATGTGTGCTCGCCTACCTGTCCGACTGGTCACTGTTAGATACCGCAACCCGTCCCCACGGTATTAGCTTTTTGCAAGACAATATCCAGGTCGCCAGTCTGGATCATGCGATGTGGTTCCATCGCCCCTTCCGCGCCGATGAGTGGCTGTTATACGACCAAGACAGCCCCAGCGCCAGCGGCGCCCGGGGCTTTAACCGGGGCCTAATCTATAACCAAGCGGGCGAGTTAGTGGCGTCAACAACGCAAGAGGGTCTAATGCGGGTGCATTCTTAACCGGGTTTTCGCCAACGTTAGATTTCGCCCGCGCGCGCTATCAGTGCAGGTNAAGACTGCCGGGTTGAACGCCAAACGCTGGGGGTTGATCGGCTCGTAGCAAACCCGGCACAACCCCTAATCTCCGTCATGCAGCCGTTTTAGCGCAGCNGTAATTTCTCGCAATTGTTGCTCTCGACGACCTACCCCAGCCTGAGCATCTGCTGTTCGCGCACGCGCATGCAATTCCGCGCGTAACTGCTCAAGCTGGTCTCGATAATTCTGCATAAGTTCTTGTCTGCCAATTCTTTGTTGAAGTGCCGCTCGAATAGGCTTGGCGCTAAGGTCAAGCCTATACTTATGCCAACACCCAAGTAATAATGCTTGCCGCCGCATCAGGGGAGAGGGTGCGGATCCATGACCTTCGCTTTGCCTTCGGCGCTACCGTTACTTCGCCGCCGACTCAATCTTCGTTTGGTCTGAGCACAATTGAATTTGCTTACGGGAGAAGTATGGCCGACATCGAAACGATCGCCACATCAGTGGCGTCATTGAAAGAGAACTTCGAGCAACATCGCTACATTTGCAGCGACGAAATTGCTACTGCGGTGTTTCTAGCCTACCAATTACGCAAGCCGGTTTTAATTGAAGGTCCTCCTGGCGTCGGCAAAACCGAACTAGCGAAAACTGCCGCAGAAATGTTCAGTTTGCCGCTGGTACGACTGCAATGCTACGAGGGTCTGGACGAGTCTAAGGCGATTTACGAATGGAAATACGGCAAGCAACTACTCTATACCCAGGTTCTTAAAGAGGCTCTGGACGAGGTGCTGCAGGGTGCCAAAGGGTTNGCCCAGTCTGTCAGTAAACTGCACGAGTTTGGTGACATCTTTTTCTCTGAGGAATTTTTGGAACCGCGACCGNTACTGAAGGCGCTACGCGAGGAAGACGGCTGTGTGCTGTTAATTGACGAGATCGACAAAGCCGATCACGAATTTGAATCTTTATTGNTAGAAATACTTTCTGACTTCCAGGTGTCCATTCCGGAAATAGGCACGGTTAAAGCGGTCGCAGAGCCGCCTATTGTTTTTCTAACCTCAAACAACACCCGCGAGATNTCCGATGCTCTCAAGCGCCGTTGCTTACACCTCTATATTCCCTTTCCCGAGGTCGAGGTCGAGAGCAAAATCATTGGCGCTCGGGTACCAGAGATTCCTCCAGAGTTGCAGCGTCAGTTAGTGGAGTTCATTCATGANCTGCGTAATTTAGACCTAAAGAAACTACCCGCTATTTCGGAGACCATCGACTGGGCGAGAACGCTCGTGCTGCTGCACGCTGAAAGCTTGGAGCCGCAGCTGGTCAAAGACACACTAAACGTCATTCTTAAGTTTCAAGAGGACATCGACAATGTGCAAAGCGAGGTGAACTCTTTGACNGCGAAAGTCGCCAAGTAAGCCTTCGTCGCATGAACGCGCAAACGACAGACCGCACGATCAGCAACTTTATTCGGGCACTGCGTAATGCAGACATTCGTGTATCCACAGCCGAAACTCTGGACGCTTTGAACGCNGTGGAATTGGTCGGCTATGACGATCGCGATTATCTGAAGCGCACTCTGTCTTTGGTGTTGCCCAAGACTGCTGACGAAAAGGTCACGTTCGACGCCTGTTTCGATCAATTCTTTGCCTTCCAAGATGTACGTGGCGAAGCCGACGCCACGCAGNTGGGCGCCGATGCAGAAGATCAAGACGGTGAGGANGGCGGTGACGGTGAGGGCGGTGGCGCTGGCGGCGATCGCCAGGCGCAAAGCGGCGGTAAGCGCAAAAAGAGCAAAAGTAAAAATAAGAACAAGAACAATTTGTTCGAGGAAGAAGAAGAGGAAGATCTCGGCCCTGGCGANATGACCGAACCAAATTCCGCTCTCGGNAANTTACTTATGGCCAACTCACGAGTTGAGCTGGCGGTACAAATGTCGGCTGCTGGCGAAGCCGTAAACATTCGGGAAATACAAATCTTTACTCAAAAAGGTTTGTATGCGCGGCGCATCATGGATCAGATGGGGTTGCCAGATCTGAACCAAGAAATCGCGGATTTGCGCCAAGCCCCTGCGGTGCCAGCTAGACGTTTAGGCCAGCAACTAAAAGCTCGACGGGATTTTTTACGCGAGCAAGTGCGCGACTATGTTGAGCAGCAATTCTTATTAAATGCCGACGTTTCTGGCAAACGCTTGCGCGAGGAACTGCTGCGCAAGGTCAAACTGTCAAATGTAGAGCACCGCAATTTTCGTTTGATTCAAGAAATCGTCTACAAGATGGCGAAGAAGCTCAGTACCCTGCATAGCCGCCGTAAAAAAGTGTTTAAGCGCGGCCAACTNAATATCTCGCGCACGCTGCGCANTAACATGTCTTACGACGGTGCGATCTTTAATTTGCATTGGAAGTCGGTAAAGNTAGATCGGCCTAAAGTTTTCGCCATTTGTGACGTCTCTGGCTCGGTGGCGAATTACGCGCGTTTTATGCTGATGTTCTTGTACAGCCTCGACGAGGTCATGCCTAAGGTTAGGAGCTTTGCGTTTTCTTCGGACTTGGCCGAGGTCACNGAACTNTTTAATCGCAACAAAATTGAAGACGCCATTGCCAAAACCTTGCGCGACTACAGCGGTGGCTCTACCGACTACGGCCAAGCATTACTCGATTTCAAGAAGCTCTGCCTCGACGATATAGATAACCGCAGCACCATTATTATTTTGGGCGACGCGCGCAACAACTTTGGCGAAGCTCATGCTGAGGTATTAAAAGAACTNTATGACCGCTCTAAGCGGGTCATCTGGCTCAACCCGGAAGCACGCCTAGCGTGGAATACCGGCGATTCTGAAATGCGCAAATATGGCGCTTACTCGCATCAGGTCGAAGAATGCAATTCGCTCATGCACTTAGAGCGCGTAGTAGGTAATCTATTGCGCCAGGTGACATAAGCTCCTTCATTAACCACAGACAATTGCACGTGTTCTTAAAACTGTGAATCAACAATCCCCAAGTCATTCGTCGCAAAACACTGCTAACTTTTCTGGCGCTGCAATACGCCAACTCTCAATCTACTTTGCTCTAGCTGTAGCGGGCTGCGCGTTACTCATGTTCGCACTGCATTACTTGGCCAGCGCATTTTCTTCCGGCAGTACCAATGCCATTGCCATAGATGTTGAAAACAACAGCATTTCAACTTACTTGAAAGAAGAACCACCCAGTCTCAATAGCACCATCACCACCGATTCGGTTTCCGGCATGGTGCTGGCCCACATAATGGAGGGTCTGCTGCGCATGAGCGTGGATGATCAGCTGGAAGCCGCCATCGCCGAACGTTGGGAGGTTACGCCCACCCATGCCACTTTTTGGCTCCGCGAGGACGCTTTGTGGAGCGACGGCGTACCCATTACTGCCGCAGACTTTATTTTTTCTTGGAAGACCGCGCTGCGTCCNGAGACCGCATCAGAATATGCTTTTTTGCTGTATTCCATCAAAAACGGTCGCGCCGTAAACGAAGGCACAATGCCGGTAGACGCGTTGGGCGTGAGCGCACCAGACCCACGCACCTTGGTCGTGGAGTTGCAACAACCCATGGCGTTTTTTGANAAAACTGTGGTGTTCCCAACATTTTTACCCATACGCGAGGACTTTTATAACGCCACCAATGGTCGTTTCGGCGCAGACGCCCATGAGCTGCTGTTTAGCGGCCCCTTCACCCTCGAGAGCTGGGTGCATGGCTCCAGCCTGCTNATGAAAAANAATCCAAACTACTGGGACAAAGATCGGATAAAACTCGATCAAATTAATATCGCGTACATAACCCAAGACGCNAATGCCGCAATAAATTTTTTCAAAGACGAAAAAGTGGCCTTCACCACCTTAGGGGCTGAAAACTTAACTGAGGCGCAACGCCAGGGCTGGCCGATTAAGCGTAACCAAGACGGCACGTTGTTCTTTCTGGAGTTTAATCACCGTGATGAGCGCGTGACTCGAAACCTCAACCTACGCCGCGCCATGCAGTTGGTGCTGGACATGGACGAGCTGGTGTACAAGGTCACCAAACTGCCGGGTTATAAGCCCGGTGTTTCGATTTTTCCAGAATGGCTTATGGGTACCAACACCTGGTTGCGAGAGGAATACCCACCGCCGCAATTGCGGCTTGATGCGGAAAAAGCACGAGAACACTTGGCGCTCGCNAAACAAGAATTAGGCTTGGACGAATGGCCGCCCATCGTTCTGCTGACCAGTGACAGCCCAGTTTCGAACATCCAGTCGGAGTGGGTGCAAGAAGTGTTGAAGAGCAAGCTCGGCCTCACCGTAAAAATCGATAAGCAAATCTTTAAGCAGCGCTTAGCAAAAATGACTGCTGGCGACTTTGACATTCTGTTAGCAGGTTGGGGCCCGGATTATAACGACCCACTGACTTTTGGTGACTTATTCGCTTCGTGGAACTTGAACAACCGAGGTCGCTACGTCAGCGCAGAAAATGACCGCTTGGTTCGACAAGCCCAGGGGTCAACGGATACTAAGACTCGCATGGACGCCTTCGGGCAGATACAACAAGTGCTGTTTGACGACGTGGCGCTGCTACCGATGTTTGAGCGAGGCGTGACCTACGCAGTACACCCGCAACTTAAAGGCCTTAAACGCCGGGTCATTGGTGCGCAAACCGACTATACCAACGCCTATATCGACACCAGCGCAGGAGGCCAATAGCAATGTTGCGCTACATGATGAAGCGGCTGGTTTTGAGTGTAGTGACTATTTGGTTCATCGCTACGGCCACGTTTTTTGGTATGCACGCCGTACCCGGTGATCCACTCACCAGTGACAAAGCGACTAATCCAAAAATTCGCGCCAATCTCGAAGCCAAATACGGGCTGGATAAACCCATCACGACCCAGTATTTGCTGTTCCTAAAAAATTTAAGCCAAGGTGATTTAGGTATTTCCTATACCCAAGAGAATCGCCGCGTCAATGACATCATTCGCGAACACTTTCCTGTATCAGCAACCTTGGGCATCTTAGCGGTTGTGTTTGCGGGCTTAGGCGGGGTGTTATGGGGGGCGTTGACCGCGCTATACCGAAACCGCCTACCCGATACCATTATTATGTTCCTAGTGATCTTGGGTATTTCTGTGCCGAGTTTTGTGATCGCTGCCATCGGCCAGCTTTCACTGGTCAATTTGAACAACTTCGCCGGCGCTTCGATCTTACCCGTGGGCGGTTGGGGTACCGTGCAACATATGATTTTGCCGGCTATGGTCTTGGGCCTTTCCACCATGGCTTACCTGACCCGACTCATGCGTTCATCAATGCTTGAGATCGTCAGCTCCGACTACATTCGTACCGCTAACGCCAAGGGCTTGCCAAGCACTCAAGTGTTTAGCCGTCACCAATTACCCAACGCGGTGCTCCCAGTGGTGACGGTCCTCGGCCCGGCCATTGCGAGCATTACCACCGGGGGCTTCGTGGTGGAGATCGTCTTCGCAATTCCAGGGTTAGGGCGGTACTTCGTACAGGCCGTGCAGCAATTGGACTACACCGTCATCATGGGTACCACCGTATTTTTCGGTGCATTTTTGGTATTTATGGTGATCGTCGTTGATCTCATTTACGGCTGGATCGATCCACGAGTGAGGCTCGACTAATGCGCGCCACAGACGCCTTTTCGCCGTTAACGCAGACCCAGGCTGCGGCCATCAGCAGCCGGCCATCGCTGTCTTATTGGCAAGACGCATGGCGTCGCTTACAGCAAAACAAGCGCGCAACATTTTCGCTGTATCTAATTATCGGCTTGCTGCTGTTCACTTTCGTCGGGCCATTCGTTTGGACGGTCGATCCGTCCGCACAAGATGTTGACCAGATCAGCATAGGACCCGGTGCCGATCGATCCGCGACCTTAGTCGCCGATTACCAGCCTTGGTATGGCGACATCGCGAGTGACTTTTTGTACAACGATAATGTTATTGGACTAACATTTGCTGCACCTACCTCGACCCAGTCGGTACGTTTAACTTGGCAAAGCCAAGACGCAATGGCCCCTGGCGGCTATCGAATCTATCGCAATCTGTTTCCAATCAATGCAGGGGGCGCTTTAGGCTTACCCTTGGCTGAGACCCAAAATCTGTACTTCGAAGACCGCTTAGATCTGCGCCCTATTGACTATCATTACTCAGTCGTAGCGCTGGACGCCCGCGGCCAAGACAGTGACCTAGTAGCCACCATCAGCACCACGGTGATGCGGGTGATTACGCGCAGCGAAGCGCTGCGGCGTGGCTTAATGACACCTGAGCAGCAGCTTGATCACGGGCACGAGTTCAAACTGGGCCTACACCCGTTGGGTACGGACTACCTTGGTCGAGACATGCTCGCACGACTTATGCACGGTGCACGGGTGTCACTGTTCATCGGCTTATTCGCACCGATCTTATACATATTGTTTGGCGTGCTTTACGGCAGCATCGCCGGCTTTGTCGGCGGCATGACCGATCAGGTGATGATGCGCTTTGCCGACTTTGTAGTCGCCCTCCCGTTTTTGCTGTTCATGATCTTATTTAAGATCGTCTTCGGCATTGGCCCTGGAGAAAGCGGCATTATGCCAATGCTGGTCGCAATGGTGGTGTTGTTGTGGCCAGCCGCTGCCCGCCTTGTGCGTGGCCAAGTGCTGCAAATTCGCGAGGAAGGCTATATCGGTGCGTCGCGACTGTTAGGCGCAAAGACGCCTTACCTGTTGGTCCGCCACATGATCCCCAACACCATGGGAGTGATTTTGGTCACCATCACCTTCGCTGTGCCCAGTGCTATTTTCACTGAGGCATTTTTATCTTTCATTGGTATGGGCGTGGCGCCGCCTACACCGTCTTGGGGGTCCATGTGTAACGAGGGTATCAAGACCATGCTCACGCACCCTCACGAACTGATCTTTCCAGCGCTGTTTATCAGCATAACGGTGCTGGCGTTTAACTTACTGGGGGACGGCCTGCGTGATGCGCTGGACGCCCGCATGCGTAACCGCGAATAGAGAGAACGCACTATGTCTGACGCGCTGATGAGCGTTAATGATCTACATGTAGAATTCGACACCTATGGTGGCGTGGTTAAGGCTGTGCGTGGCGTAAGCTTCGACGTATACCCCGGTCAAACACTTGCCATTGTCGGTGAATCTGGCTGCGGTAAGTCGGTGACAGTGCAAAGTCTTATGGGACTAATCCCAATGCCACCTGGTCGCATAACTCAGGGTACCGCGACCCTAAATGGCAACGACATCCTCGGCAGCAAAGTGATCAACGGCAACGACATTCGCGGTGATCAAGTGAGCATGATCTTTCAAGATCCGATGACTTCACTGAATCCAACCATGAACATTGGCAACCAAATTGCCGAAACTCTGCAAGTGCACCGAGGTTATAGCCACCGTGATGCGTTCCAGCGTGCCGTAGAGTTATTGGAGCTGACTAAAATTCCCGAGGCCGCGAAACGCGCCAAACAATATCCCTTTGAATTCTCTGGCGGTATGTTGCAACGCGCTATGATCGCTATGGCCATCGCCTGCGAACCGGCCATATTGATCGCAGACGAACCCACCACTGCCTTAGATGTGACCATTCAGGCGCAGATTCTCGACCTGCTCAACGATCTGCAACAAGAAACTAAGATGTCGATCATCTTGATTACCCACGATCTAGGCGTTGTTGCGCGGATGGCGGACGAGGTCATGGTGATGTACGCCGGCCAAGTGGTGGAACAGGGCAGCGTGGACGATATTTTCTACCGCTCCGCCCACCCATACACACTGGGCTTACGCGGTGCCATGCCCACAAATAACCGTGAGGGCAATCAAACCTTGGTGCCCATCGATGGCTCGCCGCCGGACTTATTTCAGCCGCCACCAGGCTGCGGCTACTGCGCGCGTTGTCCCCATGCAATGAAGATTTGTAGCAGCGATGCACCGACGGTGGCCAGTTTGAGCGATGACCACTGGTCGCGCTGTTGGCTTCACGACAGCGACAATGCTAATCGACCAGAGTCGCTGCACTTTGCCGTCGGAGCAGGACGATGAATAATCTTGTAGAAATTGATCAACTGGTAAAGTACTTCGATCTCGGCCAAAAGCAGCAGGTGCACGCTGTGGATCATGTGAGCCTGAATATTGGCGAGCGAGAAATAGTCGGCCTGGTGGGTGAGAGCGGTTCCGGCAAGTCCACCCTCGGTAAAACCGTGCTCGGGCTGCACGACAAAACCAGCGGCGACGTTACCTTTCGGGGTGAGGCGCTGCCTAAGAGCTACAGCGCAAAAGACTTTGCCCGCTACTCGCCGCATATGCAGATGATCTTCCAAGATCCCTACTCATCGCTGAATCCACGCATGACCGTAGGTGAGATCATTGGCGAAGGATTGCGCCTGCACAATAGCCAAAGCGCAGAGAAAACGCGCAACGAAGTTGCCCGATGGCTCGAACAAGTGGGGCTGCATCCCGATCATATGTCTCGCTACCCCCATGAATTTTCTGGGGGCCAACGCCAACGCATAGGTATCGCCCGTGCGCTGATCCTGAAACCTGAATTTGTAGTGTGTGATGAACCGATCTCAGCCCTAGACGTATCAGTGCAGGCTCAAGTTATCAATCTGCTGGGTGAGCTTAAGGCGAGCATGGGGCTGACGTTGCTGTTTATCGCGCACGACTTGTCNATGGTGCGCTACATCAGCGACCGCATGGCAGTCATGTATTTGGGCGGTTTGGTGGAAATCGGCAAGTCCGATGACGTTTTCTTTACGCCCAAACATCCGTATACCCAAACGTTGATCGCCTCCAATCCAGAGGCCGATCCGAATACCGAGCGCCAGCGACCTTCAACCAGTATCCAAGGCGAAATTCCNTCCCCGGTAAATGTGCCTGCCGGCTGCCGTTTTGCGAATCGCTGCCCACAGGCAATGCCAGAATGTCATACCATTACGCCAATGCTATTGCCGGTCAGCACCGACGGTGACGACCAGCGCATGGTGGCGTGTCATCTGTTTCATCCAGCCCAGGGTTAGCAATTAACGCAAACTGACGATAGCGATATCGCGGCGCTAGTAAAAATCAAATGGCGACTATTCTTTTGCCCAAAAAAAACCCGCTGATGCGTCACACCAACGGGTCCTCTTACGTCTCTGACAACCTGTTAATTAAACAAGTCTCAGAGTATGGCTGCGTAACGCTTAGAAGCGCCGGCCTCCACCACCACCGCCTGGACGTCCACCCCCAGAGCGTTCTTTGCTCTGAGCTTCGTTCACGCGTAGTGCTCGGCCTTTGAAATCGTGACCATTCAGAGCTTCGATCGCTGCCTCCGCACCGTCTTCTAACTCAACAAATCCGAATCCTCTTGAGCGACCGGTCTCGCGGTCGGTAATGACCGCTGCGGATGCCACACTGCCATGCTCTGAAAACAGAGTTTGCAGGTCTTCATCGGTAACCGCCCATGCGAGGTTACCTACATATAGTTTTTTCACAGCTCTTTTAGCTCCTTTCCTAATAAGTTTGATAAGCGCTGGTTTTCTCCCTACGGAGTCCGTCGACCAATCAAACCTAAGACCTTGACGAAATGCACGGTTGGCACAAGTGCCGCTGGCGAATTTCTCTATCGAGTTCAGTAACCGGTGCGCTTTACTATTACCGGAATAAGGAACAATCGGGCGATTAGCGGAAGGTTACGGCAAGGTCGCCTGGGGAACAATGTCTAATTTCTTAAGTTTTCGTTAACCCTGCGGTCTGCNAACTACCTGCAGGTTCGCTCTGCAGCCACTTACGGCGCATACGCAAAATAGATTCTTCTGTGGTNTAGCGAGCTAGCTCATCTATTTTTACCCACGCCAGCGCTAAGGACTCAGCACTCACTTGAAACTCAAGACTNGCGGCTTGGATNTGATAACGCACATCGAAGTGATAATGTGCAGGGTCGGTTTTGCGTGCTGGAATCTCGTGCACATCTAGATCGAAGATCTGCGGATCGATTAGCGCCACCGCCAGCCCCGATTCCTCCCGCGCTTCTCGCAGTGCAACTTGCGGGGTGTCTGGTTCACCGTCACTGTGCCCACCCAATTGCAGCCACATGTTCAGCTTACGATGATGTGTCAGCAAAAGCTGCTGACAATCTGGGCTGACCAACCAGGCAGAACCGGTAATGTGGCCGTGCCAGCAATCGCGCTGAAAGCAATCTTCATGGTTCTCTAACAGTGACCGAAAGCGCTGCACTACGGCCGCCTCTTCAGGGTAGCGCACTGCATAGTGATCTATTGCCGTGAGTAGATTGCGTCGATGCATAAGAGTCCCTATTCTCAAACTCGTGTAACCCNCNGCGAGTGTACACGCTCNTTTTTATTACACAGCAATCACTGATCTTTGATCGATCATCATGCACAAAGAGGAGAGGCATATGTTGNCAGTTATCGCAAAATTAAANGTTAAAGAGGGTTGTGAGGCAGCTTTTGAGGAAGTCATGCTCGATCTCGCCGCCAAGGTCAACGCCAACGAGCCTGGCTGCCATTTGTACAAGTTGTGCAAAGACGCCGACGGCAACTACGTGGTTATGGAGCTNTATGAAGACGACGCGGCCATGGAGGCTCACGGTCAGTCCGAGCACTTCAAAGCATCTGGGGCCGGCTTNAAGGGTCTAATGGGCGGCGCACCCGAAATCACTCGTATGCACGTGGTTGGCTAGCGTGCATCGTCTTGGGTCGTGGCGTGCGCTGCGACCCTATTTTTTGCTGCGATCTGCCGCAATTTGTGACGGCTCGGTCAATCTTTTACGTCGAATAACTCAGCCAGTTGCTCGGTCATCGCCCCGCCTAACTGTTCTGCATCGGTAATGGTCACCGCACGTTTATAGTGATGGGTGACGTCGTGGCCAATACCTATAGCCACCAGCTCCACCGGCGAATGATTTTCGATCATGTCGATGGCGTACTTAAGGTGTTGTTCTAAAAAGTTACTGGGGTTTACCAGCAACGTCGAATTGTCCACCGGCAATCCATCAGAGATCACCATCATGACTTTGCGTTGTTCGGTGCGCGTTACAACCCGATTATGCGCCCAAATTAGCGCCTCGCCGTCGATGTTTTCTTTCAACAGTTCCTCGCGCATCATCAAGCCTAAATTACGCCGCGCTCTGGACCANGGATCATCAGCTGACTTATAGATGATGTGACGAATGTCGTTAAGCCGGCCAGGATTAGAGGGCTTGCTGGCGTTAATCCAATCCTCTCGAGACTGGCCACCACGCCATGCTCGGGTAGTAAAGCCCAAAATCTCAACTCGCACTGAGCAGCGTTCGAGNGTGCGNCCCATAATGTCCGCACACATTGCCGCAATGGTAATCGACCGGCCACGCATTGAACCTGAGCTGTCGATNAGCAAGGTCACCACGGTGTCGCGGAACTTCATCTCTTTTTCTTGTTTGTAGGCAAGTGGATTCATCGGATCGATGATCACTTGGGACAACCGCGCCGCGTCNAGAATGCCTTCTTCAAGGTCAAACTCCCAGGTCCGGTTTTGCTTCGCCATCAGTCGGCGCTGCAACCGATTGGCAAGTTTTGAGGTGGCGTGGTGCAAAGTTAGCAGTTGTTGATCGAGCATACGTCGCAGGCGTGTCAGTTCATCGGCGTCGCACAACTCTTCGGCTTTTACAATCTCGTCGTACTTTTCTGTGAAGCTCGAATAATTAAAGTCTACGGCGATGCGGCCCGCGTCGTCAGGCATCGGTACCGGCGCTTCATCTGGATCAGCCTCGCCGGCTGCGTCGTCCATATCTGCATGCGCGTCCATCTCTACCGTAGTAGCGTCACCGTCGGTATTTTCTTCGCCTCCGGCCTCGTCATCCAACATAACGTCTTCAGGACTAAAGTCTGCTTCTGAGTCCTGCGTCTCATCCACTGTCTCAACGTCGTCCGGATTGGTTTCGCCATCCATCGGGTCATCGAGATCTATCGGTAACCCCAGATCTGCAATGATATTGCGACACAAATTAGCAAACCGGGCTTGATCCCCAACATGCTCGCGTAGCGCTTCAATATGCTCTCCCGCGCTCTCCAACACATGCTCGCGCCAATACTGAACAACATTTTCGGCACTCGGCGGTAGTTCTCTACCGGTGAGCTGCTGTCGCACAATTAGCCCCACGGCGACCGACAATGGCGCGTCAGCTTCTGCTGTTACCGCGTCAAACGCGGCTTGTCGACATTGCGCTTCAAGGTGTGCGTCTAGATTGCCCGCCACGCCTTCCATGCGCTCGGCACCCAGAGAAGCGATGCGTGCTGACTCAATCCACTCAAACATTTCCTGAGCCGGCCCACCCTGAGGACTGTACCGAGAATGCAACTGCGAATTGTGGTAGCGATAACGCAATGCGAATTCGTCACCGATACCACGCGTGGCGTTTATTTCCGCCGCGCTTGCACCATGCGAGGGTAGCGGTAAGCGCAGCCGACCGCCCTGCACTGCCGCCGCGCCGGGACCAAAGTTAATGTCCAGCTCGTCGTTTTCGGCTATTGCGCGGATCGCCGCGGTGGTCGCCCGCTTGAACGGCTCTAGCGGGTTGTCAACGTCACTCATCAGTGGTTCAGGCCGACTTTAGGGTAATGCCGGCAGTGGCATCGCCCAGATCTTCACCCAAACAACGCTGGTAGTACTCGGCAATGATCGGACGCTCTAGCTCATCACACTTATTCAAAAACGTGACGCGAAAGGCGAAGCCAACATCGCCAAAGATTTCGCTGTTTTGCGCCCAAGTCAGCACCGTTCGCGGCGACATAACCGTGGACACATCGCCGTTTACAAAACCTTTGCGGGTCAAGTCGGCAACGCTAACCATGTTGCCAATCATGCGCTCGCCTTTCGCGCCTTTAGCAAAGCTGGCGACCTTGCCTTTAATAATGTCGACCTCGGCGTCGTGTTCCAAATAGTTCAATGTAGACACGATGCTCCAGCGGTCCATCTGCCCTTGATTAATCTGCTGCGTGCCATGGTACAAGCCGGTGGTATCACCCAAACCTACCGTGTTGGTGGTCGCAAACAGGCGGAAAAACGGATTTGGGTCAATAACTTTGTTTTGATCCAGCAGGGTCAACTTGCCTTCGATTTCGAGAATGCGCTGAATCACAAACATAACGTCCGGACGACCTGCATCGTATTCGTCAAACACTAACGCTACCGGATGCTGCAACGCCCAGGGCAGAATGCCTTCGCGGAACTCGGTAATCTGCTTACCGTCTTGCAACACAATGGCGTCTTTGCCAATTAGGTCTATACGACTGATATGGCTGTCTAGATTGATGCGGATACACGGCCAATTTAAGCGCGCCGCCACCTGTTCTATGTGCGTCGACTTACCAGTGCCGTGATACCCCTGCACCATGACACGACGGTTGTGCGCGAAGCCGGCAAGAATAGCCAGGGTGGTGTCGCGGTCGAAGCGATAGTCTGCATCTACTGCCGGCACATAATCGGTTTTTTGGCTAAATGCCGGCACCGATAGTTCTTGATCAATTCCAAAGGCATCCCTCACACTTATGGTGGTATCGGGAGCAAATGATGTGGTGATAGCGGCTGCTTGATCTGACACGCGTTCTTCCTAGACGTAATTTCACACGGCATTGTAGGCAACCGCAGACCAAATCACGAGAGCTAGCGCTCAATCTAAGTTGGACTTTTGCGCTAGCCAAAAAACACGGAGAGCAAAGTACATGGCACAAGTTCATTTGGTGCGTCACGGCAAAGCCGCCGCCGGTTTTGGCAGTCACAAAGACCCAGGCTTAGACGAGTTAGGCCGCGCGCAGGCCGAAGCTGTCGCCGAGATGCTTGACCAACGCCATGGTGCCAAGCGTCCAATACTGCTGTCGAGTCCGCTGGCACGGGCCTTTGAAACCTCGCAACCGCTGGCACAACGGTGGCATTGCGAAGTGGGCGTAGAAACCCGAGTAGCAGAAATTCCATCACCCACAGAGGACCTGGTAGAACGCGCGCAATGGTTACAACAGGCCATGCAGGGCGGCTGGTCCGAGTTGTCATCGGCGACGCAAGATTGGCGCCAAGCGCTCGTTGATACGTTGTTGGCGCAATCCCAAGACTGCATTATTTTTAGCCACTTCGTGGCCATCAACGCAGCCGTAGGCGCTGCAACAAACGACGACCGCATGCGTATCTTCGCGCCAGATAATTGCTCGGTTACTACCTTCAATAACAATGACGGGGAGCTCAGCGTCGAAGCGCTGGGAGTTACCGCCGACACTCACGTCAACTAACATCGGTCGCACCACTGCAGGAGTAAAGCATTATGGGTTATCGCCTAGTTTTTTTTCTTGGCTGCTTATTTACCACCGCCGTTCACGCCACCAACACCGATTGGCCAACCTACGCGAATGATGCGGGCTCTTCCAAATACGCGCATCTCGATCAAATNAACGCCAGCAATGCGGCCAATCTCGAAGTGGCATGGCAGTGGCAGTCTGCGGATAACAAGCTGGTAAAAGCTGACCCAAAGAAAACACCTTGGGGCTTTAAGTCGACGCCTTTGAAGATTGGTAACGTGCTGTATACCAACACCTCTTTGGGTCACGTCGCGGCAATCAACGCCACTACTGGCAAAACCATCTGGTTGTTCGATACCCGCACCTACGATGACGGTCGCCCGACTAATTTGGGCTATAACCACCGCGGCGTTGGTTACTGGACAGATGGTAAAGGCAAAGAACGGATATTTATGCCGACCAATAACGCTTATCTTTGGGCTCTAGACGCCAAGACCGGCAAACCCGTCGAAGACTTCGGCGATTCTGGTCGGGTCGATCTGACTCTCGGGCTTGGCCGTCCGGTGGAGCGTAAACTCTACTCGGTCATGTCTGCGCCTACCGTAGTTGCCGATGTCGTGGTTGTTGGTTCTTCGATCCTTGATGGGCCGCGAACAAAGGAGATGCCACCGGGGCATGTGCGCGGGTTCGACCCGGTTACGGGAGAACAAGTGTGGATGTTTCATACCATTCCCCAAGGCACGGACTATGGCGTAGAGACTTGGGAAAACGACTCTTGGCGTTACACCGGCAACGCCAACGTTTGGACAGGCATGAGCGCCGATATCGAACTGGGCTATATTTATCTGCCTACAGGCACGCCAACAAACGACTGGTACGGTGGCCATCGACTTGGCGACAACCTATTTGCCGAAAGCTTAGTGTGCGTAGATGCACGCACCGGTAAACGGGTTTGGCACTTTCAAATCGTGCACCACGGTTTATGGGATTATGACCTGCCTGCAGCGCCCACCCTAATGGACATAGAGGTGGCTGGCCGACCGCTCAAAGCGGTCGCGCAAGTCACTAAGCAGGGTTTTGTTTTTGTCTTTGATCGGATAACCGGCGAACCCGTCTGGCCGATTGTAGAAACCCCTGTTCCACCAAGCGATGTGCCTGGGGAGCGTTCCAGCCCGACGCAACCAATACCGAGCAAACCCGCNCCCTTCGAACGCCAAGGCATGAACGAAGCGCAACTCATCAACTTCAGCCCTGAACTGTTTGCANAGGCCAAGAACATCATGGCGCAATTTAACAGCGGGCCACTCTATACACCGCCCAGCCTTAAAGGCACCCTCAACCTGCCGGGTTGGGGCGGCGGCGCCAATTGGACCGGAGCGGCGTTTGATCCGNACAACCAATTACTGTTCATCCCTTCNCAAGCAAATCCGATAGCGGTGAAACTGAGCAAGGGCAATCCCGACAAGACTAATTTTAACTATGTNCGCAGCCGCAGNATTAACGGTGTCAGTGGNCCCCAGGGCTTACCTTTAATCAAGCCACCGTACGCGCGTGTTACCGCGATTGACATGCAAACCGGCGAGCACAAATGGATGACGGTGAATGGCGATGGCCCAAGACAAAAAGTCATTGATCTAGGTTTGCCTGATCCGGGCCCGCTGGGCGCAGGATGGTCAGGCGGGCCAGTACTGACAAAGACTCTACTGTTCGTCTCTCAAGCCGACGGCACGCGCAACGTACTGCGTGCATTCGACAAGAACAGCGGCGCCGTAGTGGCCGAAATAGACCTACCTGCACGCCCNTGGGGCGCACCTATGACTTACCTTCAAGATGGTAAGCAATATATCGTCATTGCCAGTGGCCAGGCTCAGGACGCTCGGCTAGTGGCCTTGGCGCTGCCNTAATTCAGGCACGAAAATATTGCGCACCAAAGACTTGGCTCTNTCTTTGTGTGCGCATGATAGTGCAACGTTGACCTTGTGACGCTGCTGTCTGGTGGTGTGGGCTGTTGAGCACAACCCGTAACCACCATCAGCTTTGCTAGCGCTCAGCGCCACATTGCAAGCTACTGTAAGAAGTTATAAACAAATTCCACGCCCATATAGCGAGGTGCCAAAGCGACAACTCGTTGTGGGAAGTTGCTGCCATGGCCAGAGCGACGCCCTTCCATATCGGACCAACGCAAGAAAGTATCGTCCAATACATTGTCCACGAACACGGACGCGCTCCAGCGTTGATCTGCGGAGTCGAATGACACCCGAGTATCAACACGGTGGCGCTCAGGCACTTCGTCCCAAGGTCGTGCAAACGTGTTGGTGAAGTACTCGCCGGTGTAGGCAACCGATCCGTACCAGGTCAAGGTTCCGGAGTCCAACACCCACTGGTACGAAGCCCAGCCAGTCGCTTTATGCTTTGGTATGCCGGAAAGTTGCACCCCGTCAACCTGCAAGCAGTACAGGTCTTTGGTGGCGTCCGTTGCTAAACAAGGGTCCTGATTTAGATCACCGCCAAAAATTTCGCGCGGGTAACGCGGGTCATTTTCGTTGAACACGGAATATGCGGTGTCGTAAACCGATTCTGTATAGCTGTAGTTGCCGCCAATACTTAAGCTATCGGTGAGTAGCATCACACCATCGATTTCGAAGCCAGCGTTGTGCGCTTTCGGAATGTTATCCGTCATCTCTACCGGACCGCGTCCCGCTGGTGCTTCAATGCCGACTGGCAGGTCAAAATCACCACTAGACGTTTCCCAAGTCTCTACGTGATCTTGATAGTCCTTGTAGTCGTAGTAGTAGACAGCACCTGTCAACTGCGCACGACCGTCAAAAAACGCGCTCTTAAAACCGACCTCGTAAGCCTTTAGTTTCTCGTCACCGTAGAACACCAAAGAGCCAGTGCCGTCCACATAAACTCGGTTATCCGAACCGCCCATGTTAAAGCCGCCAGCACGGTAGCTGGTTGTTAGCCCTGCATAGATCAAATGATCCGGGCTTGGCTCCCAGTTGAAGTTAACGCGGAAGCTGGTGTTTTTGGTGCTGTAAGCGCCATCAATACGGCTACCGAAAGAGATCGGAATACCACCTAGACGCAGCGGGTTAGCGCATTCACTGCTACCCAAAGCACAAGTCGGCGCAATTGGATTAAGCGGATCGCCTGTCAGGGTCGCAGCACCCATGGCGACATTTAACGCCGCCAATGGCGTAACACCCTCGGCCATCAATCCAGCCGCCAGCGCATCATCACCGGCAGCTCCGGCCACGCCCGCAAGCACCGCATTCAGCCATGGATAGGCGTCAGCCTCTAACTCTGAGTAACCCCCACGAGCTTCCCGAGCGTCCCTTGAGTCTTCGGAATAACGAATACCCAAGGTAACACTCAAGGTGTCACTGATTTGATAATCACCTTGGGTGTAAAACGCTTGGTTGGTGGTAATGACATTGTTGTCGTGCTCGTAAACCGCACCGATATCGTTGGTAATGCTGAACGCACGACCATCGTCGCCACAGTAGCGGCCATATCCGCCGGCAGCACCCACGTCAGCAGTTTTCCAATTGAAGCAATCTGGCAAGTTCCAGCCCACTAAGGCCAACGCCGAAATTACATGGTCCGGAATCGCATCGGTTCCGTAGTTGGTCGCTTGGTTGATCATCGGTATGCGGTTACGAATGCCATACAGTTGATCGCGATCTTCTTTGAAGTAGTACAACCCAGAAGTTGCGGTCCAACGATCGCCAAGACTCCAGAATACCCGCAACTCGTGAGACAACGACCAGACCGATTCGTCTACGGTGTCGCCTAAGTTAGAAAACTCGCTGTCAGAGAAATCGTTGTCGCGATTAAAGTAGTAGAGAAAGTTCTGATAATTCGTCAGATACTTCAACGAAACGCGGTCGTTTATGTCCCAATCGAACACGATGTTCGCCGAGTTGTGATCAAAGATCTCATTAACCTCGTTGTTGGTTAACGACTTGAACTCAGGCTTGGCATTGTCACCACCATCGTATGCCGCAACGTTTGCATTACCGTAGTTCGGTGACGGTGTGTAAGGCCAGATCACTGGATCAACTCCAGGCCGCTTGTAGGCGGCCCACTGCGCTTCACCCGTTACCGGATGCCGGAACGGGAACCTCGCCGCCGGGTCATCCGCATCGACAGCGCGTAACCCGCGGGCGTAATAGTTGATGTCGCGGGAAACTCGGTATTGCGGATCACATTGGTCGAGACTGGTAATCTTTAGAACGTTTGCATTAATGCAAGGCCCTTCACTAAGAATGCCGTGTCCACCGTTACCAAAGTTGCGCGGCGCTTCAGATTCGCGATCGTTGGCACGAAAATTCAGACTCATGGTGTCCGAGATTTTCCAATCTAAAGTCAACGCGAAGTTGGCGTCATTGGCGGCTTCCATATCCTCGGCATCGCCCATGCCCTCGATACGACCGTCACTGGTGCGCTTCGACATATTCAACCGATACGCAAGGACGTCATTAATCGGACCACTGATAACAGCATAGCCCTCTGAGGTATTGTACTGACCACCGACCCATCGCACTTGCGCCTCGAATTCATCATGGTTTGCCGGATTCGTTACGTAGTTAACGACGCCGCCTATCGAGTTTCGCCCGTACAGCGTGCCCTGCGGCCCACGCAACACCTCGATGCGCTGAATGTCATAGAGCCCGCCTTCTGTGGATGCGATACCAAAGTCTGGCGAGTAGATGCCGTTGTAGTAGGTACCAACCCCAGGGTCGCCTCCCAAGCCGCGGAAGTTTCGCCCGATACCACGGATCTTGATGTCCCAGTCAGTTCGGGTTGTCGCCGGTATGTAGTTGACCATCTCGTTTGGACCTTGAATGCCCATATCCATAAGGAATTCTTCATTCATGGCCGTGATGGAAATCGATGTGTCAGATACGGTGGATTCGATACGGTCACCGTAAACCACAACATCTTCAATACGCTTACTGTCTGCGTTCTCTTCTGCCCAAGCTGGGGCCAAGATAAACGCGCACGCCAGCGCCGACGCTACTGCACGTAATTTTCTATACATATTATCTCCCCTCATTCGGTCTATGCGACCGCCATTAAGTGACGTTGCCCCCTCAGACAGCGTCTATTAATTTTGTTAACAAAAAATTGACAGGAGGTCAAATGGCAATTTTGGCGCTGAAAGCGCAAAAACTAGCTCCACCTGGGGCGCTTAACGGCGTCTTAGGAGCCTTTGGTGGATCGAGGGTCGCGATACTTTGTCCGCACCAGCCATGCATAACAGCAGTTGCTCGAGGCTGATCCATGGATCACCAATACCAACGCCTTTCGCTTGCTGGTCAATCACAGAGCACTCTGCGAGCCATTGATGGGTAGGTATTCGACTGCGTTGAAGAAATTGTTGTACGGCACGAGCGCGCCCTGGTGGCATACCACGGGTCTGCCCGAGGCGCCGCAACTGACTGGTTAACGCACCCATAATGGCAAACACCGAGACCCCTTCCTCTTTCAATCCCCACAGCACTTTATGCACTCGATCTGGGCTGCCTTGAAGTGCCGCGTCAACCAGATCGAAACTAGTAAATCTTGATGTATCCTCTAAACATGCCGCCAAGGATTGTTCAGAAATCGGTGCCGGCAGATCTTGCAGTGCGAGTTTTTCTATTTCCTGCACGGCGGCGAGTAAATTGCCTTCCACACGTGCGGCCAAATACGCCAGAGCATCCGGCTGCAGTGCCAGCCCCTTGTTTTGCAGCCGACTTTGCAGCCAGCGCGGAAATTCGTTCGCGGCCAGCGGCCATATCAGCACCACAACACCATCTGCTTCTAACGCTTTGAACCACGCGCTGGAGCGCTGTTTTGGTTGCAAACGGTCGGTGCGAAGCAACAGCACAGTGTCTACATTACTGTCGTTGCCGACCCAATCTCGCAACAGTGCAGAGGCGTCTTTATCGAATTTTTTACTTGGCACCCGCACATCTAAAATCTTGCGTTCGCAGAATAAAGACATGCTTGCAGCGTCCTGGGTTAACCCATGCCAACTAAAACCAGTATCAACATGATGCACACTGCGTTCGCTAAAACCTTGTGCTTTTGCGGCTGCAATAATCAAATCGCACGCTTCGGTGACCAATAACGTGTCATCGCCGCTCACCAGATACACCGGCGCTAAGCCCTTGCTCAGGGCCGCTGCAAGTTGCTCCGGTCTAGTCGCCATCAGCCGCAGCCAAGCTTTGTTGCAGCACATTGAGATTGCGCAGCAGTTGCGCAGCTAATTCTTGTTCGAGGCCAGCGGCAATTTCTTCTTTGACTGCCGCCGTACCCAGAAGATTACTGCGGTCTAACCGAAAATAACGTTGTCGACTGAGTCGTTGGTCAGGCGTTATTACGGTCTGCCCCGCTCCTAATACTCGATACTCAACGTCTAGGCGCACAGCTTGTTCTAACAACATGGCCTCTGCGGTGACTGCACCATCGACCTGCTGCCGCCGCACGCTAAGCAATTCTATGGTGACGTCCGCCGACCCACTGGCGTCGGTCAACACGTTTACGTCAGCCAACTCTCGACGCACTACCTCAGCAAATTGAGTGTTCGCCGCAGCTCCGGTTATGGCGTAAAGACGCCCAGAGTTGACCAGATCATGGCCACGCAACTGAAAGCCGCATGCGCTCAGTGACAGCACCAGTGCCGCTGTGGTGAAGGCATTAGCCCACAACGATGTTCACCAGTTTATTGCGCACATAAATTTCTTTACGCAACGTTTTGCCTTCTAGGTGCCGAGCGACGTTTTCCTCAACCTTTGCTTGATCGAGAATATCAGCCTGTTGGGCGTCCGCAGCCACCTCAATTTGCCCACGCACCTTACCGTTTACTTGCACAACCAACCTCAGGCGCTGCTGCGTCAACGCATCTTCGTCAACCGCAGGCCAGTTCTGATTCACGACTGCGTCTTGGCGACCCAGCGCTGACCACAAACTGTGCGCAATATGCGGCGCAATTGGCGAGATCACTAACGCTGCACTTTCCAATGCTTCCTGCACTGCGGCCCGATCCGGCCCATGACTCGCATCCATGCGCGCCACTTCGTTAGCCAACTCCATCACTGCTGAGACTACGGTGTTGAACTGCAACCGCCGACCGTAGTCATCGTCGGCTTTTGCTAACGTGCTATGGGTTTTACGGCGCAAATCTTTGCCAGCAGCAGACAGCGTCGCGACGTCCAGGGCCGGAACTGGGCCCGATTGAACATGCTCTTGAACCAACAGCCACAAGCGTTTTAAGAACCGCATAGCGCCCTCTAGACCTGCTTCAGCCCATTCAAAGGACTGCTCAGGTGGCGCTGCGAACATCATAGCTACACGCACCGCATCGGCACCGTATCGGTCCAGCAACTTTTGCGGATCTCCGGCATCTCCTGCAGATTTCGACATCTTTTTGCCACCCTGCAGCACCATACCCAGCATTAGCAGCCGCCGAAACGGCTCGTCACCTTCAACCAACCCTTCATCGCGCATCAACTTAAAATAGAAGCGTGCGTACAACAAATGCAATATGGCGTGTTCGATACCACCGACATAGTGATCTACCGGCGCCCAGTATTTAGCCCGCTCATCAACCATGGCGTTGGCTCCGGGAGATGCAAAGCGCGCAA
>NHET02000046.1 GCA_002170355.2 Gammaproteobacteria bacterium TMED92
GCCGTCTGATTGTTTGGTCGGAACGCTTCGCCGTCCTGTCTGCTGACCTGGAAACGCACCGGCTTAGCATCACCTTCACGACTCAAATCCGCGAATAAATCCCAATACTCTTCGGGTATAAAAGCACGGATTTCTCGCTCGCGTTCAACTACGAGTTTTACCGCGACACTTTGCACACGGCCCGCCGACAAGCCCCTGGCAACCTTCGACCACAGCAACGGAGATAACTCGAAACCCACCACACGATCTAGAAACCGTCGTGCTTGCTGTGCGTATACTCGATCCATGTCTAGTTCACCAGGATCAACAAATGCCTCTTGGATCGCCTTGCGTGTGATTTCGTTAAAGACCACCCGCCGATAACGGCTCTCGTCGCCGCCTATAGCTTCTCGTAGGTGCCACGCGATCGCCTCGCCCTCGCGGTCCAAGTCTGTGGCTAGGTATACGGTTGGCGCGTTCTTCGCCAATCGTTTCAATTCATCCACAACCTTTTCTTTACCAGGCAAAATTTCATACTCAGCCGCCCAAGCTTGATCCGGGTCTACGCCCATGCGGCGCACCAACTGCTCTCTAGAGCGCTTCTTTTTATAAGCTTCTCGCTCCTCCGGCGGTAATGCTTTGGTCTTTTGCGCTTCTTTAGCGCGCGCCTTGGGATCTGCACCGCGCGCGCCGGTAGGCAAATCGCGAATATGACCCACACTGGACTTAACAACGTAGTCACTACCCAAGTACTTATTGATTGTTTTCGCCTTGGCCGGAGATTCAACAATGACCAATGATTTAGCCATAACGCCTCGAAAGAGTTAGCAAGTTGTAAGGACTGATCGCAGCGTCAGAGGCGCTGATTGACGATCAGCCCCACGCCGCAATACGTAAGACGCGCGAGTTATAGGCTTAGGTGATCGTCGCTGTCAAGAAATCCGCTGTATTGAGACGAAAATTAGTTACGCTGACAACACCTGTCGAGCTGCGGTATGGTTCCGGCGCCTATCGTGTGGCTGTTTCTACGACTTAGTGCTGTCGGTTACGATGCCAAAGATAGCGACTAACTCAGCGCACAGCGCATCGGTTTGATCCCGAAGCTGCTGTAACTGCCTGCCAGCAACCTGTAAGCGATCATTAGTCTCTAAATCACTCTGCGCAGCCGCATTCTCCCGCCAATAGACGCCAACAGCAGTACCATGCAGCGCCACCGCGACCACCGACTTTGGTAAGTTGCGAAGGGTGTCCAGCAAACTATTTTGGAAAGTCGTTTGCTGGGACAACAGCGCCCAACCTGCTAGGTCGCGCTCGCTGCGTTCGCCCTGCTTCGCAAAGCCCCAGCCCGGCGCGCACTCATGTACCGGTATGGTGGGGGTTTGCGGGAGACGTTGCAGTAAAATATCAGGCGAGTTGTACAAAGGCTGTCGCGCTAGCCATTCATAACACATGCAATCGAACATTGGTTTGAGTGCACGCCCCGAGGCAGTAACCCGCTCTTCAGCCGTGGGATCCAACAGCATCAATGGACGCAATTGCATAGAAAAGCCTAGTTGCCGCGCTTGCAGCCGCAGTCCTGCCAGGTAACGATCCTGGGCGCTGGGCAACATGTAAAAGATCGGCCCAACGGCTAACGCTAAGACACCAATAATGATGAGCCAGACCACACTACCTCCATACTTGTTCGCGCATTGCGTACATTGTATCTTCCGACCAACAGCGATGCGCAAGCAAGGTTTGCACTATGACTGACTACAAAACAGTGATGCTCGCGGTGGATCTGACCGAAGAATCGCTACAAGTAGCGGAGCGCGCCATTCAGCTCGTACAAGCGTTTGCCGCGCAACTGCACATTGTTCATGTTATCGAACCACTTAGCCTCGCATACGGCGGCGACGTGCCAATGGATCTGTCTACAGTGCAAGAGCAAATCCATGAACAAGCCACATCGCATCTGCGAGAATTTTCTGCGACGCTGGAAATCCCAGAGGCGCAGCAGCACCTGATCTTTGGTCGCCCTGAGAGCGAAATTCAGCGCACAGCAAAAGAAGTCGGCGCAGATGTCATTGTGGTTGGCAGTCATGGCCGCCACGGCTTGGCGCTTTTGTTAGGATCCACCGCAAACGGGGTATTGCACGGCGCTACTTGCGATGTTCTAGCGGTACGAGTCGGTAACGACGAAACCCATTCAGAAGAATAGAAACGCTTTCAGTGATACGTATATTTCGGCTGTACCGAGCCATCAGCGCGCCGGGTAAATCCGTTGGCGAAAACCTCACGCCCAATGCACTGATTTTCGCGCTGCTTTTGGTGTTATGCGCGCTTACAGCGCCAACCGAGCAGCTTTGGGCGCAGCAAGCACAGCCTGACGACACCAGTTTATTCAAACAGCGCGCGCTTTACCGCCAGGCGCTCGATCACTTGCGCAGCGGCGCAACCAGCAAGTTTAAGGCCAGCGCACGGCAGCTACAGGACTACCCTTTATACCCGTACCTTGAATATCACCGGATAAACGGCCGACTCAATCATGCCTCGGCAAAAGAGGTTAACAACTTTATGGCGCAACACGGCGATCTCGCGCCCAGCGATCTGTTGTATCGCCGATGGCTGAAAAAACTCGGTAAAAAGCGCTATTGGACTACCCTACTGCAGAACTTTTCTGACGCCGACTACGCGCAAAGTAGCGACACTGAACTGCGTTGTTATTACTTACGGGCGCTCTACGGTCGTGACCAACGCGACAAGGCTTTGGATTGGACCACTGATCTTTGGCTTCATCCTAAGTCCCAACCCAAGGCCTGTGACCCGATCTTCGATGTCTGGCGGACTACAGCAAGGTTTAGTCAGGACATCGCATGGCAACGGTTAGACGGAGCGATCCAGCATAATCAACGCACCCTTTCTCGTTACCTATTACGTTTTTTTACCGGCGAGGACAAACGCGCTGCTGAGGCTTACTACCGGGTGCACACACAGCCCCGTGCGATCAAGCGTCACAGCCGTTTTGCCGCCGATACCGCTAAGAATCAAACGATTATTCGCCATGGCTTGATACGCCTAAGTAAGGCCGCGCCTACAGAAGCCGCCACCGCATGGCAACGTTACGCGACCACCCACTCCTTTAGCGCTGTCCAACGCTCCATTATAAATGACCATATCCAAATAGGTTTGGCCAAAGACGGGAAATTTCCAGCCGAGCGCGAACGCGCCGCACTAACCTCGTCTTTTGCGGTTCAAGGCCTGGCTGAAGCAGCATTGAGTCAGCAGAATTGGAGCCAGCTGTTGTATTGGATAGAGCGGTTGCCAGCTGGTGAGCAACAAACCAAACGCTGGCGGTATTGGTGGGCTCGTACCCTGCTGCAAGTGAACCCGGTGAGCGCCAATCCTGCGCCACAGCCGAACCCGCAACAAATGCTGCGCGAACTGGCTACCCAACGTCACTACTACGGGTTTATGGCAGCCTTGCAGTTGGATCAAACCCCGCCCCTACAACAGGGCTTGCCGGAACCTGAGGCGATCAACGTAAGTAGCAATTCGCATGCGCGACGCGCCATCGAACTGTTTGCCGTCGGCGAAAACCTGAACGGTCGTAGAGAATGGTATCGAGGACTAGACGCTGCAGATAACGAGACCAAGCGCAAGCTGGGCCACCTAGCTCGCGGGATCGGCGACCTGTCTTTAGCAATACGCAGCGCGAACCTCGCCGAGGCCATGGATGACTTGGTGTTGCGGTTTCCAATCGCCTTAAACGCCGACTTTAATGCTGCTGCACACAAACAAGCTATCGCACCCGCCTTGTTGCGTGCAGTCGCCAGACAAGAATCGGCCTACCAGCCTGACGCTCGCTCATCAGCCGGCGCCCAAGGCTTGATGCAACTAATGCCTGGAACTGCGAAACTGGTTACCAAGCGCGCTCGCCTGCCTGCGAACTATGCAGCGCGGCTAAATGACCCAAAGGTCAATATCCAGCTTGGCAGCTATCACTTGGCTTGGTTGATGGAGCGGTTTAGCGGCCAGAGGCCATTGACCATAGCCGCCTACAACGCTGGCGAACATCGTGTGGATCGATGGATAAAAGGCAAAGCGGGCATGCCTACAGATGTGTGGATAGAAACGATCCCTTTCCGCGAGACCCGCAACTACGTAAAAAACGTGCTGGCGTTCACCTACGTTTACAACCAACTGTTGCAAACGCCAGCAATCCTTCTTGATGCTGAGGAAAGGGTCATTAGGGACACGTAAGCGTGATCGATATTTGCGTGAACTTGCACAACAGTCAGTTTACTGGCGACCTAACAACGTTGCTCGCCCGAGCAAAAACGGCTGGGGTCCAGGGCATTCTAGGTTGCGCCACTGACCTCACGGTCGCTGAAAAAAACATTGCGCTATGTAATCAGGCCCAGCAACAGGCTTCGTGGCCCCAGCTTTTAACCACGGCTGGCGTACATCCTCACGACGCAGATCGCTGGGTTGACGATGACTGTGAACGCCTAGCAGCCTTGTTCAGCAACTCAGCGGTAGCTGCAGTGGGTGAGTGCGGATTGGACTATCACCGAAATTTTTCCGCAGCTGATGCGCAGCGCCGCGCGTTTGCGGCACAGATTGACGTGGCCTGCCAAGTCAACAAAACCCTATTTGTGCACGATCGAGATAGTGACGNCGAAGTNCNCAAGCACTTNCAACGGCCATCAAAACTGCCCGCGGTAGTGGTGCATTGTTTTACCGGCACCGCTAAAGATTTAGCACGCTACTTGGAAGCCGGATTTTATATCGGCATTACCGGATGGCTGTGTGATNTCAAACGCGGCGCAGGGCTGCGCGAGTTAGTAAAAGAAATACCCAGCGACCGACTACTGATAGAAACCGATGCCCCCTTTTTNCGGCCACAAAATGCTCCGAGGGGCGTTGCCAGCACTGCGATCGAGTCGCGGCAATATCGTCGGCGTAATGAACCCGCATTACTGAGTTATGTTTTAGCAGTGTTGGCGGAACAGCGGCAGCAAAGTATCGAAACCCTGGCGAATACNTGTAGCACTAACGCCTGCGATCTTTTCGGATTTAGCGTCTCTGGCTAAATCGAGAGATCCAGTAGATTGTAGTCGCGAACAACGCGCTCCCAATTTGCAGCAGAAAATTGTAACTCAGCTTCTCGGCCAGCCATGGGCAGNTACGAAAAACGTGCTTCATCTGNATAAAACTTTTGCCGNGCGTCGATCGCCACCGCAATGACTTTTGATCGCTGATCTATACGCTCGGCGTCATACACCTCGTCATCGGTTTGGCTGAGTGCGCCGTGAGCGCCNAGTACTGAGCTTCGCCGNTGAAAACCGAACGTCAGAGAAATGCGTTTATCTTGAGATGTATTTGCGAATGAACCATGTAACGCCTGACGATTAACAATCGTGACATCGCCAGCTTTGGCAAACAAGGGTACCGCCTCGGGCAAAAATTCAGAGCCATGGTTGTCGGCGACAATACCTTTAATGTCGAGTTTGCCTTGTTTGTGCGTGCCCGGTACTACCCACAAGCAGCTGTGAGCCGAGGTGTCGAACAGTTGNACTTGGAAATTAAATCCGTGGATACCTTGGTCCCATATTGGCGAATCCCAATGGGTTACCCCGTCCTGGTGCCACGCTACTGAACCACCTAAACCAGGCTGTTTGACAAATATCGCGTCGTTATACGGCACAAAGTCATCGCCATTAATGGACGCGGCAATACGCAACAACTCTGGATGACCGTACAGTCTTAGTCCCGACTCCATGATCTGACACATNCCAGACACTAAAAATACGACCTTTTCCGGCGCCGCTTGCTCTACCTGCGGCTGAGTCATTTGCGTTGGGTGTCTGCCGNNGAGTTTGTCNGTGCCGCCCCACGGATCGCTAAGCGGGCGGATCAACGAAAAAGTAGGGCGCGCGAACTGCTGCCCAAATGCTGGACGACCCTGGGCGTCTCGGTGTGCACCATTATCCGTAGGTGCACGCTGCAGCAAGTCTTCTATCTCTGCTTGCAGCAGCCTGATTTCTGACTCTGCTACGAGATTCTCGAAAACATAAAACCCAGTGCGCCAATAAGCGTCCAAAATATCCGGGTGCAGTCGACCACTAGCATCAAACTGCACCGGACCTCGGTTACCAAGCTGCGTCGCGCGCTGCTCGCCGGCAGCCNCATAATCCGCTTGTNAATCCTGATAGTCGCTGGCTTTTATTGCGCTCACCTGATTATCCTCGCACCTCTATCTGCCTGCTACTTATCCAATACTTCAGCTGCCAATGTCAATCATCATTGATCCGCCCCATGGTTCAACTGCTGGTTCTGCAACCAGCGCTGGAGCGTACTCTTGTCAAAGGGTGCCTGTATCTCTTGCGCTCCCACCGCGACCACCGGAATGCGCGCTCCGTAGGCAGCCATTAGCTTCTCATCTAAGGCAACGTCTATGGTTCGCAAACGACTTCCCTGAGCCTCTGGAAGCGCTAACAAGGCGTCCATAGCTGCCTCGCACAAACTACAGTGCTGGGTGGTATAAAATAAAATCTCACGCATGTAACGCCCCTACCGTAGTCTTACCGGTGCTTTTCGCCAACGCTGCAATTTCCGTCGCATCAGTAGCACGCTATTATCACCCTATGGAATTTACCCGACGCTTTGGACAAACCCAAGCCGCAAACCCGTATACGCTGCCTATTGCGCAGGTAGCAGAGTGGCAGCAGCTCAGTGACGACACCTGGGAGACGCAAATGGCGCTGCCCAATCTCCCTGCGGATCACCTTATTGTTCCGAGTTTCGGACTCGTCGGTGCAGACTTTCGCTTTCAATTTCAGTTACATCACTGCCAGGGAGAAAACACCCTTAGAGGCNTACCAGCGAATGAAAAGGTAGATTTATTNGCGCCGGCGACAGCCAACAGCACGCTCCTGAGCGATCATATTGACTGCTGGCATTCGACCGCTGAGGTGCAATCACCGCGATTGAAGTTGCGTGTTCTGAGTGACAAGCAGCCCCAACAGTATTTATTCACGGCAAGCTTACGCCCGCTAAGAATTCAACCCACACGCTACGACATTGCTAACGCCGAACTCGCCAGACCGCCAGCCCTTAGCCAGATGACCGCAGCGACTGAAATCCGCAAGCGTATTTGCTCACCCACAGCTCTTGCGATGGCACTGAGTTACTTGCGCCCTGGGATGGCGGCATCAGCTGTCGAGCAATTTTGGCAACAATTAGTAGAGGACTGCTACGACCCGGTGACCCGCGCGTATGGTATGTGGCCCCAAGCGATTTTTCAGGCCAACCGCTACGGTGTTCTGGCGAGCGTAGAGAGCAACACCGATTGGTCTAAGCTAGAAACCGCGCTACAGCAAAACACCCCCGTAGTCTGCAGCATTCGTTTTGCCAAAGGCGAGTTGGAACAGGCACCCTTAAAGCAAACTGCTGGTCATCTTGTGCTGGTTTACGGTGTTACAGGCACAAATGTCTTAGTCATGGATCCGGCGGCGGACAACACAAGCACCGTGGCGCGAATTTATCAACGTGAACAGTTCCAAGCGGCTTGGCTATCCCAGCGCGGTGCTGCCTATTTCTTTAGTCCTGCTAGCACGGCGAACTCGGTATTGGATTCGCATTAACGATCCCACTAGTATTTCGCAATTATCCAGACGGCTTCGCCTTTATGCGCCAGATTTTCCGCTACGCCATACTCACCGTGAGTTTCGCCCTTGTCGCCTACGGCTTACTGGCGTGGCAGCACCTCGATTTCTCCTTAGCCGCGCTCACTGACTTTAGTCCCAGCCACCTGCATCCGGTGTTTGCGCTGATACTCGGGTTAGGCCTGCTGCCGCCCACGGTGTCGGAGTTTGTTGAACAAGCCAACGTCTCCCAGGAGAGACATGAAGGCTAATCCAGACATTTATTTGCGCCGAGTGACCCATAACGACCAGGCAGAGTTTATAGCGCTGATGCAGGCTAGCAAAGATCTGCACGAACCTTGGATTCAGGCGCCTACAACTGCTGCTTTGTTTAAGTACTACTTACAACGTGTGCGCCGCAATGATCACGAGGGGTTCGCAATTTGCAGAACTGATGATGACGCCATTGTTGGTGTCATTAACGTTAACAACATCGTCCGCGGTTCCTTTCTGAGCGCATCTTTAGGCTACTATGTGGGCGCTGCTTTTCACGGCCAAGGCTTCATGCAAGCCGGACTAAACAAACTGATTCAATACGCGTTCAACACAATGGGCCTGCATCGACTCGAAGCCAACATCCAACCTGACAACACTCGCTCGCAGCAATTAGTAAGGCGTTGCGGCTTCGAATACGAAGGACTATCCAGAGCGTTTTTATTTCTCGACGGCCAGTGGCGGGACCACCAACGCTGGTGCATTGTTGACCCAAGAGAAAGTTTGCGGCGTTACGACACTTATGAGTAATCAAACTGAATCCCATAACACTCTGAGCGTCGCGGTACTCGCCGGTGGTTCCTCAGCGGAAGCCGAGGTGTCACGCCGTTCCGCAGCGCAAGTACATACCGCATTGCAGAGCCTAGGCCACTCAAGCGAGATCGTGGAGTTAGATCGGCAATGCGTCAGCACGCTCATCACATTGCAGCCTGACGTAGTTTTTCCCGCACTCCACGGGCCGCCGGGAGAAGACGGCACAGTGCAAGGTCTACTGGAGATACTGAACGTTGCCTACGTTGGCAGCGGCGTAAGAGGCAGTGCTCTGGCCATGGACAAGGCGGTGGCTAAGACTGTTTTCCAACAACACAAGTTACCGGTCTGCAACGACTACGTGGTCGTCCAAGACAGCAACCTCGATGTGGCCGTGCGGAACATCGAGCAACGGCTAGGTAACAAAGTTGCCATTAAACCACTCAACGCAGGTTCGGCGATCGGCGTGCAACTGCTACCCGAGGGCGGCGACTTAGCCGCGGCCTTGGCTCTGGGACTGCAACATGGCGATTGCTTGGTAGAGCCGTTTGTTCAAGGCAAAGAGATCACCGTAGGCGTATTGCACACCGCCGAGTCACTACAGGCGCATCCGGTAATTGAGATCCGCACGGCCGCAGATCAATGGTACGACTACGCCAACCGCTATACCGTTGGCAGTAGCCAGCACATCATCCCCGCAGAACTTGAACCAAATGTGTTAACTCAGCTACAGCGTCTTGCGCTGCAAGCGCATACCGCTCTTGGCCTGCGTGACTTATCCAGAGCGGACTTTATTGTTACCGCAGATAATCAAATCAC
Organism: Gammaproteobacteria bacterium TMED92; assembly: GCA_002170355.2. Classification (GTDB taxonomy): domain Bacteria; phylum Pseudomonadota; class Gammaproteobacteria; order Pseudomonadales; family Azotimanducaceae; genus UBA4421. Next base: position 9,231 of record NHET02000046.1, read on the forward strand.
CCTACTCGAAGTGAACACGTTGCCAGGCATGACACCAACCAGTCTCTATCCAGACGGCGCCGCTGCAATGGGTTTAGATTTTACCGCGCTTNTTGATGTGCTGGTTCGCACTGCCCACGAGCGCGGTGCGAACTAATCNAGGCTGGGCGACCGGCAGCAACCGTTACAAATCNTAGCCGCGCTCATTATGAGCCACCAAGTCAAGTCCTTCTTGTTCTTGATCTTCGTCCACACGATTNCCTACTAATGCGTCAGTAAGTTTTAGGATCAACCAGGTCACAACGCCGGTATATACGATGGTTGCNATAACGCCAATCGCTTGCACACCTAACTGCGAAACAATNGAAATCTCCTCCTGACCACTAAACACGCCGAGCGCGTTACTGGCAAAAACTGCAGTCAACAGNGTGCCAAGAATGCCGCCCACCCCGTGCACGGGAAAAACGTCCAACGAGTCATCGATTTTCAGTCGCTGCTTTATATACATGGTGGCGTAAAAACACACGAAACCAGCACTGATACCGATAACCAACGCACCTCCCGGACCAACAAAACCCGAGGCNGGTGTTATCGTGCCTAACCCAGCGACCATGCCCGTAACAATGCCGAGTGCCGACGGTTTACCAAAACGCATCTGCTCGGCCAGCATCCAGGTAAAAGCTCCCGCCGCGGCGGAGATATGGGTCGCNAGCATCGCCATACCTGCATCACCGTTGGCCGCCAATGCGCTGCCGCCATTAAAACCAAACCAGCCTACCCAGAGCATGCCAGCACCCATTACACTCAAGGTCATGTTGTGCGGAGTCATCGCTTGCTGCGGAAAACCACGCCGATTGCCNAGCACCAGAGCTGCGACAAGCGCCGCAACCCCCGCCGTTATATGCACAACCGTGCCACCCGCGAAATCCATGACCCCAAGATCAGACAACCAACCGCCGCCCCAAACCCAGTGACAGATAGGCGCGTAAACGAGAATCAACCAGGCCGCGCTAAACAAAACCACCGCCGAAAATCGCATGCGCTCAGCAAAACCGCCAACAATCAACGCTGGGGTAATTACCGCAAAAGTCATTTGAAACAGCGCAAATACGCTCTCTGGGATAGAACCGGAGACAGTGCCTTCGACAATTCCGCCGAGTAAAACGTTGTCCAAACCACCAATAAAGGCATTCATGGAGCCGCCGTCGCCAAAGGCCAAGGAATAACCTATAACCATCCATAAAATGGACATAAGGCAGGTGATGGTAAAACACTGCATGAGTACGCT
>NHET02000130.1 GCA_002170355.2 Gammaproteobacteria bacterium TMED92
TCTACCTATCGTGGCAACATCGCCCTAGACCTAATTGTTGGTAATGGCTACGAAGTAACCTTGGAATACAACAACGATCGTGTTAACCAAGCGTTGGGTTATGTAGATCCAGGTATTGTCAAAACCGGTACTCTTGCAGACGGTCGTGGCACCTACCGTGGATCTGGTTCGCTGGGCTTAACCAACATCGACAAAGGCGGCGCTGAGGCGTACACCCTGTCGTTGAACAAAGAGTGGGATTTTGGTTTGCGTCTATACGCCGCGTACACAAACATGGACGCCGAGGACGTATGGAACCTAGCGTCGTCGCAAGCCGAATCAAACTACGGCTATCAGCAACGCTGGGGCGCCAACCCAACCGGCGCAACGCCGTCGCAATACAGCATTGAACACAGAATGTTGGCGGTATTGGACTACAGCGCGCGGTTCATAGGTGATAACGAAACGCGCTTTTCGTTGANCTNCNNCCGCCAGTCTGGCGAGCCCTATTCGATAACCATCGACACCAGCCGTGGTCTTAACGGACCGTCTTANGGGGATTACGATTTGGCGTACGTGCCAACTGGTATCNACGACGGTGTGGTGCAGTTTTCAAGCCCAGAGGTCGCAGCAGCGGTTATGGCTCACGTAAACGGCACAGACTTGTCCAAGTACAAGGGTACGTATGCGCCTCGGGGCGCGTTTACCGCCCCTTGGCTAACGCGAATGGACTTGAGAATTTCCCAAGAGATTCGCTTGCCTGAGTTTGCTGCTGCAATTGGCGAGAACAAAGCGGTCGTGTTCCTCGATGTACTGAATTTCGGTAATTTACTAGATGACGAAAGTGGCATCGTGCGCGAGTACAGCTACAACAACAGTCGTCAGTTCAACTCGTCAGGCACTACCGACGACGGCCGAATCATAATCACCGGTGTCGACACAGACGACAATCTGCGCACGCTCACCGGTGACGGCAAATCCTCATGGGAACTACGTGCGGGATTCTCGTACAAGTTCTAGTGACGCCGTAAACCGCGAGGGCAACAAGAGCCCTTGTGGTTGCAACAAAAACCCCGATGGTTATGCCGTCGGGGTTTTTTTTGNAGGGCCCACATTAAGTGCAGCGTTGCGGCGGCTAGCGGCGAGCTTTTTGCGGGTCGTGTTGCGGTAGTAAGATCGAGATCATCACGACACAGGCGATAAACGCCGATGACGTGAGCAGGCAAGTCTGCAAACCATAGGACTGGTAAAGCCAGCCTGAGCACACAGTACCCAACAGTCGACCGGCAGCGTTGGCCATGTAGTAAAAGCCCACATCAAGGGCAACACCGTCTGCCTCTGCGTAGGCAACAATTAAGAACGAGTGGATTGNCGAGTTAACCGCAAAGACTACGGCAAACAAGGCGAGGCCAATAATCAACACGGTGTCTGGATGCGCTGACAACATTAGTGCAACGGCGATCGCTGCAGGTACGACCGACAGTGCTGCGCCCCAGGTCAAAGCCGTGCGGCCATCGGGAGAGGCGCCTGCTGCAGTACCGGTGATCTTCGGCGCCAAGGCTTGTACCAGGCCATAGCCGATAATCCAGGCCGCTAAAAAGGAGCCTACAAAGACGCTGGACCAACCCAATTGAGTTTGCAAAAACACGGGCAGTGCCACAACAAACCAGACGTCTCGTGAGCCAAATAGAAACAGTCGCGCCGCCGACAGTAGATTTATTTTTTCGCTCTTCGACCACAAGTCAGAAAATTTTGGTTTGAACGACGCCTTGCCAATACGCCAATCCAACAATGCCAGAGCCGCCAGCGTTAACACGCCAAGGCCGACGGCCATGGCAGCGATTGAACCCTTGAAGCCGATAACGCTCAAACCGGCTCCGCCGGCAAAGAAGCCAAGTCCCTTCAGCGCGTTTTTGGAGCCAGTGAGCCAGGCGACCCAGCGATACAACCGGCTCTCGCTGTCGCCAACCAATAATTTGACGCTGCTTTTGGCGCTGAGTTTATTCAGATCTTTGGCGATGCCCGACAATGCCTGGGCCAGCATCACATAGGCAACGCTAAGCGTTGCTGCGTCCACCAGGAGCATAGAGAGCGCAAGGACTTGCAGCAGCAAGCCGCTGATCAGTGTTGCCGTAAGCCCCACCCGCGCGGCAATCCAACCGCCGAAAAGGTTAGTAACGACGCCAAAAAATTCGTAGAAAAGAAAGAGTAGGGCGATATCCAAGGGTTCGTACCCCAGCTCATGAAAGTACAAGACGATGAGCATTCGCAGGGCGCCATCGGTGAGCGTAAAACCCCAATAACTGCCAGTTATGAGCGCGTACTGGCGCATGTTTACAAGGCGCTAGCGACTTTGGTCACCAATTCCATCATGCGTTGTACATAACCTATTTCGTTGTCGTACCAGATCAGCACTTTCACTTGGGTGCCGTCAATCACTTGGGTTGACGCTGCGTCGACGATGCCAGAACGCGTATCGCCTTTATAGTCCACTGACACCAACGGACGCTCTTCAACACCCAAGATACCGCGCAGATGGTTCTGCGCCGCCTCCGTCAACACTGCGTTGACTTCATCAACCGTCGTGTTGCGCTGTAACTCGAAAACACAGTCAGCTAGGGATGCGTTAGCCAATGGCACCCGCACCGCGATGCCGTTCAGTTTGCCCTTTAGTTCTGGGAATATCTCGGTGATCGCCGTTGCGGACCCGGTAGTGGTTGGGATCAACGACAAGCCGCTAGCGCGAGCACGACGCAGATCAGAGTGAAAGTCATCGAGCACGTTTTGCGTATTGGTAATGTCATGAATCGTCGTGACCGCGCCGTGCTCTATCGTGAAACGCTTATGCAAAACACTAATCACAGGCGCAATGCAGTTGGTGGTGCAGGACGCGGCGCTGACGATATGGTCGTGCGCAGGGTCGTATAGGTGATCGTTCACGCCAACCACTATATTGCGGACATCGGCCTTGATTGGCGCCGACACGACAACCCTGGCGANCCCGTGCTGCAAATAAGGCAGTAGCGCCGCGCGCGTTTTGAACTGGCCGGTGCAATCTACAACCACGTCCACGCCCAAATCCGCCCAGGGTATTGCCGCTATAGAAGCGTGCGACGAATANGAGATAGATNGCTCGCCCACCAGAAGCGCGTTGTTGCTGGCCTCGACCGGTGTATTCCATCGGCCATGCACAGAGTCAAACTNTAGAAGATGGGCCGCCGTGTTGGCATCCCCCGCGANTTCGTTGATATGAACGACTTCGACATTGGATAGGCGCTGAGCTGCTCGCATAGCTAAGCGGCCGATTCTGCCAAAGCCGTTGATCGCTAATTTTTTGCTCAATGTGGTCCTCTCAGCACTGTTGTCTTTTTATGACATCGACGTTAAGGCAAAAATGTGATCGTAATCTTACATTTGCCTTGGGCGCTAATCTNCGCAAGCACATAAGAGTTACCCAGACTAGGAATAACTATTTCGCAATGAAACATTCATCAATTCGTTAACTCTCAACTCTAGTTTGCGCGGATTGAATTTANCCGAGACCATCATGAAAGTGACACCAACCTCCCTGTGTCTGTTGGCCGTTGTTGCCGCAGCTAATNCCAATGCAGAAACAGAGCTTGTTGAAGAGACAGTAGTCATCGGCACACGCGCATCGCTTATGTCTGCCATCGACAAGCAAGAGTTGGCCGACGGTCTAATTTCAGTAGTCGACTCTGACGCGATGGGTGATTTCCCAGACACAACAGCGGCAGAAGCCATTCGCCGACTATCTGGTATTTCAATAGAAAACGACCAAGGCGAAGGGCGCTATGTAACGATTCGAGGTCTATCTTCGGACCTTAACTCCATTGCGGTAAACGGAGCGACTGTGGTTGCGCCGGAAAATGATCGCTCGGTGTTGCTAGATGGTGTGCCCACAGAGCTACTCGATTCAATTACGGTGTCTAAGTCTTTAACACCCGACCAAGACGCAGACTCAATTGGTGGTCGCATCGACTTTAAGACCAAGAGTCCTTCTGAACTAAAAGACATGTTGTTCAAAGTCAAGGTCGACACCACCTACAACGAGCAAACTGAAAGTGCTGGTAGTCCGCGCGTTTCCGCAACCTACGGAAACAAACTCAGCGACAACGTGGGTCACGTATTAGGCGTCACATATTCCGAAAAAGAGATCGTCTCCTACAACAATGAGACCGGTTACGGTTGGGACTCAGACGGTTATATGGATGACGACTACGAAATGCGCTACTACGACATCAAGCGCACGCGGCTCGGTGTNACCTACGAAATCGACTATGCGTTTGCTGACCAATCGCGGGTTTTCTTCAACGCGTTTTGGAACGAGTACAGTGACGATGAATTGCGTTGGAAAGACGAGTACGGAAAGCTCAAGCGCACAGCTGAGTTGACGAATGGGCTGACGACGAGCCGAATCAGACACGACGCGGAGACTCGTGTCCGCGAAGAAGTGCGGACAATCTCTGCATTTAATGTGGGTGGCGAGACCGTTGTGGCTAATTGGATAACAGACGCAAACCTGAGCATTTCTTACGCCGAGGAAAACGACAGCGCCAATGCGGATGTGACATTTCGTAACTATGACAAAGACTTCGGCGGCAACGTGTTTTGGAACGACCCAAAGAAGCCGTACGTAGAAGCTTTGGATCCAAACCTGCGCAATCCAGCCAACATGGAGTTCGACGAAGCGGAATTCGAGGACGCTATTTCCAAAGACGAGGAAACCGCGTTCGCGATCAACGCAGAACAAGAGTTTGACTTTGGTACGCTGAAATTCGGTGGCAAGTACCGCAGTCGACAAAAGGATCGCGACATCAATAAAGATTTTTACGTGTTTGACGGCATGACGATGGCGGACTTTAACCCGCGCACATTGGAATGGCCGTTTGCCAACCAAACCTTCGCACAACAAGCAGATCCGGATNTAATTTATGCATTGCGCGCGNNGCCGCAAGGCATGGAACTGGACGATCAAGAAACCTTTGTTGAAGATTTTGTCACCGAAGAAAAAATTCTCGCGTTTTATGGCATGGGGACCTTTGCCCTCGACAATACCCGCATTGTTGCAGGCCTGCGCTACGAGGACACACAACTGGACAGCAAGGCTTTTGACCAAGACGGCAACCGCACCTCGGCCTCTAGCGACCATACGTTTTGGGCGCCGTCGCTAACGATCAAGCACAGCCTCAGTGACGAATTGATATTGCGCGCTGCAGTGTGGCGCTCGTTGGCACGCCCAGGATTTACCGCAACTGCGCCTGCTCTTGAGTTAGAAATCGATGGCGATGAGGTATCAGGAAAAATAGGTAACCCGGACCTTAAGCCCTACGAGTCGAACAACTTTGATTTGGCGATAGAGCTGTATGGCGAAGGCATGACCTTTGCCAGCCTTGGCCTGTTCCATAAAGACATTGATAACGCGATCTATAAAACGATTCAACGCGCAGCCACGGTGAACGGCATCACGTTTAACGACGGCGTAGAGACTTGGATCAACGCGGACGAATCGACCATTACGGGAGTCGAAGCCAACCTCCAATATGGCTTAGACAATGGCTTATTTGCCGCAGCCAACGTTACTCGGGCGTTAGACTCCGAAAGTACGTTCCGCTTTAACGATGATCAGACGTTTACGACACCCTTCCGCAAACTGGCAGAAAACGCCGCGAACCTAAGCCTTGGATACGACAAAGGCCAGTGGGATGTGCGTTTGGCAATGAACTATCGCAGTGAATATTTAGATTGGCTGGCTGACGAAGAGGATGATATCGACTCCGTATCGGTGGATAACTCGCGCTTTGTTGATCAGCATGTACAGTGGGATTTGACCGCCAAGTACAAAGCTTCAGACTACCTGACGGTAAAATTTGAGGCGATTAACATAGGTGATCGTCCCGAATACTATTACTGGGGCCGCAAATCTCGCTTGAGCCAGTATGATGAATATGGATCAAGCTACTCGCTGGGTTTCACCTACAAGATTTAGGTCAAACAAGCAGCCAGGGTAAAGGTCGAGAGCCCGTTAAGGAAGCTATGGAAGTGCGCATCGAATCAAGTCGCGTGGCGCTAACATCTAGTATCTGTCTGCTGTTGTTAGGCTGTGCGGAGCAACAGCCGAACCCGCAAACAACAGGTTCGGCTGTCACCGCCTTTGCTGAAACAGAACCAGTGGTTGATGATGATGATGCTGCCGATGACCCCTACATTATGGTGGTCAGCAGCTCTGAGGTAATTATTGCGGGAACGAACAAACGCCGAGGTGTCGAGTTGTACGACCTGCAAGGCCGCAAACTGGCTGGTCTAGACAGCGGCAGGGTGAATAACGTTGATGGCGTCTTTGATTCCGCCACCAATAGTTTTCGCTTCGCTGGCAGTAACCGCACCACCGTCCAAGTCGATGTATATGAGGTAACCACTGGGCCAGTTGAGCTAACGCTGTCCCGGTCATTCGACGTTCCAATGGAAGAACCTTATGGCTTGTGCGTGTCGCCAACGGCGATCTACGTAGGGGATACCGAGGGACTGGTGCAAGCTTGGTCCTGGCAGGGCGAAGGGCCATTGGCGAGTTATCAATTTGCGACCAAAACAGAAGGCTGCGTTGTCGACGTTGAAAACAACCACCTTTATGTGGGCGAAGAAATGACCGCCATCTGGCGCGTGGATTTAGCGTCTGATGCTGAACCGACATTGTTTGCTGAAGTCGATGGCGACAATCTAGTTGGCGATGTTGAAGGCTTAGACATTTACACCGACTCAGACAGAAGAATATTGTTGGCGTCTAGCCAAGGCGACAGCACCTTTGTGGCCTATGATCTGGCGACCGCGCAGCAGTTGGCGAAGTTTTCGATTGCGGCGACGTCGGACAATGCCATTGACGGCGCGGAAGACACCGACGGCATAGCGGTCACCAATGCCAGCCTGACCGACCATCCAAAGGGCATATTGGTAGTGCAAGACGGGTTCAATTTCGCCAGTGACCAAACCGCGGTGAATCAAAACTTCAAAATGATCGANTGGCGATCTGTTGACGCGGTACTAACACCAGCCACTCAAACACCCTAAGGCCTGCAACGTCTGTTGAAACTGGTAACGCTGACCAGTTGCGAGCTGATGNGTGCCTGTTTTATGGCTGCACCGNCAACAACNCNGCGCCAGCAAAACNNTCAAGCCACCNNCGTTGCCATTGATCCCACCTAGACACNGCAATTATGGTNTGTNANTGNGGCNAAATTCGNTGTTNANGGTGGGAAAGCAATGNCACAACAGANCAAGCCATTGGCGGGCATAACAGTCATAGATCTGACGCAGATNTANCAAGGCCCATATGCGGCGTTTCTGTTTGCTATGGCTGGCGCTGAAGTTATTAAGGTCGAGCCAGTTAATGGCGAGCGTCTGCGCGGTGCAGGGGGTGCAAAAACACCGCTGTCGTTTGCCATGCTTAACTCCAATAAAAAGAGCATCACGCTGAATCTGCGCGACGCAGCAGGCAAAAAGTTGCTGCGCGAGCTGGTGAAAGATGCGGACATTCTGTTGGAAAACTACGCGCCGGGGGTAATGGACCGCTTAGGCGTGGGTTGGGAAGCGTTGCAACAAATAAACCCGCGCCTGATCTATGGGTCGGGCACCGGTTACGGTTTGTCAGGCCCAGACATGGACTTGCTCGCCATGGATCACACCATACAGGCGGCATCCGGAGTCATGAGCGCCACCGGCGACGCCGACTCACCGCCCAGNCGATCAGGAGGCGCGCCCTGCGACATTATGGGCGGCATACACATATACGCAGGTGTTTTAGCCGCCCTACAAGGGCGCGAAAAAACCGGTCAAGGCACTCGGGTAGAAGTCTCCATGCTAGAGACCATGTATTTCACTCTATGCACGGAGCTCGCCATACACCACGAAACCGGCGAACTGCCACCACGCAACAGCGCGCGGTCGCCGTCTAATGTATGCCCCTATGGCCGCTATCCTTGTAAGGACGGATGGATTGTTATTATCTGCGTGGCCGAGGCGCATTGGCACAGTGTTTTGCAGGTAGTGGGTCGTACCGACGAACTCGATAATCACGGTTTTCGCAATTCCAGAGCGCGGAAAAAACGCGAACACCTGGTCGACGCCATGATTAATGCTTGGAGTGTCGAGCGCACCCGCGACGAAGCCTACAGAGAACTGCGCGAAAATCGCGTACCCGTTGCCCCCGTACGCACTATTGACGAAGTACGCGACGACCCGCATCTGCACGAGCGCGGCATGTTGCGGTACAAAACCCATGAGCTGTTGGGCGAGATCGTACTGCCCACCAGCCCCATCCGCTATTCGGATTACGCACTGACCGAACCCGAATTCTTTCCTGAGGTAGGCGCGCATAACGAAGAAGTTTACGCGGCGCTCAATATAAGCGCGGATGAACTCCAACAACTAAAGTCAGCCGGTGTGATATGACGGCAAACCAGTTGCTGCACAAAGATAGACCAGAGGAGCGAACAAGATGACCCTAGTAACCCGAACTGANGTATCAGGCATTGCCATATTGAGTTTGAATCGGCCAGATGCGCTCAACGCATTAAGCCCAAAACTATTCGTTGAACTGCGCGATCANATAGACACCATAGCCGAACAAACGGAGCAAATAGGCTGCGTAATATTGCGCGGCGAAGGCCGATCGTTCTCGGCGGGCAACGACCTTAGTGCCATACAGGCTGGAGAAAAAGCACCGTCAGTGCATTTTCAGGCTGAAACTCTGGACGCCATCGAGCGCTTACCCCAGCCTGTGATCGCCGCGGTACAAGGACACTGCTATACCGGCTCGTTAGAGCTGGCCATTGCGTGCGATCTGCTGATTGCTACGCACGATGCAAAGTTTTGCGATACCCACGGCAAGTGGGGCATGTCGCCAACATGGGGTATGAGTCAACGCCTGCCACGGCGGGTAGGGTTATTGGCGGCTAAAGAGATGATGTTCTCGGGCAGAGTTGTGGGTGGCGATGAGGCCGTGGCTATGGGGCTTGCTAACAAATGCGTTCNGGCGGANGCGCTGCAAGAAGAAGCCATTGCCATGGCAAAGAGTTTTTTGCAGAACTCATGGTTTACCCTGCGCGCCGATAAAATGCTCATTAACGGCGGCCTCGACAATACCTTGCAACAAGGCTTGGCCTGGGAGCGTGAAAACAGTCCAGGTCGCGGCCCAGATATGGCCGAACGATTGGCAAACTTTGGTAAGAAGTAGGGCTCGTCAAGACACAGACTTGAGCCGGTGGGTCNGGTCAGGTGCTAGCAGTGCGGGNCCAGCCGCACCAAGCTAGCTGGACAACTGCAACTCCTCAGCTCGCCGCTGCTCCAGCCATTGTCGATCTATTGGTAATCGCGAGCCGATCTTGTCGCCCGGAGCGACCACGCGCCAGAACGGTGTGATGTCTCGTACCTCTGCACCGGTCGCTAACTTTTCGAGCGCCGCCTCTGCCGCTACGCGAAGGAAAATTGCCGTAGATACCGGGCAGGTGGCGTCGCAATCNTATTCTATGGCCAGATCCGCGCGCAGCTCGGGCATGGTAATAANTCGTCCAGCAGGAATTTTATTGACACACTCGTCTACGATCTTTGGCGTGGCCACAAACATTGTGCTGCCGGCGCGGATGCCAGCAAAGTCTTTTTCTAACACCACGACTTTGGGGGATTTGGCCTTGTTCAGTCGATCGGTTGCTGTTTGTGCCATTGCGTGTTCCGTAGGCAGTTATCGTTGGGGACTGNTAGCGACTTTATAGCAGGTGGCGTCCGGACTGAAGGCTTGTGGTGATATGGCGGTTGTGGTNTTCAAGCCCAAGGTTCGACAAAACCACAAGAAGTNTGCGCGACTGTTCGAANAGCGTTACAGGGCATGAGTGCACAGATGAATGTTAGATCATCATCAGCAATCGCCCGAAGACTTTGCAGCAAGACTGCAAAACCTCTTNAGCCACAGCNGCTTGGTGATCAACCGAGAGATAACAAAATTGAAACGCTCNATAGCCATAGTCAGGATAAGGGTGAGGCGCTCAGCAATCGCAAACGGCGTTCATAAGCGAAGCTTAGCGCGGTNCTTTAAGAGTCAAAGGAAGGTAGAAAGGGCGATGCGGATGTTCAAAAAATATTTGTTACTTAGCGGGGTGCTGTTTTTTTGGTCAACCAGCACTCTTGGGGGTGAGGCAGATGAGATCGTTACTGATCATGTCGTCACCCGCATAGCTTTTGGCTCGTGTAATTCACAAGACAAGCCGCAACCGTTGTGGGCGTCTATTCAACAGGAAAACCCCGATCTGTGGATTTGGACAGGCGACAATGTCTACGCAGACACTGAGGATCCTGAAGTGTTTCGTGATACGTATGAGCGCCAACTTGCTAACGCAGATTACGCAAAGTTTGTAAATCCAATCCCATTCTTGACGGGCATTTGGGACGACCATGATTACGGCGTCAACGATGGCGGTGCAGAGTATCCACAAAAGCATCTCGCGAAGCAGGAGATGTATCGGTTTCTTAACGTACCGAAGAATGATCCGTCNCGCTTCCGAGCCGGGGCCTATCGAAGTTACGACTATGGACCGCCAGAAAANAGAGTCAGAGTCATACTCTTGGATACTCGATGGTTTCGCGACTCGCTGGAAAGAACACAGGGCCGTGAGTCTACCTATATCGCCAACTTAGACGGAACAATTCTTGGAGCTGATCAGTGGCGTTGGTTGGAGCAGCAGCTTTCAGATCCTGAGCCAGATGTGACCGTATTGGTAAGCTCAATTCAAGTGGTGGCAAGCGAACACCGTTTTGAGAAGTGGGCGAATTTTCCCAACCAACAGAGCAGGCTCTATAGTCTTTTGGCAAAAACGAAGCCGTCAAATCTGTTTGTCATTTCTGGTGACAGGCATGCGGCGGAGATCTCGNAGCAGCAAATTGCGGGTTGGGGCAAGACTTTAGTCGACATCACCTCGAGCGGACTAACCAACACTTGGAGTAGAGAATTCCCAGAGGTTAACAGCAGAGCNATTGGTCCCAAGGTCATCGCAAAAAATTACGGTCTCATACAGATCGATTGGACGAACGCAGAGCAACCGTTGGTCACCGTCTCGATCAGGGGCGTGGATAAAAAAGAGTACCAAACCATTTCNTTTTAAGAGCTGGCCGCCATGTTGTTAGAACATGCTCAAGACNAGAAAGAAACTGACCTCAAAAATCGACTGCACTTCACGAAGCAGCGACACGGATGCTGTTGATACACAGCTAGCAACGCAAAAACNAAGATAAGCGTCCTGAAGAGGATCTTGTTGGACACAGTACCCTCAGNAGAAAGTGCTTGATGGAACGGATTTCGGTGCAACTTGATGATGGCGCATCGCTGTCAGCGCTGAGAGTAGGNGAAGGCCGTCCNCTGATTATGATTCCGGGTTGCTCTCAGACGCCACCNACAGTCNCCAGGTAAACTTTCGTGGTACCCAAGTCTCGGTTATTCCTCTCGACGCCGGCCCTGAGATTATTTTGGCTGCGGCNGTGCCAAAGGAAATCTGGNCGCTGTCGGGTCGTGGAACGTCTTGCCCTGCGGCTACTAAGCAGGNGGTGCGGGTGACCTGGACAGGTGGCGTGAGACTGCCCAACAGAGATGAGTTGGGCGAGGCACAGAGGACGCTATATAAGGTAAGCCTCACCGCTGCGGATGGTNCTCAGTCCGAGGTAAGTCCGGCGGCACTGGCANAACTAGGCGACAACGACAACAACCACTTTCTGTGTNTGGACACGACCACGCCCNCTACCGCCGTGGCTNTTNCNGCGGGGCATCTGGTTGATCCGAACGGTGATCTAAATGCAGATTCCAAGGTGATGGTTNGCAGATAGTTNTAAAAGCCCAGGTCTGCGGNGCAATGGGCCGCNAGCGTCTTTTACCTATTGGGTGACGGTCGACTTGGGAATGCCGTATTTGTTGCCGTGTGGCCGACAAGGCGACTATCCTTTGNNACACCAAGTACGGTTTNGAGGGGAGCAAGATGCAAAGCCGAGTCGAAACGTTAAAGGGTGCGGTGGCCGTTTGTTTACTGGCCACATTGCTTGCTGGCTGCGCTGAACCTGAGCGCTCTNGAGGCGGTCAAGTCACCGCCGCAGTTGAGCACCAAAACCCGCAATCGGTAACAGCCAAAACTGCAGAGGGCGCGGCAGGTAGTGCGCGAAACGCATACTTTGGCGACCTCCATGTGCATACCACCTATTCAATGGANGCATTTCAGTTTGGCACCCTGGCCACACCTGACGACGCCTACCGCTACGCTCAAGGCGAAGCCATTAAACATCCGGCGGGCTTTGNTGTGCAGTTAGACCGGCCGTTGGATTTTTACGCGGTAACGGATCATGGGTTTTTCCTNGGGGTNGTNCGTGCAGGGGCGGATACCTCAACTGCGGTATCTAAGTATCCGTCTATGGAACCGATTCATAATTTGAATGCTGCGGACAACCAAACGTTGGACAGCATNCCGACCCGAAATTTCCGTGAATGGATCAGGGGCTTTGTGTTCTCAATGGCGCGGTCCAAATCGCTACAAGCTGAGGTAGAGGACATTATGCGCTCAACTTGGGCTGACGAAATACAAGCCGCCGACCGTCATTATCAGCCGGGCAAGTTCACCACCTTCGCAGCCTATGAATTCTCAACAACCAAACCCGATGGCGGCAGCCTGCATCGTAATGTCATCTTTCGCGACACTGAAAACTTGCCAGCAGAGCCGTTCAGTCGGCTAGATTCACTCGATCCAGCGGACCTGTGGGACTGGATGGACGGTTTGCGAGCAAAGGGGGTCGCGAGCCTGGCNATTCCGCATAACTCCAACAAGTCGAATGGCCAGATGTTTCAACTGACCACTTGGGCAGGTGATCCAATGACGCTTGAGCATAATGAACAGCGCATACGCAACGAGCCGTTGGTTGAAATTACTCAGGTAAAAGGTACCTCGGAAACCCATCCGGCCCTGTCTTTGAACGACGAATGGGCGGGCTTCGAAATTGACCCCTATATTGCAGGTGGTGGGCCGTTAAGGTTAGCCAAGCCGTCTGGCGGTTATGTGCGTGACGCGCTGAAGAATGGCTTGCAGTTACAAGGCCAAGGCTTAGGGAATCCGTTTNAGTTCGGTTTTATTGGCGCGTCTGATACCCATACGGGTGCCGGGTCTTTTGTTGAAGAAAGCTATTTTGCCAAGGTGGGCCTGTTGGATGCGACACCCGGGCTGCGTGGGTCGGTACCCGTTAGCGACGCTGATCTTGCAAGTTACGGTCTGGATAGTGAAACGGCGTCGCCCTTTTATGTGGCGCCAGATGGGCGACGTTATCTCCAGCGCAGCTCGTCGGTTTACGGTGCTTCGGGTTTGGCTGCGGTATGGGCCGAAGAGAATACGCGCAATGCGATTTATGACGCCTTCCGCCGCAAGGAAACCTTCGCCACCTCAGGGCCGCGTATACGAATACGGTTTTTTGCGGGCTATGACCTGGACGCCTCGATGATTGATAACCAGAACGGCTTGTCGCGTGCTTATGCCCAGGGTGTACCCATGGGTGGGGATCTGATGACAAAGGCGGAAGAAGCCCCCGGGTTTATCGTTTGGGCCGCTCGGGATGCGCTGTCGGCACCTNTGCAGCGCATACAGATTATTAAAGGTTGGATTGCAGACGGCGAAACCCATGAGCGAGTCTTTGATGTGGCGTGTGCAGATGGCTTGAAAGTTGACCCGGCGACTCATCGNTGNCCGGACAACGGTGCAAAAGTGAATCTGGCNGATTGCGCGATTTCTGCCGACCGTGGTGCGGTGGAATTAAAGACGCTCTGGCGCGACCCGGAGTTCGATGCAAAGCAGCAAGGCTTTTATTACGCGCGGGTGCTGGAAAACCCAAGCTGTCGCTGGTCAACGTGGGATGCGTTACGCGCGGGGGAAGCGCCCCGGCCAGATTTANCGGCGACGATTCAGGAGCGTGCTTGGTCTTCGCCGATCTGGTTTGGCGGTTCGAAGCAGGTGTCAGTAGCAAATTGATAAATTGGGTTGATATTGTCAGGTTGTACTGATCAACCCTANTAAGNGCCGGTAATTCTTGGCCTTCAGCTTGGCGGGATTAATGGCAGCGATGGGATGGATAGGGGCATGTGGGGGCATTTTCNGGACTTTAATTGGATGTGCCCCCAAACATGCGCCCAGATGTCACGAGACGGCCTTGGATATACTCGGATCATTGATGTGCAAAAATCCTGTAGGGACGGGGTTTATTAGACATAGCTAGACGCTACGAGATTTTAATCTGGTGGAGGCGGCGGGAGTTGANCCCGCGTCCGCTGATTCGCCGCTATTGGCTCTACATGCTTAGAGTCCGTCTATTNATTTAGCNTCCAGNGACCCGACGGTCAGGGTACTTTCAGCGATCCCGATTGGTTTTAACGGTTCAGCCCCGGGCGAGACATCCGCGCGATCTTGCTGCTTTGCCGTCCATTTCTCCTAGCAAGAAACGAATCATGGACGTAAGCGGGTTTTTTAGGCCGCTAGTGCGTAGTTTTCGTCGTTGGCAACTATAAAAGTT
>NHET02000019.1 GCA_002170355.2 Gammaproteobacteria bacterium TMED92
TTTCAAACTCAGACTAAGTTATTCGTGTCAGAAAAGCTGATCTGGGCCAGCGGTCAGAAATACCACGCCCAGCGCAGGAAATAGCGATCACTGCCGCCTTGGGTAAAAACTTTGCCTTGTGGATCGATGGCCACTGGTAGAGCGGCGAACTCATCACCGGGGTCAGAGAAACCGCCAATGTAGCCAAGTTGCAGCTGCTGGTTTTGTGCTGCATCGACCGAGATTTGACCCTGCAATAACGCGCTGCCATCGGTGAGGTTGTTGATGATCGACGCTGACTGCGTCACCAGCGGATGCCATTGATAGCTCGCCCCTACCGCCATATATTCGCGCATTAAATTAAATACTTCGCCGCGCTGCAAAGCGATCTCTAGTTGTTGCGGCAACACCTCTCCCGCTTGCGGCATGCGTTGCATCCCAAAATCGTTGTAAAAGTACTCCGCGAATACATAGGCCATTTGATCGCGGATTGGGAACGCCACATCGGCATTGACTATTCCCAGCAGTCGCCAGCGATCGCCGCTTTGCGCACCCTCGCGCCAGGCTAAATCGGTACGTAACACTGCTGGGCCTAGCGGCTGGCGCAAGCTTAGGCCAATAAAGTCCTGGTCGTAGTGGCTGGCAACAATCAATTCGAATTCGCTACTGCGCATATACCCATGCCACTTCGCAGCGGTACTGCTTACTCGACTGCGTATTTGCTGTCGCTCATCCCGTCGCACCACGTGCAGCAGTTGCAGATCATGTCCGTTAGGCAGCAAGCGTTCTACCAGCACCAGGTCGTCGCCATTTTTATAGTCCCGATCCACCGCTGTCGGTGCGAATGGATTAAACGGATCCAACGGCTGAAACACGATGCCACTACCCCAACTCACAGCTTGTCGTCCCAACGTTACGCTCCAATCGGCTTGCTGCCACTGCACGCTGAAACGATCTAGCCGATGTGACCACTGATGCCGCCGCCCTGAGTCTGTGCGCCACGTCATGTCTGCTAAGCGCCGTTCGTCACTGGCCACGATTTGATCGATCTGGCCCAGCCCAGCCTGACCCCATTGCACGGCATCACCTGCTTGCAGCACGGTGCTGTGATGCAACTGAAACTGCAATGGGCCAACTCTTTTGTTAAGCATAAGCCGCAGATCCGCACTTGCGTCGGTGGTGGGATTTGCCAAATCCAAACGTTGCCAGTCGCTGCCAGGTAGATCCGCTGCTAACGCAAAGCCTTTGATGCGCGCATCTATTTGCGTGGGTTCGGCTAACGGTTTGGCTGCATTGCGCGCTCGTGTAGTTGCCGCCTGTGCGGTTCGCGCGGCAGTATCCGACCGAGAGACTTGCGCGGCTTTGACAACAGGCTGGNTTGGTGNNANNGNTGACGTTGNTGCCGNGGCTGGATCTGCGCGAACCGGCGACGACGTTACCGCTTGATGCGCAGGCTCAAGCACCAAACGCCACGCATCCGGGTACTGCTGCCGTAGTTGCGTCAACGTTACTTGGCTTTCACCCACGCCAGCGACTACTGCCACGCGAATTCGCGCATTCGTGGTGAGCGTGCGAACCTCGGCAACGATNCCGCGATCCTGCAGGTATTCTTCNATCGTCGCTTGCGCGCGTTGCGCATTGCTCTGACTGCTGTAGCTGCCCACCACGATCCCGTANTCGGCCACCACCGCGGTGCTGGACAAGGCGAGCATCAGGCCAATAAAACATTTCATCGCTACGGCGAAGACATTAGCCATCCCGATCTATATGTCCGTCCATTAGATGCACCTGTCGTCGGGCATGGGACATAACCATCGGGTCATGGGTTGCCGTTACAATGGTCATATTGTGCTCGGCATTGAGTTGGCTCATGAGCACCAGCAATTCTTCGGTGGTCGCCGAATCTAAATTGGCAGTAGGTTCGTCAGCAATCAAAAGCACCGGTTCCGTTACAATAGCGCGTGCAATAGCGACCCGCTGTTGCTGACCGCCCGATAGCTCGCCCGGACGTCGGTCACCTAATTCACCCAAGCCTAAATTCGCCAGCGCCTGTTCCGCTCGCTGCCGTCGCTGGGTTTTGTTGATCCCTTGCAGCTGCAATATGAACTCAACATTCTCCAACGCCGACAACACCGGCAGCAAATTGTAGGCTTGAAACACAAAGCCGATTTTTTGCAGGCGTAACGCCGAAAGAGCAGCGGGGGACTTGCCCGACAATTCGACCCCGTCCACCATTACNGAGCCGCTGGTGGCCTCGTCTAAGCCACCNATAATGTTCAANAGGGTCGATTTTCCGGANCCGGACGGTCCAGCCAAGCTCACGAATTCGCCCGGTTGTACGTCTAANTCAACACCACCAAGGGCATGCACAGGCACCGATTCTTGCTGATAAATCCGCTTCACATTGCGGCAGCGCACGACGGGTTGTTGCATATTGTTCTCGCTCATTTCTTTATTCTGCTGTGAGGGGCATTTACGCGCCGCTTGCATGCACTCTCATCGATTCATAGCCATTAACGGTGTAATGCGTACCGCTCGTAACGCTGGAAAAATACTGGCAACTAGGCCCAACAATAGACTCANGCCACTAAACAGCAATAAATCGTCAACACTCAACACGGGTATCAACAGCGCACTCATACCGAACGCGTCTATGCCCTCGGCGAAGGCNCTTAGGTCAATGCCATCCGCCAACGCCCACACACTCAGGCATCCAGCGGCTAGTCCCAACACAATGCCCACGCTCATAATGAACATAGACTCCACCACTACTTGCATCAACACAACGCGCCGCGGCATACCAATAGCGCGCAACATGCCTAACTCACGCACGCGTTCCATAACCGCCGCTATTAGCGTGTTCACCAGNCCAAAGGCAAGACCGCCCATCATCAAAACAAAGATGATGTATATGGCTACGTCTGCCATTGCAAACATCTGCGCGACTTGCGGCTGCAGAGTCCGCCAGTCTGCAACGTCTTTATCTGGAAATGTAATCGCTAAATCCTGCACCGCTTGTTGACGCTGGGGCTCGTCAGCAAGCACCACCGATACCTCGGTAACCAGCCCATCGCCGTCNCCCGACCTGCCATCACCCAAAAACGTTCTCGCCGAGGCTAGCCCAGTAAAGGCGAAGGTTTTTTCCATGGACGTGCCATCTGCGTCAAATAGCCCGGCAATGCGAAACCCACGCTCGCGATTCTTGCCGTCCGCGCCCTGCGTCAACACCACTACTTTGCGACCCACCGAAGTTTGTAGCTGACGAGCCAATTCAGCACCGAGCACAATCCGCCCGTCGTTTTGATCGACGAGGGTATCGCCAGCCAGAGTGAAATCGGCAAAGAACGAAATGTTCTCGCGCTTCGGATCTACGCCTACCAACTGCACGCCGCGGCTCTCGCGTTCACTCAACACCACCGCTGGCACCTTTATACGGGGCGCCCATCCCGCCACTGCAACACCGGCAATCTGCGGCTTAAAGTCGGTCGGCAACTTAAAGCTATGTTGCATATTCGGGTCNTCGCGGTANTCCNCCGCTTGTACTTTCACATGGCCTACCAAGTTCTCCACCGCCCGGTCGAGCATGTCGTACTGCCAACCACGCATGAGTGAGTTAGTTAGCGTCGCGCCCGCAAGCGCGAACGCAATGGCCAACAACAACAAACCATTGCGCCTGGGGTAACGGAATAAATTTCGTACGCTGAGTTGAATAATGAGTTTGAAAGGCATGGCTTACTCCGCGCGCAAAGCTTCGACGGGGTTCAAATGGCGCACCCTCAACATGCAAAACAGCGCAGACAACTGGGTGCCAANAACGAGCACCAGTGGTGCGGTGCTNAGGCTTTTGAACGAAAACGCGGGATACATATACTCCATGCTGCCCGCTTGCATTTGCGCTAGCGACTGCTGGGCTGCGTCGTTGCCTATAGAACTTAAAGGAATACCAACCTCGGCTAAATACGCGACTAACGCGCCACTAAGCAGAGACCCAAGCAGTACGCCCAACAACCCTAGAAACAGGGCTTCAACCTGAACCTGGAGGATGATCTGCCAGGGCCTTAGTCCTAACGCCATGAGCATGCCAAACTCGCGAGTGCGCTCAAAAATTACCATCACAAAGGTATTTAGCACCGCGAAGCTCACGAGAATCAGCAGAATGTAGTAAAAAATTTCGCCAGAAACGCGATCCAACTCAATGCCCTGCTCCACCTCGGGCAGCAGCTGTTGCCAGGTGCGGTAGACTTGATCCGCTGGCAGCAGCGTTGCCATCGGTTCTGCGAGTTGCTTACCTTGCTGATAGTCTTCTAGCACCAACACAAACGTATGCACTTCGTCGTCCAAATAGAACGCTTCTTGCACCGCCGTGAGTTGCGCGAACAACAGACTGCGATCGAGTTCGGCTTGACCGGTGGACAAAGTACCGACCACAGTAAGCGCCATTGCTGCTACCCCGCCGCGCTTGCCAGTGCCTAAGATAACAATGTCGTCGCCTAATTCTGCGCCCAAATTGCGCGCCATCGCCGCGCCGATAAGCGCTTGATCAGGTTCATTAGGAACGCCACCCGCCGTGATGTTGTCGAACAGGTCTAATTCTGCGACTTCAGCATCAAAGTCGATGCCCACCAACATACCACCAATGGAACGTTCGTCTTTCGACACAATGCCAAAGGCTTGCACGCGCGGCAGCGCCACTAATGGAAATTGGGTCTGCAACTGCGCACGTAGCGCCGATGCATTGGTTACGGTCTGCTCGAGTTTATTGTCGACAACAAAGTCGCGCTGCGTGATTTGCGCATGGCCAGTATAGAAGCGCGTAGCGGCTTTGATCATGTCTTCGTAGCTACCGCCTTGCAGCGCCATAGAAAATGTCACTAGGAATACCGCAAAGGCAATACCGCAGGCGGTAAGCAACGTGCGGGTTTTGTTGCGCCAGAGATTGCGCCAAGCAAGAGCAATCACGGTTTAGCGCTTTCTAGATTGCAACGAAAACAATGTAAACATTCGATCTTCTATCGCCACGTCAAAGTCCATGGCGTCGTACCGCACCTCGGTATAACTGTCCGGTTGCTCTAGATCCAGCATGCGCAAGGTAGTGGCCATTATGCGTCCGCCTAAAATGCCTATTTCCGTCGCCACCATACGGCGCAATGGCTGCATGTCTTGGTCATAGTAAATCGCTTCTATGAGCACTGAGTCTTCGCGAATGCGCAAGCGCTCTTTGCCCCAAACCACGGGCGCATCGTCAAATGGAATCGCATCTATAGTGTAGGTCTTGAGCCCGTCAGCAAGCTGCGTGTCGACGTGTTCAAGTCGGTAGTGTTTGATCCATTTATCACTGCGCGACATATCGTCGTAAGAAAAGTCGGAACCCGCCCAGCTTTGCGACATCATGCCACCGGGTAAACGAATACTTTTGTTTAGTTTGGGGTTAAACGTCCACATTCTATCGCCCTGCTTTAGCAGCGCATTGCCTGCGTCTCGCGCTGGCGCGACAAAGCGAATCAGCGCGTCCTCGCGACCGCGCGTCCACGCATAAAGCGTCGATTCGCGCTGCCAACTCGGGCGTTTAATAAGCATATTAATTTCAGAGTAAGAACTTAGACCCCGCGTTTGGTCAATGGACTCGGTGACGAGCTTCATTGGATCGAAGTTTTCTGCTGCTTGAGCGGCCCAACCAAAGACCACCCACGCCAGTAAAACCAAACGCAAACACTGCTGCAACATGCCAATCGCTCTGGTCAATATATCGCCGTGCACGTTAGCTTGCGCACCGCCGCAAAGCAATAATAATATATGGAGTCTAACTTTAGACACTGGTCTAAATATGTCCCTACGAGAGAAAAATAGAGCGCGCACCCGCACGGCTATCCTTAGCGCTGCCAAGAGTCTCGCTACTGAGGGGCGCTGGGATAGCGTGACTACCCGCCAGATTGCCGATGCCGCCGGCGTAAGTTATCAAACCCTTTACAACTACTATCCTGCCAAGGCGGCTGTGTTGCGAGAGATGCTGTTAGAGGCCTATGTCGGCCCTGGGCCGGCAATCAATGACGTCGTAAAACAATACAGTGGTGACCTCATAGACACGTTGGACAGCATTAATCGCGTGCGATTTCAAAGTTTTAGCCGCGACGACCTAAAATGGTTACTTACCCTTGGCTCTAGCTTTGCCAAACTCGACCAATCAGCAGATGCCACCAGCCTAATCGAATCCATCGATCAAACAGGCGACGGCTATTACTACTCGGCACTGCGAACCGCCAAGGGCACCGGACAATTGCAAGACGATGTAGACATCCAATTGATGGCTCACACTTTGTGCGGCATCGCCAACACCACTCTAGATCGCTACATTCTTAACAATGCTAACGCTAAAACCCAGCTGATTACTTTGCGCCAGCAAATGGAACAACTGGTGCGGCCTTACTTAACGATTTAGGTTGTGCTGTTTGTCGGACTTGTTTTCGCACCACGGCTTAGCGCCGACGCCGTGCCAACGACACTACATTGGCTCCGCCTACCGCTTGCTGCTTGGGTTGCAGTTGCATCTCCCAAGTCAGGGTGCCTTTTTCGTCACGAAAAAAGCCTCGACAGCCCAATCCACCCGACACGCTGAAAAACGACACACTCGCGCTGTAGATTGCCGACTCGTGCCACAGCAGTGCGTGGTTTGGCTCGCTCTCGAGCTTGGCTATGCCATCTAATGCCACCTTACCCAGACGCGCGTCGATCACATAAGTACCCACTTCGTTGGGGGCAACGCGTACAGAAAGCGGCACGTTATAGCTGTCGCTGATCTCGCCAGTGATTGTGAGTCCATCTAGCTCATCAACAATCTCGGCGTCCAAAGAAATACTTTGCCCAAGACTGGCACCTTCCGTAATTACACTGCCACGACCAGACCACAAGCCTTTGCGTAATATCAAACGGTTCTCCTCTTGTTGTGCCTAAGCCTACGCGTCTAACTAAGCAACAACGCTTCGCCCAGGCCCTGCTCGCAGCGCGCATCTTTGTTGCGCGCGTTGTTTACCCAAGACGAAACGGGCAGCGCACTGATCGACACTGACAATTGTGGCGCAAAGTAGCTCTCCAGCTCGGTAGTGGCAACGCTAGGGTCCAACCAACGTTGGGCTTGTTGGTTGTTCAAGATAACCGGCTGCCGGTGATGCAGCGCCTGCATACTATCGCTGGCGGCGCCCGTGAGAATGGTAAAACTATCAAACCGCTGGGTTTGACCTGCCTGATCTTGCCCTTGCCACCGATCCCACAAACCCGCTAACAACAGACCCGCGTTTTCAGCACTGCGCAAAAAATAGGCTTGTTTGTGCCCCTGCCGACGCGCCCATTCATAAAAGCCACTCACTGGCACCACACACCGCCGATGTTTGTAGGGTTCGCGAAAGCTCGGCAGCGTTGCTGCAGTCTCCGACTTGGCGTTGAACATGCTGTAGCGAGTACTCGGAGCTTTCGCCCAGCTTGGAGTCAGCCACCAGCGCATAGGTTGCAGCGACACCGCACCCGCAGCGTCGCTGACTAAGACAAAAATTTCTTCCGTAGGGGCGGCGTTCAAGTTGTCTGGCCCTTCATGGATCAGGTCAAGAAACTCCAACAGCATTTGTGTGACATCTGCTGCGCGTATGTGTAGGCGACCACACATTGTTTAATTATGCGTCGCCGTGTTTGGACAACTGCCAGCCACTTGGCACTAAATGCTGCTGCGCGAATTGGCTCGGCATCTCTTCTAACGTAGTAGCAATGGTGTCGTTCCAACGATTCAAAAACCCAAACAGACTGATCACCGCAACAATTTGCACCTGTTGACGCTCCGAATAGTGTTCGCGCAGCCGCGCAAAGTGTTTCGCGTCACTGGCGTTCGGAACTTCGCCTGCGGCTAACGCTAGCCCAATCGCAGCCCGCTCTGCCTCAGTAAAGCACTCCGCTGTTGCGAAATTTAACACTTGTGCGAGTTTCTCGGCCTGTAGCTCCGGCGCCGCGCTCATACGCTCGCTGTTATGGCCAGTATGCGCCTGGCAGTAGCGACAACCTGCACTCAAGCTCACACAGTAGGCAATGAGTTGCAGTAGCTCTGCGGACAGATTTTCCGCGGCGTCGCTCTGCTNCGGCATAACGCCCTGCAAGCCCGCGATAATCGCCTTAGCATCACCGCCCATAATCGTGCCGAACAACGCAGAGAAAACAAAAGGTAGCTGCCGCATGTGTGCCATGGTGCGCGTACTGTTAGGCACAAACCCCATGGCCGCCGCCGCAGACGCCATGATCGGCGCCAACTCCGGGTGTTGATCGGTGTCCAGTGGTTCAATGTGGGCCATTGGGGCCTCCTGTGTGTCTACTTTCGATAGCGTCTTTGTGTCTCATNTGGATGACTAAAAGATGCAAGTTATCGTTCAGGCCACTACTCTACGTGCTGTTTTCAGCAGGCCCCGCACTACTATGACAACCCCACAAGCATTTGGCGAGCCACCCAGGGCGACGCGCAAAAACCACGCACACAGTCATCATGGGATTGTGGTGCAAGACCCTTACGCCTGGCTGCAAGACCCCGATTACCCCACGGTAAATGACCAAGAGGTATTGGACTACCTGCGTGCAGAGAATAGGTACTTCGAACAGTACATGACGCCCAAACAACATTTGGTGGATACGCTGTTCGCGGAGCTCAAAGGGCGCAAGAGCGACACCGACGAAAGCGTGCCGTACTTTCACAACGGCTATCACTACCAATGGCGATTTAACGAGGGCGATCAATATCGGCGCTGGTACCGCGCAGCGGGTAGTCATGAGCGCGAACAAGTCGACCCAAGCGCTTGGGTTACCTTACTGGATGAGAATGAGCTGGCTGCGGACCAGGATTATTTTCGCCTCGGCGCAATGAGTGTCAGCCCGAGTAATCAATTAATTGCCTACAGCATTGACACCGATGGCAGCGAGCGCTTCACCCTGCACGTTGTTGACCTAGCAAGCGGCGCGGCAGCGACCTCCCCGATTACTCATACCATTGGTGAAGCCATTTGGAACCAACACAGTGACGGGCTGCTATACCGACACGTAAACGAGCAATGGCGACCGGACAAAATTTACTGGCGCAAGCTTCATAACGACCAAGCCGATACCCTGGTTTGTGCTGAGGAGGACGGCGGTTTCTTTTTGTCTATGCACTTAAGCCAGTCGGAACAACTGGTGTTCTTGCGCAGCGCTGACCATGTAACCAGCGAGACCAGCTACATGCCAACCGCTGACTTCAGTGCCACGCCAGTCATAGTCAGCCCGCGCTCAAGTGGACACGAGTACGACGTAGAGCACTACCAAGACCAACTATTGATACGCAGTAACCAACGTCACGCCAACTTCGACTTGTTCACCGCACCAATGACCGCTAACAGCCAGGCCCAATGGCAACCTTTCTTGGAGGGCGACGACAACCATTATCTAGTTGGGCATCTGGTCTACGACAACCACGTATTCGTACCCCAACGCGTCAACGGTTTGGACCAGATCTCGGTCATCGATGAACGCCACCAACAACACTTTATTGAGTTGCCCGAAGCCACCTACAGTCTGGATCTAGGCACGAACCCTGGTTATCAAAGCGCGTTTTTGCGTTTGCAATACAGCTCGCTAACCACACCGAACAGCGTACTGGACTACGATCTTGCCAGCCGCACTTTGCAGACCCGCAAAGTGCAGCACATCCCCAGCGGTTACGATGCACAGCAGTATCAGTCCGAGCGACTCACGGCCACAGCTCGAGACGGCAAACAGGTGCCCATCAGTTTGGTGTATCACCGCGACACGCCACTCGACGGCAGCGCACCACTGCACCTGTACGCCTACGGCGCTTATGGCTACGCCGTACCCCCAGCATTTTCCACTAACGTCCTATCTCTTTTAGATCGCGGCATTGTCTTTGCTATTGCACATATTCGCGGAGGCGACGACTTGGGTTACCACTGGTACCAAGACGGCAAACTGCAACAGCGAGAAAACACGTTTAACGACTTTGTCGACTGCACGCGCTACTTGATCGAAGCCAACTACACAGCGAAAGGCCGAGTACTGATTAGTGGTGGCAGCGCCGGTGGCGAATTAATGGGCGCAGTCATCAATCAAGCGCCGCGATTGTATGCAGCAGTAGTCGCCCACGTGCCGTTTGTGGATGTGCTAAACACCATGCTTAATCCAGATCTGCCGCTAACGCCAATGGAATGGCCAGAATGGGGTAACCCAATAGAAAGCGCAGAGGATTACGCGACCATACAGGCGTACTCGCCCTACGATCAGGTAAGCGCCCAAGATTATCCGCCCATGCTGGTGACGGCAGGGTTAAACGATCCACGGGTCACCTATTGGGAACCGGCAAAGTGGGTGGCGAAACTGCGG
>NHET02000098.1 GCA_002170355.2 Gammaproteobacteria bacterium TMED92
CAAACTGCCCGGTATTGCGTTCGTTGATGCGAAAGTAAGTGGACAATTCCATCGGACAACGCACGCCCTTGGGAATATAAACAAAGGAACCATCGCTAAAGACCGCCGAATTTAGCCCGGCGTAAAAGTTGTCACGCTGCGGCACAACGCTGCCCAAATACTTTTGCACCAGTTCGGGATGGCTCTGAACGGCCTCAGAGATCGGACAGAAAATCACCCCAGCGTCCGCGAGTTTCTGCTTGAAGGTAGTCGCAATAGAGACGCTGTCGAACACCACGTCCACCGCGACATTGCTGCTTGGTTGCTCTGGGTCGGCAACGACGCCGGCCAATGCTGCCTGTTCGTGTAAAGGTATACCGAGCTTTTCGTAAGTGCGCAGCAGTTCTGGGTCAACTTCGTCTAACGAGCGCGGACCGTCCGCTTGGCTTTTTGGCGCCGAATAGTAAGAAATGCTCTGAAAGTCGATTTCCGGATAGTGCAGGTGTGGCCAATCCGGCTCAGCCATTTCGCGCCATTGTTGATACGCCTGAAGGCGCCAATCGGTGAGCCATTCGGGTTCGTCCTTGCGCGCAGAAATAAAGCGAATGACGTCTTCGCTCAGTCCGGGCGGCAAGGTGTCTGCTTCGACATCGGTAACGAAACCTGCGCTATATTCGCGCCCGGCTTCGACCAAATCATCTACAGAGTGTTGGCTCACTGTTGCTCCTGAGTGTTGTGGGCTACTGAAAGACGCGAATCATACCGCGATCAGCACTGATTTTCGGCACATCCAGTCAATGGGGTGTGAATCCCGTGCTACAAGCTGCTGTCGGGCAGTATTGGTCGAAGAAGTCGAAATTTGTTTTGTGTCAAAGCCATGTTCAATGCGATATTGCGCAAAGCGTTAACAGATGCGGGTCGACGCGACCAGATTGTCTAACGCGAAAGTTCTAATGTTAGGAGTGTTCATGCCTCGCCTGCAGCGTGTCCCAGAACCCCACGTGCAATACGCCTACGGCGTATATCTTCTCGGACACAAGCATCCCCTTATCAAGGCGCTGAAGAGTCGGCACCAGCCGTCTGTGCATGGGCATCGCTCGTGGGATGCTGCCTACCTGCTGATGGATTACCTTGTGCACAACCCGCTTAGTAGCGGCGCCTCTGTGATGGAACTGGGCTGCGGATGGGGCGCGGTATCTACGTTTTGTGCGAAAAAGTTTGCTGCCTCGGTAACCGGTGTGGATCTTGACGCCCAGGTATTTCCTTATCTTGATGTGCTGGCAGAGATCAATGACGTGCAAATCGACACCCAATGTGCGGACTTCAAAAAACTCAAAGCTAGCGACTTAGGTGCACACCAAGTGATCGTTGGCAGTGACATTTGCTTTTGGGACTCATTAGTCGGGCCTCTGGTCAAGCTAGTGTCTCGGGCGATGAAGGCGAATACGCAAAAGATCATAATCGCAGACCCTGGTCGGCCGACATTTTATGAGTTTTGCGACCAGGTAGCACAGCATTATCCGCTGCAACTGCAGGAATGGTATTCGGTCGAACCGGACAAATTTACAGGCGAGGTCGTAGAGATTCGAAATAGTAAAAAATAGTCATTTTTTAGCTATTTGTTAAAAATCCTTCAAGCTGACTGGCAAGTCCTGTGCAGGCGCTGTTTTGCACTCGTGCGATGATCGGAATTGGCACGACCAGTGCGGGCATGTAGCTGGTGCCGGCAGCGTCCGAGGACACGCGTCCTGCCGCTTGTTGTTCTTGGGTGTCCCACACGCTGGCTTCGTAAGAGGCGTCGTTCTCCCACGTTAAAAAGCCAAAACAACCGCCGCCGGCAGGGCTCATACCACAGGTAACGGAGCCGCCTTCGGAAACGCGCTCGGTTTTGCCCTGTACCCAGATCACATAACGTAATCCTAACTGCTCCAAGCGCTCTGACAGCATGGGTTGATCGAGCAATGCGGGTAGCTCATTCGCGTTTACCGGCGCCGTGCGCGGTTCGAACCAGGGAAAGGTCGCGTCCACGAAGTCTTGCTCCGTAAGTACAGCAACTCGGTCGCTGCTGAGGTTATCAGCCACGCATTGAATAAAGTCGATTTCTGTCTCGTTACTGCTTGGCCTACTGCGTCTGCCCAAGACGACGACAGTTTCGGAGCCGACTATGCCTGT
Source organism: Gammaproteobacteria bacterium TMED92 (assembly GCA_002170355.2). Lineage (GTDB taxonomy): Bacteria > Pseudomonadota > Gammaproteobacteria > Pseudomonadales > Azotimanducaceae > UBA4421. The sequence continues at coordinate 2,152 of NHET02000098.1, forward strand.
CGCGCGCTCTCGAACCTCCTGCACCGTTGCAGTCACGCAGCCGCTCAGCAATGCAATAATGCTCAGCGAGAGGAGTGAGAAAATGACATTACCGATTGGTTTGCTCATGAGCCGGAGCCTCCTTGAGTCGCGTTGGTGGTTGTTGCTGGTTGGAGCCACTGGTTGGCGGTTTGCGCACTGCTAAAGTTCAAGCTAAACATTGCCGCCATGTCGCGACAAGCGGCAATGGCTGCGGCGTACAGCCCTTGATTGTCGTTGCCATGATTAGCGACGTTGGCTTTGCCATATGCGGGCAGATCCCAACTACCGAGTTTGGTTGCTGTTTGATCATAGATGTCGAAGCGGTAACGAATCCATACTTCGTAATAATCTGTTCGAGTTTGTGCGGGGGTAGAAAACTGCAGGTCCTCGATCACAGGCACTAAGCTGCCATCGTAACTTGTCGCCGCGAGCTGTGTTGTCAGTTCATAGTCATCAAAAGCTCCTTGCGCCAACCGTTGGAACAGGAGTTTTTGCGCCGCTCCGACATTGATGCTGTAGTCGCCGCCGCGAGCAAGGGTCTCGGTGTGCACGTAGTTGAGTAATTCCGGACTCAACACGATAGCCACCCGGGTGGGCGAGGGTGCAACAAGAGGTACTGGAAAATCGCCACTTAACTCGACTCGGGTACTCGCGCAGCCACTGCTCAGAAGTGCCATCACGAGAAGGCTCCAGGTGCTCAAGCCGCCGGTAAGGTTTGCCTTGTTGTGTCTCATTGATACTCCGTCAATCCAACAAAAGTGCCATCGTTACGATAAGCCAACTCGCGCATAAGTGCCGCAAAGCGAAAAATTCGCGCGTTTGGCTGATCCAGATAGACCGGAAAGCCGATGGCGTGAATGCGTACGCGGCGGCGGCCGCTGTTGTCTGTTCGGTTGACCAGATCTACCGCCTCCACTACTTCCTCTATGGAGTTGCCGGTGTAGTCATCACCAAAGACATAGATACTGATGCGTTTGTTAGGATCATAGTAGGTCGCAATAGCTTCGCGAATGCCCTCAACTGGACTTGAGTTAGAAAAGGGTGCCCAGTTACGCAGCGTCTGAATGATACTGTTGCGTAACGCTGGGGTATCTTCTATCCAGCGACGCCGATACAGCGGGAACATGTAGTCGCCCATGTCATTCATGACTTGAATACCCTTTATCTGCGGGTAGATCGACAAGGTTTCCTGGACTTTCTGCACGACCTGGACCCAGGCCGCGCTCTGCATGCTGCCCGAGGTATCGATGACAAAAACGATGTACTCAGAGTCGACGCTGATTCCGCCCACCAAGCCAGAATCGCGGCGAAAGTCCAAACCAAGCAACTGTTCCATTTCGTCGGTCAGGCTTTGCCGCGCTGATGCCAGTTGTCGATTTTCTGTAGAAATGTTTTTGCTGGCTTCAGACAGAGTGTCGTAGCGCGCCAGCACATCGCTCAATTGGGTTTGCACAGTGATCTGTTGCGTCAGAGACTGTTCCAGTTGCTGGCTCTCATCGCTGAGTTGGTTGCGCAGTTGTGTTATTTGTCCCCTTAGCTCGAACAGGGCATCCTCGCGTGCCGCGACGCGCTCTGACAAATCTAAATTGCTGTCCTCTAATACCTGAGGCTCCAAAGTTTTAGTGAGCATTAGCAACAAAATCACAGCCCCAAAGCCACAGCATATGACGTCCAAAAAAGACACGCTGAACTCTTCAATGCCTCGACGTCGTATCATGGCCAATCCCATGAAGGCGATATAAAAGCGCCTCCCGACAGGCGAGCCAATTGCCACCACGCGGCACTGGCCATCGGGTCGCCCTCCATTGGAAATAAAATGACATTCACCGGTATTTGGCGGGGCAACCGTGTCGCTGCCTCTCGAAACAATTTGAGCCGCGTTTTGCCGTCTACGGTGGGGCTTCGAGGGCTGGCGCTGGTACGCGTCGGCAAGCCGTCGGTAATCAGATAAATGTTGTCCGGGATCGGTGACAAATCCCGTACCGCCAACATTAACGACTCCAAATTAGTGCCACCGACCGGTACTGTTTGTGCGAGCGCATCAATGCCTCGATTTAATGCGCTGCCGTCGGACATCGGTTGCCAATCTAGGTCAGAGTCGGTGACATAGCTGCGCACGCTCTCGTTAAATCCATAAAGTTGGAACTCTGCATCCAGCGGCAACTGGGCAGCTAGCCATTCCGCAGTGCGTAAGGCACGTTGCCACTTTGGTGCTTGACGCTTCTTCTCGTCGGTCATATTGCGGCGGCGTAATATGTTAACGATGGTTTCGTCGAGCATGCTCGCGGAGGTATCAACAATGATGACGATATTGCGTCCGCCGACTTTTAGGCCGGTAAGGTATTGACGGTCGCCTTCGCCTTGAATAGCTCGCACTTGATTGCCGTCGGTTGCGGCTTTTAACGCCTGTAGCTTCTCGACCTCATCTTGGCGGCTGTTGATATCAGACCTCAGCGCCGCAACATCCTCTTGCTGAGCTGTGGTGCGCTTTTGCAGTTCGCTGAGAGTTTGTACTTGCTGTTGCAGTTGCGCCTCAAGGGTTGTCAGTTCGGTCGTTGAATCGGTTAGGTTGCGCCGCACTTCGTTTTGGCTCTCCGTCAGTTCGAGTAGATCTTTCTCGCCCTGTAATACTTGGTAGTCGAGCATGCGTATCTCGGCTAAAAGGTCCTTGTTGATGACCTCTTGAGTTTGTTGCGACTCATGATTCATGATCAAGAAAACGAGCACCACCGCACCGAAGCCGCAGGACATGACGTCTAAGAATGCGAGAGAGAAGCCCACATTGCGGCGCTGTCGACGCATGTTAGTCGTCGACCCGAATAGCGACCCAAGTTTGTCCTAACACCTGCACTTGATCCGCGCAGCGCAGTCGCGCTCTGGTTGGCGCAGCATCGTTAACGCGAACGTCGGCGCCCGGTCGCAGCAACCCGTCTTCATCGAAGTAAGCGCGCAGTGTCCCGTTGGTCAAAGGAGTCGCCAGATGATTGGCTAATAGGTGAGTGGCCGGTGGTTGTGGCGCCTGTGCAGACGTATCGGTTGCTATGGTGTCAGAGCCTTCGACAGTTGCCGGAGCGACAGCAATCGGTGACCTTGCGCTTTGACACTGGGTGATGCGGACAGGCTCGCTATGGCCGTTGCGTTGCTGAATCTGCAACAACGCCAACACATCCGTTTTACACTCTGTCACGTTTTCTAGGCTATTGCTCAGCAATTCTTGTAAGCCAGGGATCGATGCTGCGCGCGGCGTTAACAGCAAGTGCTCGATCTGTGCAAGTTCCGTTTGGGGCAGACGTTTTTGCAGCGCAGAGCGCAATTGATTGACGGTGATGTCGGACTTACGCGCTACGCCATCTACATTGACCGTGATGTTGGGTTCAGTCGGCAAATCTGCGTCGATCCAACCGAATGCTTGGTCAAAAGCCTGTTGTTCGGACTCGGCACTGTGTAACGGGTCAAAACGGCTACTCTGCATAAACGTGGTGGCAATTACTTGCAACCAAGCATCTACCACATTGATAACGCCGATACGCTCTAACACCATGCTGCCCACGACTTGAGTGTGCTGGTCTACGTTCTGCAGTTCTGACAGGTATGCGTGATTGAGGCCGATATCGAAGACGTGATAGCGCGAGCTGCTGTGTTGATGGTGGGCTAATGCGCTGTCGACAAAGCCGCGGACCTTAATGCCCGCTTCACCGGCGATTCCTAACAATAGTCCTAATTGCTCATCAGTATAGTGCGCGGGGGCTGCCACTGTGACCGCATCCATGTGCTGCAGTTGCAATTCAAGTCTTAGAGCCTGTAGCTGGTGATAGATCAGGTCCGCATGGTTTTGCGCGGCACCAATGGTTTGCGGCAGGGTTTCTGTGTTTAGGCGCGATAAAAAGTTGGCGCTAAATTTTTGCGGATTTGTGCGACTCTGTGCCATTGCCGCGTTGCCAAAGACGATGCCGTTATCCTGCTCTACCGCTGCTGCCGCCTGGCGGTAAAGACAGGCACCGGCGGCGTCAAAACAACTGAGTTGCCAGTCATTCAATTCTAAAACGTAGCTCATAAGCTACTCCGAGTGCGCAAGTGTCGCAGCAACTCTTGATCGCAATAATGCTGGGTATCCAGCACCAATCGTTCTTGCAGTAGTTGCAATTGGTGCAGTAAGAACATCAACAAAATACTGATCAGCAGTGCAATAAACGTCGAGTTAAAGGCCACACCCAGGCTCGCGGTGACGCCAGCAATGTCGCCTTCAACGGCCTCGTAAACTTGGCCTAATGCGTCCCCGATACCGCGCACGGTGCCAATAAAGCCAATGGACGGGATTGCCCAGGCGATGTAGCGGATCATAGACATCTCGCTCTCGAGCCGTTCGTATTCATTTTCGCAGACAGTCTTTACGGCCTCAGCAACATCTTGGACGTTTTCAGTGCTCGCAAATCGGTTGAGGGCGGCAATCAGCGCTCGCGGTAACAGTGCTTCTTGCTCACGCTCCTCCAGGGCTTGCAGCGGGCGCGTATAGGTGCGGGCATCCTCGGGCAAGATGTTCACGCCAGCACCCACATTAACCAGCGGTTGTTGATGTAATTTGCGTTCGTGCAAAGTTGCCCGGGCTTTGTATCCCATCATTGCAAAAGCCCAGAAAAACAGGATAAAGCATGACTCCTGTTCGTAGCCCCGTAGCACGACGTATAACGAACGTTGGTTATCAACCGCCAAGCCGGCAGCAGATTGCTCAGCGCGCTGCTCCAGTACGGCATCGGCGTTCGGTCGAATCACCGTGATGTAAAGCAAATGCACCAATATAGTTGCTACCATNAAGGCGCTCAGTTGATAAACCAATTCAACAGGGATTTGTTTTTTCATTTGAGTAGCTTAGCTGTGTCGAGTGAGTGTATCCGCCGCCTATTCCAGGCCTAAATGTCGACTGGCAAAGGAGCTGCGAAGTCTTCCGAAATTTGTTCGCTGGGTTTGAAAACATCATCGCCGCGTTGGTTTTTTTCTTGGCGTTTCAGGGTAGCGGGCTTTTTTNATTGCGGTGTGGGTGCGTTGGTTGACGTAGTTTGTTCTGGGGATCGCTGTGTGGGCTGTGGCAGTTCTGCTGAATCCTCTTCGGCAGTGGTGAAAACAGGCGCAATAGCGATCATCGCGCCAACGGCCATAGCGCCAAGAAATCGCTGCAATCGGTGTTTCTGCATAATTTGCTATTCCGCGTAGCGGGCTACTCTAAAGCCCACATCATTTCGTCCCTCGATGCCATAGTCACGAAAAGATAGTCGCAACTCTGTGATTGTTCCGTGCATCCAGCTGGCGCCGCGCATTACCCTATATTCACCTGTTGCCGGGCCGCGGTGGTCAGTCACAGCTGTTTGCTGCGGGATTTCATACCAGTCGTGAGTCCACTCCGCGACGTTACCATCAAGATCGTATAAGCCGTGAGCGTTTGCGCGAAAGGTACCCACAGGCGCGCTCACACCGTAGTTGTCGTTATAACCGAATATTACCCTCCCCACGAGATTACCAGCGGCACGATCGGCGTAGTTTGCAAAGCGTTCGGGGGGCGGCAGGGCATTACCCCAGGCGAATTTGAGTTGATCTGACAGGGTTGTTGTGCGGTCACTGCTGGGTCGGCGACGTGCCACCCAGGCCCATTCAGCTTCCGTTGGCAGTCGATAGCCAGTGGCTGTGGGGTTTGTGCCGATTACCTTGGCAAACTCAATTGTATAAAAAGGTTCATAGCCCTCCTGGTCAGATAACCAATTACAGTATGCCGCAGCGTCATGCCAACTGACATTGGCAACGGGTTGGTCGTCGCCGTCTAACGACTGTTCTTGAAAGCTACCGGAGTCATGGCCGCTGGCGAAAGCACGGAACTGTGCATTAGTCACTTCGCGCTCTGCTAGGTAGAACATGCGAGTAAATTCAGCTCGGCGGATTGTCTCGTTGGCACGACGGCCGGGCTCCCGGCGCGAAGCGCCCATGTTGACTACGTCGGCGTTGAACAATCGTAATGTGTGGCCCTGAGGCGTTTGCACCACCGGCACAAGAGCGGCGAGACGGGCCTCCTCAAGGGTTAACAACTGAACTTTGAGTTCCTGTACTAGGCCCGCTCGTGGCGTCAGCACCGTATCAAAGCCGGCGTAGCCCGGCAGCGTAACGGAGACATTCTGCGGCTCCAAGGGTAACCGCAGGGTGGTATTTTGCGGTTCAACGGCCTTGTTGTTTACCGTTACCAGCGCGTTAGTCGGACGGGTTTTGATGCGTACCTCACCAAGTAGGCGTTCGAGGGTTACGGCGATCTCTTTGGTATCACCCTGGGCTAACAACAGTGACCTCGCCCCTGGTGCGTATCCAGGATGCAGCAGTTGCAGTTGTTGCGGAACATTCGATTGCACATCTAGTTGCAGCGGTGTTTGTCCGAGGTAGATGCCGTTAATGGTCACGGCGGCATTTGCTGGCGTGCTGGAGATTGTTACTTGGGCATCTGCGCGCACAAGTACTCCGGCGTCTAGGTCCTGGGCGACCCCGGCAACCGCGAGTACGCGGCGTCGAAACGCCTTAAACCCTGGCTTTTGTACGCGCACGGCGCGTTCGCCCTGCATGATTTGCACTCGAGTCGGGGTCGTTAAGTCGGTGTTTTGCCCGTCGACCCAGATTTCAGCCCCGGATGGCTCGCTGCGCACGGTAACGTCAGACCACGCCGGTGCAAGTTCTACATTCAAGCTTTGCGTGACACCCTTTCCTTCGATCTCAACTTGCTCGCTCAGTGACAGATAGCGTGGATGGCGTANCTCNANNTNGCGCCTNCCGNCTTCTAGCTGCAGCNGCGAGGACGCTGCCGGGGCAATGTCTAGCTTACTGCCGTCCACGTATATCTGTGCGTCTGTGGGTTGTCGAGAAAGAACTAATGTGCCTGCTGTTGGTACGAAGTTGAACTGAATGTTTTGACTGTTCGCTGCAGACACTTGCAGCGGTTCGCTAAGAGGTTTGTGGTCTGTTGTCACGGCGCTCACGGTATATGTCCCCTCACGCAACAACACCACATTGCCCAGTTGCAGGCTAAGACCGCCACTTACAGCCCACTCGTCCGCGGTGGGAGAAAAGCTAACCACGACGCTCTTTGCGGTGAACAAAAACCACAACGCCGCNGTGGTTGTCAGCACAATGGCTGTCAACGCTCCCTGCCAAAGCTGCAGGCGACCGACGCCTTGCCTAGTGTCACTNGGTTGAAAAGTCTGAGCCTGAATAGGCCGGTGGTCGCCTGCTTGCAACATGGCTAGGGCAAAGCACCGCTGCAAAAAACTTCTACCGGTGCCATACCCGGTAANACGGTGATNTTGGTGTAAGTATCGCGACAGCCGTCTNTGCTGGCTCGAAGGGTGTACACCCCGGGGCGCAAGGTCAGGGTGCGTTGTGCGAATTGTCCAAGGTTGCCGATATTCGACAGGCTAATTTGCATGGCGTTATCGGACACGAACGTAACGTTAACAGGATCGCGGTACTGCGCGAGCAGATTTTTCACAGCATCGATCGCAGTCGCGAGCGCCTCTGTTTGATAAGCCAGGGTGCCGGCTTCGCTGAGCGCGATTTCGGCGTCGTTAAATAATTTTGCGTTCGATAATCGCTCGGGGGCACTGCGGATCGCGNTGAGCAACTTATCTATGCGCTGATGCTCTGTAGCAGCCGCGAGACCCGCAACGCCAACCAGTAAATTGCTGTCGAAGTCTAGAATGCGTTGATAGGCATCTACCGCGGTGCTCCAATCGCCGGCCTGCATGGCAATCTCTGCGTCGGCCTGCGCCGCTTCAATAACCGCGACATCGTACAGTTGAGCAATTTGTTCAAGGCCGCCTTGAGCGGCGCTATTGTCAGGCTCCTNGGCCAGCACTTGGGTGAATTTTNCTCGAGCGCTGACGTAGTTCGCAGCGTTGAGAGCGTTGAAGGCGTCACTCAATAGANTGCGAATGCGTTGACGCTTTAAGCCGGCTTTGGCCGCGCTCATGCGCGTCTTCAATGATTCGGTTTTTGGATCCACGGCGACAATTNTTTGATAGCGTTCCAAGGCTTGCTCGTAACGTTCGGCTAGCTCTAAATTCAAGGCGTCCCTGAGCAATTCGGTAATTTGCGGCAGTTTGTCCACGCGCTGTTGCAGTTGCTCGATTGCGGGTTCGCGAGGGAAATAGGCGCGTGCCCGNGCTAGTGCCTCGCTGGCTGCGAGTTGGTCAAGTTGNTCGATGCTTTGCTCGGCTTGCGCTAGCGCGCTCGCNACCGCCGTCTCGCCTTGCTTGATGCTCAAATCCAATTCTGCTGCGGCTCGTTGGTACTGCTCAAAGGCTTCGCGGTAGTTTTGGTTTTGAAAAAAACTATCGCCCAATAGCGCCGTTGCCTTGGCCTGTTCTATCGAATCCGTTGCCCAACTGGTGCTGGTGAATTTTTCTTCCAACATCAACTGCAGCTCGACGAAGCGTCCCAATTGGTCCTGAGCAGTTTGTTGCGCCTGGGCCGCACTCAGTTGGGCGAAGGGTGCTGCGATTGGCCCAGTCAACGGCTCTGAGGTCGTATTTTGGGCGGCAAGTTGTTGCGTATCAGCCGCGAGGTCGGGGATCGCAGCTTGATAGCGGCTCGCGAGTAAGGATGCAACAGCGACCACCGCCAAGACTCCGGCGGTCGCCACCAACACTGCCTTATTGGTCAGCAGCCATTGTTGCCATTGTGGTTGTGTGCGCGCTTTGCGTAAGTGCGATAACGCCGGTTGAACTGGTGTAATAGGGCGCTGGGATGCCAACATTGTTAATTCGTGGCGTCTGTCGCAGTGGGCGTAGAGTTGTCCAGGCCGTATTCCTGACGATACAACCGATCAAGAATTTTCCGTAGTTCGGTATATTGCTGATCCACTGAGCCAGTCAGCCTGAGTGTCTCGCGATCTAGTTGGATTGTTGTAGGGAGTAACTCTGCTTCTGCGTCGGCGCCGATTTCGCGCAATCGATCGGCCAGTTGGGCGGCCTGCTGTTTCTTTTCTAAGCCCTTGATGATCAACGCGGCGCCCGCACCAACAGTTGCGACGCCACTGGCATCAACATAGGGGTTATCACTTGAGTAGACGCCGCCTACGCCGGCAGCGATGGCCAGACCGCCACCAATGATGCGCGCTCTAGATTGTGCTTGCAGCGCTTTCAGCTCTATCGCATCCGCATAAGTGGCTTGACGCCAGCTGTCATAGACTGGACCCATCTGACGATAATAGTTGGCGTAGTAGTCGTCTAAGGTATCGATGAACAGATATTCTCGCTCACGTATCTCGCGCACCCGCTGCAACATTGGATCCTGCTCGGCGGGGAGGCGTCGTAGCTGGTAATTACCGTCTTCCTCTTGCCTTAGGTAGCTNGCAAACGCATCGCTGGCGAATGACTGGGCAAATCGAATTTCAGCGGTTTGGCGAATGGCGTTCACAGTCGCCGAAGACAAGCTTTCGCGATACGCCAACATATCGTTGGCGATATCTCGGTACACGCTCATGAAAGGATCAANTTTACGCTCGGTAAGACCTTGATAAACATATTTGCTGGCCAGTCCCAGATATTCTTGTTTGAACCAAAGTTTACCGGTAGCGTCGGNCNCNCTTGCTTCTAGGNNTAGCCGTTCTCCATCTGACTTTAATATCTTACCGCGCAAGATTAGATCTACGGCGTTTGTTGGTCGCGGAATCACCCGTACGGCGCCCCAGTTGCCAGTGGACTGCAGCATGTCTTTTGCCACGTAAGGTAGATATCGAGCTTCGGCGAGGCGAATCTCTGGCTGAATAAGTTGCTCGATNTGCTCGTCGTAGTCGTCGGGGATNTTAGCGTCGAAGAGCGCTACCCCAACATCCAGCAACTCCGTCTCTGATAAAGGAGTTGCTGACTGTCGCGGCGGGGTTAAGTCGACTGTTCTAACGACTTGAGTTACGCAGCCGCTCANCATNGGGCAAAGCAACAGCGCAACCAACCTCAGTATTTTCAGCCCCGTTTGTATCGTTGGTACTCTGCCCATAGTTTTTCTTTCAGTTGGGGGTCGGTTTCTTGCATCGCTGCCTCGCGCAGCTGGCGCGCGATAATGTCATCGTCCTTGGCATCGGGCAGCTCTGTCGCGGTGTTGTTGTCGCCGCGTTGNGGGGGTGCTGGCGTGTCGCCAATACGACNGCGAGCGATGGTGGCGGCGGTCTGAGTTGTNCCTGCAGAANTGGTTTGTGGCTCTTCANGCTGCTGTGAACNACTGCCNGGTTTTTCGTTGTTCTTCAACGTTTCACGCTCGGCGAGGATACTGCCATCTAAATCGCTGAGCGCGGCGGCGAGCTCGTCATCCTCTGCTGCAACCCCGACGTCTTCCTCGTTGCCGTTGCCGTTGCCGTTGGCTTGCTGCTGTTGTGCAGCGCTACCCTCGGGCAACGTTTGATTGCTTGTTTGCCATTCGCCATCGCCGTCTTGGCGTGCGCTGCCCTCTAGCCATCCTTCTTCGCTCCCAGCATCGCTGGTATCGCCAGTGCTCTGAGAACGTGGTCCTGGAACCCCGGGGGCGCCAGGAGAACTCGGTTGTTGTTGGCCACTGTTCGACGATGCCGAGCCCGCTGGCATTGATGGTGAGGTGCCAGCAGGCGGGCTTCCCGACGGGCTGCCGCTGGGCAGGGACGACACCGGCGGCAGTCCAGCTGGGGAGCCTGAGGACGACTGCGAAGATTGACTGCGCGGTGTTGGGATCTGCGGGATTGGTGTAATGGGAGCGCAGGCCGCAATGACTAATATCAAGGGCAGGCTGATTGCAGCAAAGTTAATAGGCTTCATGAGTCTTCACTTCTCGGGCTCTGGGTTCGACGTCGCTGCCACATCCTGGGGCGCCTGGTCTGGGTAATACTTAAAGTTATGTCGATAGATGTAAGATCTCGTTAGCACTGGACCGTCGGCGCTCAGCGCTGGACGGAATATCGCGTCGCGCAAGTTGCGGCGTACTTGAAAATCCATTAACCCCTTGGGAATGGANGATAGAGTTTGTAAATCGCGTATTCGACCGTTAGGCAGCACGTCGAATTGAACCTCGACCAAACCGTCTTCGGNTTGCCGNAGCGAGTCACTCGGGCGTTTTGGATCTTTAGGTCGAGGCAAGTACAGGAGCTTTGGTTGTTCGAAAGCTATGGTTGGCTGCTGCAGGCCCTCGTGGGCATGTGCGTAAAGGTGCTTGTACAGGGTCTTGGCTTCGCGACTGTGACCAAACATTTGATGCCAATCCGCTAAATCTAGAAACGCGAGGTTAAGCGACTTGCGCAACTTTGAAAGNTCTGCNGGGTTNANCTCAGCATTANTGTCGGNCTCTTCGTTGATGCCAGCAGCGTCATCAAAAGCGCGCTGCTTTATTGCAACCACCCGTTGTAAGGCTCGCTCTCCAGCTGGAAAGTTGTTTATTGAACCCACTTCACGAAAAAGATCTTGTTCGCGCATCCCTGATTGGGATCGGGCATCTAGTTGACTGGGGGTGTAGCGGTAGGGCGGAAAGCCTTCAGTCAAATAACTTTTGGCAATGCCCTGTAGAAACGGCACTGCAGCGTCGCTGTCTCGGGTGCCATTAGATTCGAGGATCGCCAAGGCGCGTTTGAACAGCGCTCGAGAGCCTANAAAGTTGAATCCGCGNTGATAAAAATCACCGAGTCGAGCCAAGGCTGGTAGCAGCTGCAGCGACATCTCGCCGTGATGACGGCTGAGCACGTCGTAGGCATACTCCTCTCGTTGGCGTGCCTCGAACAGATTGCCGCGCTTGAGTTCAGTGTGTGCTTGCCGGTACACAATCGCTGTTTGACTGGGTGCGAATAAACCTTGATTAGCTCTGTTCAGATGCAAAGCGCGATCGTAGCTGTCCATCGCCGCTGAATAGTTGCCGAGCGCGTTTTGCGCATCTCCCACTAGCGTCAATGGCTGAACGAGGTCAGCGGCGTAACGTCCCTGCTCGGCCTCGATTCGATCAATGATCGTCGACAGTGTTGTGTTGGCTTGTGCTGCTTCTGCGCGCTGGATCTGTGCGGCAATGAAGTCCAGGTCATCGTCGGTGCCTGCCAAGCTCATAAGGGGTGAGAGCAAACACGCTAATGCCAGTGCGCTGCACTTGGTCAGAAATTTTAGAGGTTCGGTCGATACGGTTGTCGAGATGTGCATGCCTGTTACGTCGAAGTAATCGTTCCGTCGCGCAACGCTAGCACTCGAAAAGTGAAAAATTCGCGACAGAATTTAGCTGCTTAGCCTGCACGATAATGACAAGTCTGGGAATTGATTTCCATCACCCTTATGATCGGCATTCCGAATACCAAGATAACTATTGGTGATACAGGCGCAACAAGAAATAGATGCATGTGGCTTAAATTGTCCAGAGCCACTNATGTTGGTNCGCAACAAAGTGCGCTCTATGAACGCCGGCGAGGTCCTGTTGGTGCGCGCGACTGACCCAACCACCGAGCGCGATCTTCAGCACTTTTGCCAATTTCTTGGTCACGAGATGCTTGATTACAGCCAGCGAGCGGGCATCTTTGAGTTTTGGATCCGCAAGACTTAACAATGAAAGTGCGACAGATTATCGCTGTATTTGAGCGTTGTTTTACTGAGCAATACGCAACTCGGTTGTGTGGCGGCGCTGAGGAGCCGTTGTATCTACCAAAACAAGGTGCAACGTTGGCACGCTTACATTTTCGCNCGGACTATGCGGCATCGGCTTTACATGAGGTGGCTCATTGGTGTTTGGCTGGCACTGAGCGCCGCCGCTGTGTCGACTTTGGTTATGAATACATCGCGCCGCCGCGCACTGCAGTGCAACAGCAAAATTTCTATGCGGCCGAGTTGCGAGCGCAATCCCTTGAACAGTGCTTGGCGGAGGCGGCAGGCGTACAGTTTTCGATTAGTACAGACAACATTGCAGCTGATGGCGTGATAAGCGCCAACGCCCGTTTGCAAGCACAAGCGTTCGCCACGCAATTGCAGCAGCAGCGCGCCACAACTATCGCTTGGCTGGCCAGCAGCGCAGGTACTCGCGCCAGCAAGTTCATAGACGAACGTCGGAGGGCGCGTGGAAAAAGTTGATTGCATTGTCATTGGTGCCGGGGTTGTTGGTTTAGCCGTCGCGGCTGCGATTGCAAAAACCGGGCGCGAAGTGATTGTGTTGGAGCAACACGAGCTGATCGGTAGCGAGACCAGTTCACGTAATTCTGAAGTTATCCATGCCGGGATCTACTATCCGGCCAATAGCTTAAAGGCGCGATTTTGTGTGCGCGGCAAGCAATTGCTGTATGCCTATTGCGCCAACCGAGGTGTTGCGCACCGGCGTTGTGGCAAGGTCATTGTGGCCACCAATGAAGCGCAGCGCAGTACTGTTGAACAGTATATCGGCAAGGCTGCGACGAATGGTGTGGATGATCTGTACTGGGTAGATGCGCAGCAACTCGCGCGACTAGAACCCGAGGTCGTGGGCATTGGCGGTGTCGTGTCACCGTCGACGGGAATCGTTGATTCCCACGCCTTTATGTTGAGTTTGCAGGGGGACTTGGAATCCTCCGGCGGGACTCTGGCGTTAGCCTGCCCGGTGCAGTCTATTGCTCAGCAGCGGGGCGCAAACGTGGTGCATACACAAGACTTCTGTGTGGCGGCGGATTGGGTAATCAACAGCGCGGGATTGCGCGCACCTGACTTGGCGCTAGACACGCCGGGTGCACCGCGGGCGTATTACGCAAAAGGCCACTACTACGCGTACTCTGGTCGTCAGCCATTCTCTCGGTTGGTTTATCCCGTTGCGGAGTCCGGGGGGCTTGGCGTGCATGTGACGCTAGATTTGGCGGGCCAAGTCAAATTTGGCCCCGATGTGCGCTGGCAGCAGGGCATTGAGTATAGTTTTGATGATTCTTACAAGAAACAGTTTGTAGCGGCGATTCGATCCTACTTTCCTGGCGTTGATGAATCGCGTCTGCAACCCAGTTATACCGGCATCCGGCCGAAAATAAGTGGTCCGACAGAGGATGCAGCGGACTTCATGCTGCACGGCCCAAAACATCACGGTATTCCAGGTCGATTAAATCTCTTGGGTATTGAGTCGCCTGGGCTGACCGCGTCACTCGCGATCGCCGAAGCGACCGTTGAGTTGCTCGGATGAAAATAGGACTGCTAGTCAATCCGCTAGCGGGTCTTGGCGGCGCTGTTGGTCTCAAGGGTAGCGATGGCGATTTGCTGCAACAGCAGGCGCGCCAACGTGCTGGCCAAGCTAGGGGTGCCTCGCGGGTCGGGCAGTTTTTGCAGCACATTCTGACGGCTAACGAAGAGCGCGAACACGCCGCAGACGCGCAAACCCGACCTATTGAATGGGTAACATGGGGTGGCGAAATGGGAGCGGATTGTTTGGCTGCCCAAGACATAGCCTGCACTGTGCTTGGTTCGTACCAAGGGCATTCGAACGCCAGTGATACCATGGCGGCTGTTGAGTGTTTTATTCGACACCATGTGGATCTAGTGATTTTTGCGGGCGGTGACGGCACTGCCCGAGACGTGCTGCGCGCGGCAACCGCGGCAACGTCATTTCTAGGACTGCCGGCCGGGGTGAAAATGCACAGTGGGGTGTTTGCTATTTCCCCTGCGGCGGCGGCGCGAGTGGTTGCCGATCTAGCCCGCGGGCGAGTACTCAG
>NHET02000013.1 GCA_002170355.2 Gammaproteobacteria bacterium TMED92
AGCGCGCAGCGCGGCTGCCATGCCGCCAAAACCACTGCCAACTACAAGTGCGTGCTTCGTCATCACGCTTGTGCCAATTGACTAGCGACGCGCGGGGGCATGGGCATGCCGTCCGTGTACTCGGCCTCGCCAGTCAAGTCCGCTAAGTACTTATGAATAAATTGCTCCACTACGGATGAGATCGGTGTTGGTGTACAAGCCGCATTGCTGCGCGCGCGCGCCAGCGCCTGTCTGACCCAATCGCGGCAATGCCGCACAGCGCGATGACGCGCGTTGGGTTGTCCAACCAACTGGGCGAAGACGTCCTGATTCGAGCCATACTCTGCTATAGCGACCACTGGCGCGGTCACTACTCGATCAACGATGTCTTCATGAGCGGCCAAAGTAGCTGGGTCCTGCAGCGGCTGTAAGTCATTAAGAATCTGGTAAGCGACACCCAATTGCTCACCGCTCTGCTGTGCAAACTGCTCTGTCTTGGCATCGGTCGCCGCCAATACCGCGGCAAATTGCAACGGCAACGCCAACAGCGCACCGGTCTTATGTTTTGCCAATGTCATGTACTGGTCGCGGAGCATGTGTCCGCGAGGGGTTAAGCAAAGCTGCTGTAATTGGCCAGATGTTGCGCGGCTGGTCGCCGCGGCCATGGCTTGGATTAATCTCGGTAACGCCACGGCGTTGCAGTTGCTCGCTGCTAAGCATCGAAAAGCAGCGGCTATAAGGTGATCGCCCAACAGTAGTGCTGTATTGCTACCGAACTTTTTCCACACCGTTGCTTGGCCACGGCGATGGGCGGTTCGATCTTGGATGTCGTCGTGCACTACTGAAGCTTCGTGCAACAGCTCTACGGCTGCCGCAACGTGAATTAGGGGTATTGTGCTGGAAAATTTCTGTGCGGCAGCAAAAGTTAATTTAGCCCGAGTGCGCTTACCGCTTTTGCGCAAATGATGAATTGCGGCTTTGTGCAGAACCTCAGTGGTGTCGCCGAACTTTAGTATTACCGCCTCGAGTTGGTCTTTAGGCATCTGATTCATTACACCGCCCTCCTAGCAGCATGGTGTGCCAGCAGATGCTGCAAACGCCGCATCTGCTGACAGCAACCATTAGGGTTACGCCTTAGCAGTGCTAGACGACGTTGCTGCCGCCCAGATAACTACACCAAACGCAATCTTGTTAACGAAGTCGGCCAAGTTGTAAACAATGTTCAACGCTTCAACACCGAACAGTGGCTCAGCTACATATCCGATCGGATAGATTGCCCAGCCAAAGGTCACGATGATGCGCAATGCATTAAACGCCGTTTTACTTGCTTCGGTACCCTGGCTAGCACTGATCTGACTGGCTTCACCAGCAAAGATCTCGTAGATGATGTATCCCCATCCAGCCATACCGATTAAGAACGCCAACCAGTAGTTCATTGCACCCAACTCGCCAAGATAACCAAAGATCAACATCACAAGCGATGCGATCATTAGCTTCCAAAACAGCGCTGCGCGAACTACAGCAATCGCCGCCAAGATCAGGTAGAACTCAACGATCTGCAGTGGCACGGTCAACAGCCAGTCAACGTAACGAAATACCAGCGGGCTGTCGTTTGTTTCGATCCATACTCCACGCATGTAGAAGTAATGAATCGCTGCGATACCGGTTACCATGGCGGCAACGGTCAGTGAAGTTTTCCACTTGCCTTCAGCGCGATCGCGTTCAACAGTGAAAAAGTACGTCGCTGCGACCATAGCCGCAGATATGATCCAGAAAGTGACGCCAACGTAATCATTCGGGTCTAACATTCCTAACTCCCTATCGGTTTTTCAAACGCAAAATGCCCCGCGTCCTATGTTTTTTATGGCTCAGCGTGAGCGGTTTCCCTCCTGAGGCGAACCCAGCGAACCATGTTTATTTCATAGGCACCTTTCGTTTGAGTTTTCGTAAATGTTGGTCACTTGTCTCCAAGCAACTGCGGGGGTAATTCGTCGTCTCACAAAAGCCTCGCGCCTGCGCGCGCGCAACACATGCATAGGCTCTTTGTTCCAAGATCGCGACATTCGTCTCCCTACGATGTCTGTTTGAAAAGGCGGCCGTCCCCAATGCGTCCAATACCTTATCGATTGCGCGGCGCTGGCTATGGCCGTGCCGCGTTTGCGCCGCGTTAGTGGCTGTAAGCACTAACTTGACGCTGCTAAGTTAGGTGCGGCTTGATGAAATATTAGTGAAGGCAGTGTCGGTGACACCTCATTTTGTGCCACCGCAACAGCACCGACTTGGACCAAAAGGAGGCACGGGCTCGAACCTACGAAATACTACAACCTGCTGATTTTATTGATTTTTTTAGAAACTTTGCCGCTTTGACAAAATTGTCACAGCGAGATGGCTGCTGCCCACAATAGTTATTTCGGCTTTGTACGAAAAACTAAGGCTAGATATTCTTTTATAAATAGGGGATGTTTGTGGCAAGGGAGGGCGAGATGGACATTTATGACGCTATGAGTACCTTGCGAGCGGTTCGTAGGCTGAGGCCTGATCCGATCGCTGAGGATGTTTTACAGCGGATTTTTAGCGCCGCGACTTGGGCTCCAACAGGTGGCAACACCCAACCTTGGCGCTTAATAGCTGTCACCGATTCTGACAAGAAGCAGGCCTTACAAGATCTCTACAAACCCCATTGGGACGCCTACGTACCGGGGTACGAAGCGCGCCTGGACTCAATGCCTGAGGACGCCAGACCGTCGAGCATTAAAGCCCTGGACGCGGGCAACTATTTGGCCAGCCACCTGTTTGAGGCACCCTTGATCGCGGTATTTTGCTTCAACCCGAAACTCATGACCATCACGGACAGTAACCTGGCTAGGCCCAGTGTTGTCGGCGGCGGCTCAGTCTATCCAGCAGTGCAAAACTTCTTGTTGGCCTGTCGCAACGAAGGCTTAGGCTGTGTTCTAACCACTCTTCTATGCTATGAAGAGGACGCTCTAAAGAGGCTCTTAAATGTCCCCGAAGATTGGCATACCTGCGCTCATGTTCCCGTTGGTTATCCGGTACTTGGCGGACACGGTAAAATTCGCCGGCGCCCGGTTGCAAAAATGGTGCGCTATAACAGTTGGTAATTTCATAGACCCAGGACGAGTGCTTTTGTTCAAAAGTCTCGCTAACAGGTAATTACAAATGGAATCGAAACGAGAGCAACAATCCGGCTACATACAAGCGCCTGCACTAGCAGGGCCAGATGTTTTGCCCGTACCCGAGCCAACCCAAGACCTGCAACAAGCTCTCGACGATCTGTACCACTACGGTTGCTGCATATTGCTCAACGCACTGACTACTGATCAGGTGACCGATTTGGCTACGCGTATGGATCGGCAATACGCCGCCGAACTGAAGCTTGGTGTGCTTGGTCCTGAGCTTGGGCCCAGCAATAAGAAGGTATTGCCCAATCTGGTGAACAAAGGTCAGCACTATTTGGATTTGGTGGAGCACGAAAGCACTCACGCGGTGGCACGCTATCTCTTGGGTAAACACTGGCTGCTATCTAGTTTAACCGCGCACTTATTTGTCGGCGCCACAGAGAGAGCCGAATTGATTCACCGAGATCAAGGCCAGATACCCGCATCTATCGACTTTCCCGCATTGTGCAATCTGTTCTATCTGTTAGACGACTTTACAGCGGCTCGAGGCAGTACGGTGATTTTTCCCGGCAGTCACCGCTGGCCAATAGAACATCGCGTTAGCCCTCCAGCTGCCGCAAAAGGGCACCAAGTAACCGCACCTGCTGGCAGCCTGTTCGTATTCGATGGCCGCCTGTGGCACGGCACTGGGGCCAATTTGGAAGGTCACCGACGCCGCGCGATTTCCGTTTTTTGCAGTGCCCCGTGGGTGCGCCAGCAAGAAAATGCCTGTGTATCAACCACCAGAGATGTGTTCGAGCAAGCGAGTCCCGACTTACGCGCACGCTTGGGGCTAAAAACTTATGGCACCTTGGGGAACATCAACGGTACGCGAGTAAGCCATCAAAGGGTCGCGTTTGGCAGCACCGACGTTGAATTTCCAACCGCTTTGATCGGCGAGAATGCCGAGCTTATACCGCTACCTGAGACACGCAAAATGTAGCAGCGCAAGCATAAGCTTTTGGTGAGCAAGCATATAAGAACGGCATGAAGGGGAGAAAAATGTCGAATACAAAGTCGTTATCTACATACCAAATGGCTGCGTACGGAGGCCCAGCGCTGCCATTGTCTATGGTTGGCCTACCCTTAGCAGTGTATCTAACGCCCGTCTACGCCGACTCAGCCGGCTTTGGCCTCAGCCTCGGTTTTGTTGGGTTAGTTCTTGCGCTGTCTCGAGTCTTCGACGGCCTTACTGATCCGATTATCGGCTTTATGTCAGACCGCATGAACACACGCTGGGGCCGGCGGCGTCCGTTCATTTTAATCGGCATGCCAATCTTCATGTTGGGGGTATGGCTATTGTGGATTCCACCAATAGAGTTTACCGACGTCACATTTCTCGGCCTTACCTTCAATATCGGCTATCCATACCTGCTTGGGGTGCTCGTTATCATGTACATCGGCGCGACGATTAAGGACGTGCCTTACTCAGCTTGGGGGGCGGAGCTCGCCCAGGGGTATAACGAGCGCACGCTCATTATGAGTTGGAAGGAAGCCTTTACGGTCACCGGTTCGCTAATCGGCGCAATGACGCCTGCTGTTATTGTTTTTTGGGGTTATACCAAACCCACAGACAACGTCTATTTCTTGACCATCGCCTTGGTCATCATCATGCCGATTCTCATATTCAATATGCTCGCAGTGGTGCCCGAGCATCAAGTGCAAGAGCGCAACAGCAAACGCCTGCCGCTGCGCGAGAGCTTCAAATACGTGTGGGCAAACGAACCCTACCGTAAGTTGGTGATCATCTTTTTGTTCTCAACCATCGGTTCCGCGATGACCAACTCGCTGAGTTTTTTCTTTGTAAAACACGTTTTGCTCGCGGGCGATTTGTATGGCTTCTACCTCGCTCCCTACTTTTTGTCACAGATTGTTGCCATACCGCTATGGTTTAAGTTGTCTGCAAGAGTGGGCAAACATCGCGCCACTATGGCGGCTATTTTTTGGTACTCACTGTGGTCTTGCTTCATTCCACTGATCGCTATTGCCCCTCAAGAATGGTTCCAGTCGATGGAGCTGAGCAAATTACTTGCGTTTCTACCAGACAGCTGGATGGTTGGCTTGAACGCGCAATTCGAGGGCATACCCACTGGCAAGTTTGCACTGTTTATCGGGGTCATGTGCTTAAAAGGCAGTGCAATTGGTGCGTTGAGCGCCCTACCCTACGCAATGGCTGCGGACGTAATCGATTTGGACAGCGCCCAAACCGGCAAGCGCCAAGGCGGCGCGTACTTCAGCATTTGGACCATGACCCGAAAGCTGGCTTACGCTTTAGGCCTTGTGGTCGGCACAACGGCAGCAACAATTGTCGGGTTTAACTCGCTGGCGGATCCGATCAATGATCCCAACAGCACCTACTCACTAATCTGGTTAGCCTGTCTTTATTCCATTGTGCCAGCCATATTTAAGTTTGTAGCGGTGCCTATGCTGTGGAACTACTCGTTGACTGAGGACGAGTTGGCAAGAATTCAGGCCCAAATCGACGCCAAACAGGCACAGCCAAGCGCCAGCGCCTAATGCCAACCAAGACCGAGCGGCGCGGCACTGCCAGCGCAGTTGTGCGCCGCCTAGTCGCTCATTCGAAGTTGCGGTTGTGAGTGCAGGGTCGACAGACCTGCTGCTAGCGCGTGCGCACGGCAGTGCCGCTTGCCACCAGAAACAACATCGATTTGCCGCCACCTGAAAACTCGCTGTAATCCAAGTCCACGCCGATGACCGCATCCGCCCCGAGCGCGTCTGCTTCATCGCGCAGTTGCGACAAACATTCTTCTTTTAGATCACGCAAAACTTTTTGACTAGCAACGCTTTTGCCGCCAAAAAAATCACGAACGCCCGCGAACATATCTCTGAACACATTCATACCCATGACGCACTCAGACGTGATTACGTCGATGATTTCATAATCCTGACTGTTGGGTAGAGTGCCCGCGGTGGTTAGCTTTACTGATGCCATATTGTCCTCTCTGTAAATCGCTTATTGGCTCCCCGGCACTTAGTTTAGACGATAGGTTGTAACGCAAGAATACTTCTCGCGGACAACATTAGTGACACACCAGTCCGATGCCGTAACGACCGCACTCGACAAAAATACCGCTCAACATTGGTGCTTATAATTAGCGCTCTGACTCGTGCCAACCAGCGGGCAAAGAGATGTCACACCAACTAGCAAGTGAGCCTTTCTCACCACTGCTGGCGGCCCGCCCCATAGCAGCGTCTCGACGTCACTAGGCGACATAGTTATGTCGTTTAGGCGCTATGGCCGCGGGCAAGCTAACGTTGATCAAGCCGTTTCGATAGATCGCGCTGACCATGCAGTTGGTAATCGAGGATACTTGAGAGCCGATATTCGTCTGCTAATCGCCTGGTCTTGGAGATTCGATTAAAGCCCAATACAGAAATTCCAGAAATTACCGCACCGCGCTTTTCTAACAATTTTATCAAACCTTTCAACTGGCCTCCGGTTTCGACCCAATCGTCAATCAACAAGACTCGATCACCACGGCTTACAAGTTGCTTATTTACTTCGAATGTACTCTTCTCACGAGTGTAATCAGTGAATTGATGCACTGCCACGTTCTGCCGGACGTTGGGCAACCGCCCAGCCTTACGAATAAGAATCAAACCCTTTTTTAATTCCGCGGCTACCGCGGCACCTAAGACAAAACCCAGTGCTTCTGGACACGCTACTTTGTCGAAGGCGACTTCTCGATAAGGACGACTGAGGTCTAATACCAGCGAGCGAAACACCTTGGGGTCGGCAAATAGTGGCGTGAAATCGAGTTTTTTGGTGGCCCGGAAATCAATATGCTCTAAGTACTGATCCGGTCGCATGGCTCCTCCCGCGGTGTTGTCTTAAGCGTTTGTTTTTTCTTTATAACGTTTGCCACGTTCCGCCGCTAATTTATAGGCTGCAGCAGTCTCCGCCTCGACCTCCGCGCGTTGGCGTTCACTCAATTCCTTAAACTCTTCTACCCACCAGCGCCTGGTAACCTGCGGAAATGTACCCATGCGGTTTACGCACGCATTAGCCCCACGATCTCTGCCCGCGTTATAACCCGCAGCACCTTCCGCAGCCGCTTCTGATTTACCAAACGGGATCAAATCTCCCTCCATTTTTGGAATCAGGAAATACGGCATTGATACTCGGGTTTCGCCGCGAGGGATTAACGTCGTGTTGACGCGATGTAACGTCGCCGAATAACGGCCCTCGCTGAGGTGCATCAGTGTGCCGCCGGTATTAACAATCACCGACCCAGGAACAACCGGCACTGAGTAGTCGCCCGGCGCTGTTCTACACGTCACCGGCGCGTTCATCCATTGCCCTTCCCCAGCTACTACTTGAAGTCCTGGCCGATCGTTGATCAAAAGCGCAATGAACGGCGGGCCGTCAATGTGTGCGCCGACATTTTTGCTGTCAAATTTGGAGTACCAGTCTTTGACGTTGTCGCGCTCACCTTCAGCGAAGACGTCAAGGCTAAAATTGTGGTTTAAGCTGGCAGCTAAATCTGGGTCTGCAAAGTCGAAGTAGTTGCGAAACTCTGCGGGATCTTCTCCCAACGATTCTACGATGAGTTCGCCTAGTGAGTGGGTCAACCGATGGTAGGTCAAATTTAACTCTTCGATTAGCGGTCGAAATCCCGGTAGCGAGTCGGTCTGAGGCCAGGTATTCGGCCCACGGAATAAACGTTTGTGGATCGGTTGCGACTTGTCGTCATGGGCACACAAAGGCTCTTGTTCGAAGCCGTATTGGAAATTCTCGATGACTTGGCCGTGGCCTCGATCCGCAGGTGTCGGTAATGTGTAGCCGCGAAAATACGGTGTGTTGGAAATGTGTGCGGTTTTCTTAACGTCCATCGGCGCATCGAAAAACCCTCGGACTTCGCGGAATGCACGCTGCTGAAAGTCGTCGTTAAGCCCGGGCGCATTCGCCAATACCAAAAAACCGCATTCTGACAGCGCGTAACGCAAGTCACGCATGAACTTTTCGCGATTGTGGTCGAGATCCAGCCAATCCACTGTTGGGATCTCATTCATGGGCCTCGACAGCGTCGTCGAGTCCGCTATTGAGTGNTTCTTAGTCATTGCTTTCCTGCTCGGCTGAGCGTTTTTTTTCAATCTTTTGCTTTTGTCTTACCATCCGCGCGATTAGAGATTACAACGTAACCCGGCCCAAGTAACCATCTGCGGTGGTGNATTTTGGTGCACATACACGAGGTCCGGTGATCGGCCAAAGTGCCTAATCACTGGCGCTCTCGCCAACGAAATTTTGTCCGGTTAAGACAACCAAAACCACAAAGTTACGTCATTGTTTGCATGCTTATTTGACCTCCCACACGTGANTATGCCCTCCCCNAAAACAGGACTCTTGTAATGACTCGATTTTCTAAAGTTCTAATGTTGCTCGCTACCGTATTCACCACCGGACTTGCATTCGCGGGCCACCATAAAGAAGGTGAAATGAAACCAGCGACAGTCGTTGATCTNGCGGTNGCCGCGGAAGCCACCTCGACTCTGGTCACCGCAGTAAAAGCCGCTGACCTAGTCGGTGTCTTGTCTGGCGACGGTCCATTCACTGTACTGGCTCCAACCAATGCGGCTTTCGCAAAGCTCCCCGAGGGTACACTCTCGGCATTGTTAGCAGACCCAGCGGCTCTCGCCGAAGTATTGAAAGCCCATGTGATTGCTGGCAAGGCTTTGGCTGCCGATGTGGTAAAGGCCACCGCGGTTGATACCCTAAATGGCAGCTACGCTGTGGTCGCCACGGCCGATAGCGTCACAATCGGCGGCGCCACTGTGATCGCTACTGATCTTATGGCTAAAAACGGCGTTGTACATCTTATCGACACAGTGATTATTCCCGAATAGCTGTGTTTTCGTGCTAGCGAGTCGCTCGCTGTACTCGCACCGAGCTACCGAGGGGGCAGACTGATTCCTTCAGCTGCGCCCTCTGTAGCTTTCCTCAACGGTGGCTACATTTAACCGTTTGGCTCATGATCCGGCTGCAACGCCAGCGAGCCAAGCATGCAAAAGTCAGCCATCGTTTCAGACTGCGGTGCCTACCGCTACGAACTCCGGCGCACTTGGGACGAACAATTGCCTATCCTGTTGTGGGTCGGGCTGAACCCAAGTACCGCCGACCACATTAAAGATGACCCTACAAACCGTCGTATAGCCGGCTTCACTCGCCATTGGGGATATGGCGGCTACATACTCGCTAATCTCTTTGCCTATCGCGCCGTCTCCCCCAAATCACTGAAACAAGCGACTGACCCGGTTGGGCCTGAGAATGACGACTACTTANAACGACTGTCAAAAGACGCTGAACAAACGATTTGTGCTTGGGGCAACCATGGGAAATTTCTCGATCGCGCGGCAGAGGTATTGCCGATGTTGCAAAANCCTAAAACTCTGGGCATTACCAAAGCCCAGCAACCATTGCATCCACTGTACTGCCCCGCTGACCGACAACTCATGCCCTGGAGAGTAAANCTGCCGTAGGCCAGTTCTCAGCTTAGAGAACAGCACAGCGCAAACGCTGCAACCGTATCTAGCTGGCTGACTCTCGCTTCGTTTGACATTTCAGAGTAGTGTTTTGGACGGNAGCTTTCGCCATTGACTAGAGGAGGTTGACGCGGATGGGTACGCTACCAGAAGAATTTGATCCGGCTCTTGTTGCCGCTACGGCAGCGACCACAACGGCCATGTACGCGGAGGAATTGGCCTCTAAGGACCCGATGCGGTCGGTGCTAAAAGCGAATCCCGAAATATACTTTGTACCTCCAAAACGCGCAAAGGAGTGGGGCCAGTGGGAGTTCAAACCAGGCTCGTACTACGACACCACCACGGGCGCGAAGCACCCTTACTGGCAAGATAAAGACCTACCGGTTGCTAGCCGCGATCTCAATCGCCTGCGCTCCGACATGTTGACTTGGGGCTATTGCAAGATTGAGGGCGCGCTCAGCGCGGCCCAAGTCGAGGTGGTACGTCGGCGCGTTGTTGAACAAGCCGAGGGCGAGCGCAAGGCCGGTATCGCGCAAAAAACCCCTAGCGGTCAAAACATCAATTGCTGCGTTAACAAGGGACGGTGTTTTGAGCTGCTAATTGAACAGCATCCGGACATGGTTCAAGGCGCCGCTTTGGTGGAACAAATTGTTACCGAGGCATTGGGCCAAAACTGGATCTGCACTTCGCTGATTGCGGCCATTTCGCTGCGAGGCGGCGTGCCTCAGGCATTACACCAAGACCAAGACATTGCCTTAGATTCGCGAAGTCCGCTCACCGTCAATATTTTGACTGCCATAACCGATATCGACGAGGCTAACGGCGGGACATTAGTGATACCAGGTAGCCATCGTGTCCTGTCTGACGCGGTGCGCATGCAAAAACCTGTCGGTAAGTTGCCACCGGCCATCAATATCGACGCCGCCGCTGGCACTATGGTCATCACGGATGGTCGCTTGCTACACAGCACCGGCATTAATCACACTGACACGCCGCGTATAGTCATGCTNAACGGTATGCAACATCCGCTGATACGACAGCAAGAAAACTGGATGCTGTCGGTGCGACCAGAGGTCATACAACGGGCTAGCCCGAAGCTCCTACAACGCATGGGATACCAAGCAACCAACGCCGCACAGACCAATGAGGGTCACGGTTTTGGGGCCACCGGCGCTGTGGACGAGGCAACCGGCGCCATTGTTGACTTCAGGCTAGCCACGGACAGTGGCGAGTATCTGCGGGTTGGCGAACTTAGCGCTAATTCCACCGCTGCAGAACTCAATGCCCCATATACATTGCGCGACGTTGTGGCAAAAGCGCGTGCCGGTGGGCGCAGCGCACCCGTGGGCATCGGCAGCTCTAAGGCCAATCCGTAAAGCGCAGAGTTTGCCAATTACTACTATGAAGCTGACCGAACTGAGCGATCGAGAGATCTTGGCCATTGTCGAACCTTTGATGGAGAACTGCCTAGCGGGGTCAAACGAAAACGATCATTCGAAGCACGTCAAAGACTTTACCCAAAGAATGCAACGAATCGTCACCCCCGAGGAACTCGCGCGACAACTGGCTAGTGAGCCGCGCGCCTATTTTACCGAAAGACAGTTCTTAACTGTGTTTAGAAGACGACAATCCGTTGCCGTTGTTTGGCGACAGTTCACCTCTCTAAACACCGACGAGTTAATCAACCAAGCGATTTTTGTAGACGACAATGGAAGAGTCCTAATTGATCACTGTATGATTTGCTAGGACTCCACTAACTCTGATTTTGCCAGCGCTCCCACCGCGCGATAACCGTCGCTAATATCGCTGAGTTGTCGCAGATACATATTGGCGTACAACGACCCCTGGGATAGCAGACCAAAGAATTCGTTAGACATGTAATAGTCTAGATTAAATTTCTGGTCCTCTATTTTTCGACTGCCATAAAACACTCCGTCCTCAGAGTTATAACTAAAGCGAATCCTAAAGTTCGCCAGTACGGAGTTTCTGAAGGTGATGTTAAACGAATCGATTTCAGTGGAGGTGGCGTAGTTTCGATCTTTTAGATGGGTAAATATTTTAAGCAACTGAACTTTTAGTTCGTTACTCTCGATTAGCTCCAAAGCACCCGTCGCCACCATCTGCTCATACACACCGTTTTGCGGAAAAAAGGAATGTCCAACCTCAACACACAGCAGTGCCTCCAAAGCCTGCGTATCTGACAATTTTTTATGCCCAGAGGCAATGTCACCTTGCAAGTTGTCTATGCAAGCCAGCGAGGCTTCGAGGGTGGCGCGCAAAGCGTCGATTTGTTTTAGATCTTCGTAAACGACAATAGCTAAGTCTTGGACAAGCTCGTCCTTTTTCTCCACTTCTTCGTTTTCTTGGCGAAGATCTTCGAGAAAAAAAGACAACAGAATGCTCGCAATAATCGCAAACAGCTCAACAGCTCTCCTTGGCCAAACTTTAGCACCTGATACCTGCGCACTTTTAATGTCCATGCAATGACTCCAATCACACTACCCCGTGACCTCTGTCATCAGGCTTCAACTTGTGTTGCGAGCGTGCAGACACTTAACCGTATATTTCTTCTGCAAATCGCAAATATATATTGTACCGGTTAACCTTACCGGCTGCGGTTTCAACAATACACAGATCATACGAGCCAAAGATTGCGGCAGTCTTTTAGCCCACATGGGAGAGCAGAAAACACTAGTAAAGCCCTGGAAAAATCGGCGCCGGCGTTGGGTTGGTTAGTTTGATGCAGCGGTGCATTAGTGATTCGGGCGAGTCTGGGGACGATCTCAACCGATGAACGGTTGACCTTGAACCGCCTGATAAAAGGTGAATGCGCACACAGCGGCATAGGCGCTCGAAAAAGCTGCGATTAGCATACACTTTGCCATATAAGTAATTTGCGCGGGCAGCAGCAAAGCAAACAATGGAACAGCTTGCATTGCGTGGATCCCAAAGAAATGCGCCACTCGCAGATCGCCGCCTTGTGTCGACCAATTAAACAACACAACGCCGTTGGCATCGCTCTGTACTGCATTTACCCAGTGGCTGGTTTGACCGCCTAAATAGCCGCCAAATCCCCCGCCGAGGATAAAGGTCAATACTAGGCCAACAACGATGGCCAGCGCGATAGGGTTGCGCTGCACATTGTTTCGCGCAATCACCCAGCCAAACCAGACCAACGCGGTTACCAGCCAAGCCGCCCCAAGGCCCATCAGCGAATACATCAGCCTATGGAATGCTGTCGTCGTGTTGAAGTGCGAGGCTTCTCCCAATGCGCTTTGAATCGTGATGTACACCATCTCGATGCCAGCAACCCAAGTGAGCGATACCACTAAAACACGTCCAGCCGTCGTTCGAAGGTATCCGTTGGGCACGTAGGAGGAGAACGCCAGCAAGGTTGCAAAGTAAACCGTAAGCGATAGGGCGAACTTGAACGGTTTGCTCCAGACCGAGACACCGTTAAACAATCTGTCGTCCAAGGCTCCAGCGAACCAGCAAAACACCATTAANAAAAANAGACNCGCGCACGNATAAAACCATGTGCGCTCNAGATCCCGNTAAGCACGCCAGCTCCGCCANGGCCAACCCANGGGCGCNCTTTGATGGGCCGCTTGCGCGCCAGAGCCGTTAAGTCTTGGCTGCATCCGAACAGNGCTCCATATTGTGTCTGCCTNTAATCATCATGTNNGNAAAGCANNACTACATTNCNGNCNCNATGNACNCANAAGAACAGTGATGGTGCCGGAACGCGGAATCGAACCGCGGACCTACTGATTACGAATCAGTCGCTCTACCAACTGAGCTATCCCGGCAAAGTCTTGCCCACGCACCCACAGCGCGCCATGCTTAGACGAGCCGCATATTAGCTAAGATTAGTAATCAGTGGGAGTGTTAGCTGCGCTCTCTTCAACCCCAAGGTGACTTTATGAATTACGCGCACCCAGAATATTTAATCGATGTTGAGCAACTCGCGGCATTATTGCCCAACAGTAATGTGCGAGTCTTTGACGCCTCGGTGTTACTGCATCGCTCAGAAAACGGCTATACCGCTGAGCCTGGCATCAAGGCGTACCAAGAAGCCCATATACCAGGCGCCGGTTTCATCGACTTGCTCAACGACTGGTCGGACACAACGTCAACGCTTAACAATACGTTGTTACCGCCGGATCAATTGTCCACCGCNATAGGTCGAAGTGGCATAAACCCGCAACATCAAGTGGTTTTGTATTCGTCTGGGCATCTTATGTGGGCTACCCGCGCTTGGTGGTGTTTGCATTACGCCGGGCATCGAAATATCGCTGTGCTGAACGGAAATCTGACTGCATGGCGCGACGCTGGGCTACCAACCAACNCAGGTGAAGAGCANTACCGCNCTGAGANTTTTGCTGCCTCGCCTAATCTTGATGCTGTNGTTTCAACAGAGGAAGTGGAGCACGCGATAGAACAAAACGTTTGCTTGGTAAATGCGCTCTCTCCCGANCTTTATGCTGGAANTGGCGACTTTTATTACCAACGTCGCGGCCACATCCCGACAAGCTTACTGCTTTATTTCGACAACTTGTTAGAAAACGAATACTTCTTGCCCGCCGACAAACTGGCGACTGCGCTGTCGGAACTCGGCATGCTGCACAATGGCAAAGTGATCACATACTGCGGTGGCGGTATAGCCGCNACCATCGACGCCTTCGCCTGCAAGTTNCTGGGCCAACACGATGTCGCCGTCTATGACGGCTCAATGTCCGCCTGGGTCCAATCTGCCGATCGCGATTTGACTCTAGGTGACAACCCATGAGGTGAGCGAGCGCGCTGCATACCTGAAATCTGCGTGAACAAAATAGTTGCTGCTGTTGCTGAGAAATTCACGCTGCAGGGCCGATTATNNTCGTGCTTCGGGGGCAAAGTGACGATGCTCTCCTCCCCCCTCCTGCTCTTACTTTGCCCCCGAAGCTNCNNTACCAACCCAATGCTGTCGCATCGTCACGTTGCTGCCGAAACAGTCTTGCTGAGACGCTCGGCGCTCACCAGTAGTCTTGTTATCGCTCGTCTCATGATCGAGTGCGGCTGCGTTATTCTTTGGATATCGCTTGCCGCAGTTTTTCTATACGCCTTCGGTTTGCGCCTAAATCTGAGTAACCCACTCGCGAGGCCGACCTGACTGCAATGATGCCGGCGTCTTCGCGCAACTCGAACTCTACGTCGTCTACAAACCGCAACAATTTGGTTCTCGCCTCCGCTTTGAGATAACCGTTCTCAACCTGCTTTATCGTGTAGCCGCGTTGCTGGGACAAATAGTCTTGCAGGCGTTGCCATGTAAATTGGGGATCAGCGGCCAATTTGATGGGCGCGATTGCGTGGTCATCCTGAGCATCGCTACAAACGCAATTTGGCGAGCTGGGGCAAGGTTGTAAGCGTGTGTTGGTATCGGCCATCGGTGCTCCTATTGCTGGCATGCACATCGCAGCCAGAACTAATACAGTTACAGTTATTTTCGACATGATGCGTTGTTTATTGGGAAAGGAAGATCATTTTCGCACGCTCGGTGTCACCCCTAAAGTGCTGTGATCAACATTGATTTGCGCTAACTATCGCAGCGTTGGACTTGCGGCATGATCAGACAAATGGACTCACCTGCCTGGGCCTGAGCACGAACGACATAGTGATCGGCATCAGCGAACTCAATACTGTAACTATTGTCATCTGCTTTTCTCGGTCGCCAACCCAAGACGGTCGCAATTTGTTGCCGATCCAGTAGATTCGCCGCGTAAACGCCGTATCGAATTCGATGATCTTCTTGAAATAGGGCCATGCTTTGCACATTTGCCGACAAGTTCGCTTGCACAGCACTAGCTTGGTAGCTCCGCCATGTGGGCAAGGCAGTGGTTACCAACAGCACAACAACCAGCAACACCACCAAAAGCTCAATCAGTGTAAATCCAACCGCTAAAATTGACGCCGCATTTGGCCTAGTCGTCACAATTACGCTCCAGCCAACACACAGAGGTCGTCACCGCGGTGCTTAACTCTCCGTATGCCGGGCGGCGGATTGTCACTTTGGCAGTGCCGTCGACGATGGTGCCGCTGAAAGTGATCAGTACCGTGCCGTCGTCATCGGCAGTTGCGGATCATGTTGCTGCAAGCAGCAGCTTATTACGAAGCGCGCTTCGACCACGCCATTGATCGCTTAATTCCATTGCTCGAGCCAGTTATGATGGTCGCGCTGGGCGGACTAATAGGCGCTTTAATGCTTGCTATGTATTTGCCGTTGTTTCAGATGGGCAGTGTTTTAGGTTAGGTCGAAACTAAAGATATGCTGATGTTCTTCGAATCACTCCTCGCATACCAGTGGTTAGGCATTGTGCTGCTAGGTTGTGTTGCAGCGAGCGTCGGTAGTTTTATTAATGTCGTCGCCCATCGCCTACCCATTATGCTAAGACATCAGTGGTCTACGGAGCATCAGCAAGCGCATGAGCTTGGTAAAACAGCTATTTACCGAGACCCATTTAATCTCGCCACGCCCCGTTCTCATTGTCCGAAGTGCGGCACACAAATACGTGTCTTGGATAATGTACCGCTGCTGAGTTGGTTATGGTTAGGTGGGCGTTGCCGACAATGTCGCGAGCCTATTTCACTACGGTATCCGATGGTTGAGCTCTGCGCCCTGTTGCTTGGATTCGCCGTGGTTGGCGTGTACGGATATTCCGCCCACAGCGCTTTTTATTGCGGCCTTGCCTGGGCACTGCTGGCGCTGTTGTTAATCGACTACGACACCGGCTTGCTGCCTGACCCGATCACACAACCATTATTGTGGGCTGGACTGATCACTAATCTTGTTTTTCCCCTTATCCCATTAAGCGATGCGGTGCTGGGGGCGATCTTTGGTTACACAAGTTTGTGGCTAGTGTTCTGGTCGTTCAAACTACTCACCGGTAAAGAGGGAATGGGGTACGGGGACTTTAAGTTACTGGCGGCCCTAGGGGCTTGGTTGGGTTGGCAGGCGCTGCCACAAATTCTTATGATCGCCGCTGTCAGCGGTCTGCTCTATGCTCTGATCCGTGTGGCGTTGGGCAAGCAGTCCTTCTCCAACGCCATTCCCTTTGGCCCATTCTTGGCCTTCGCGGGCTGGTTCGGACTACTCTTTCATGATCGCCTGCAGAGCGTTGTGTTGCTCTGATTGCAAGCAAGACCATTAGATGAGAGCAATAACTTATGCTGGTAGGACTAACGGGGGGCATCGGCAGCGGCAAATCTGCGGCGGCTGATCATTTTCAAAGCTTGGGCGTAGATGTGGTAGACGCCGATCTCGCAAGTAGGGCGGTGGTCGAACCAGGGCAGCCGGCACTCACGGAAATAGCCAAGCACTTTGGCACCGACATTCTTGACTCAGAAGGGTCACTGGATCGCGCCGCGCTACGACAACGAGTCTTCAGCGACAGCACACAGCGCAAATGGCTGCAAAGACTATTGCACCCACTCATCAACGAGTTTTTAGTGCAGCAAGTGGGTGCAGCTCAATCGGCCTACTGCCTGTTGGTGAATCCGCTATTGATTGAATCAGGTCAGCGGCAGTGGTGTGACCAAGTGGTGGTGGTTGATGTACCAGTGGCCGTTCAGTTGTCTCGGACAATGGTCAGAGACAACAACAGCGAGGCGCAAGTTCAAGCTATTATCGACGCCCAAGCCAGTCGCGAAGAACGCTTGGGGGCTGCCGACTTTGTGCTTACCAACGACCGGTCTCTAGCGCGGCTGCAAGCGCAGGTCGAGCAATTACACAACAAACTTTTGGATCGATGTCAGACACACCCAGAATAATTAGCTGCCCAACCTGCCAGACTCGCGTCAAGTGGACGCAGGCTAATGCTTTCAGACCATTTTGTTCAGAGCGTTGCCGGCTGATTGACCTGGGGGCATGGGCAAGTGAGGAACACCGCATTGCTGGTGAAGAGCCAGTGGAATTCGATGAAGAATCCGGAAGTTAAGAGCGATATTCAGCGTTTATGCGCACGTACTCGTACGACAAATCGGTTGTCCAAATACGCTCTGCACATTCACCTCGGCCCAGATCTATGGAGATGACGAATTCGTCCTTTGCCAGCACCGCGCTGCCCGCCGCCTCGGTGTAGCTAGGCGACATTAGACCGCCTTCAGCAACTTGCACCTCGTCCAACCAAAGGGCCACTTTGGTCGCATCTAAATCCGCGACTTCGGCACGGCCGATCGCCATACAAAATCGTCCCCAATTCGCGTCACCAGCGAACAGGGCGGTCTTCACTAATGGCGACTCGGCAACAGTGTAGCCGACCGCTAAACACTCTTCGGCGCTGGCGCCGCCTTTGACGTGTACCGTTACAAACTTGGTAGCGCCTTCTCCGTCTCGTACAATGGCTTGGGCGAGATGTTCCACAACATCCTCGAGTGCAGCTTGCAGTCGAGTAAAGTCCTGATGATCGGGCGAGTCTATTTCGACGTGGTTACCGACACCTGTGGCGGCAAGCACAAAACAGTCGTTAGTGGAGGTATCGCCATCTACACTAATACGATTAAAGCTCTGATCCGCAAGCTGTTTTGTCAGAGTAGGCATCAGCTCAGCGGATACGTTGGCGTTACATGCCACAAAAGCCAACATCGTCGCCATATCAGGTTTGATCATGCCGGAGCCTTTTGCCATACCCGTAATCACAACCTCACCCGACGTCAGCGCCACACGACGACTGATTAGTTTTGATACCGTGTCGGTGGTCATAATCGCTTTCGCTGCAGCTGACCAACCATCTGGTCGCAATGCAGCAGCACTCTCTTTGCTCGCCTGCTGCAACAAGGGCATATTCAAACGTTCACCGATAACGCCCGTTGAGAAGGGCTGCACTTGCAGCGGATCGACTCCTGGCAACTGTTTAGCAACCGTCTCGCATAGCTGTTCTGCGTCTCGCAAACCCGGGGCGCCAGTCGCTGCGTTCGCGTTACCGCTATTTATGACCCAAGCACGGCTGTGGGCTTCTCTCGCTTTCGCTAATTCTACCGGCGCCGCCATGAACGCCGATTGGGTATATACCCCAGCCACTCTTGTNTGTGCCGCCATGACCGCAACGACCACATCGTCGCCCGGTTTTAGTCCTGTTGCCGCGGTGCCAAGTTCAATCCCCGGTACCGNAAGAACATTAGACGGCTCAGCGAGGTTAACTGCCACCTGCGCTGCCGCAACATTGCTTAAACTTTTTGCCAGATCCGCAGGGACAAGGTTCGTTGCGCCCAACTTTGCGGTCATCGCGCACAAACGGCGCCGGTTTTGCCTCCGCTTCNGGCGNTTGCTGATCGTCCGCGGCATGCAAATTTTCTGCAGCGGCGTGTTGGAACTGCATGCGTTGCTCTGCTTCCGCTCGGCGTTTGCGTTCCGCAGCAGCCACCTCCTCTGGATTTTCCAGCTGCATCCGCGTAAGTGTGCGAATCACATCGTATTTAATGTTGTAAAGCAGCGACTGAAACAGCTCGAAAGACTCACGCTTGAATTCCTGCTTAGGTTGTTTTTGCGCATAGGCTCNAAGGTGAATGCCCTGACGTAGTTGATCCATAGAGGCGAGATGTTCTTTCCAGCGCTGATCCAATAACTGCAGCATGACCTGCTTTTCCACCAAGCGCATATCAATGTTTGCCGATTCAAATGCCGCTTGCTTGGTCGCGTATTCGCTTTCAACTTNCTGCAAGATCCGCTCAATCANACCNGTCTCGTCGAGTTCGTCGTCTTCCTCTAACCATTGTCGCAACGGTTGATTGCTACCAAATTCACTCTGNAGCTCTTGCTCCAGACCAGCNAGGTCCCACTGCTCGCTTAAGCTGTCCGGCGGAATGTGCTGGCCAACTAAATCGACAATCACCTCTTCGCGCATCCCCTCTATCGTCTCGGCTATGCTGTCGGACTGCATCAACTGCAGCCTTTGTTGATAGATGACCTGACGCTGATCATTGGAGACGTCGTCGTACTCCAACAGGTTTTTGCGGATATCGAAATTGTGCCCCTCGACCTTACGCTGAGCGTTTTCTACGGAGCGGTTAATGAGTTTATGTTCAATGGCTTCACCCGGCTCATTGCCAAACTTTTGCATTACCCCGCGCATGTTGTCGTTNACAAAGATNCGCATAAGGTTGTCGTCGACGGAGAGGTAAAAGCGGCTCGAGCCGGGATCGCCCTGGCGNCCGGATCGTCCACGCAGTTGGTTATCAATGCGCCGAGACTCGTGCCGCTCGGTGCCAATAATATGTAACCCACC
Organism: Gammaproteobacteria bacterium TMED92; assembly: GCA_002170355.2. GTDB lineage: Bacteria > Pseudomonadota > Gammaproteobacteria > Pseudomonadales > Azotimanducaceae > UBA4421. Next base: position 19,916 of record NHET02000013.1, read on the forward strand.
AGCGCTTAGAACTTCGGCATGGCGCTGTTCCCATGCCTCNTCAATTGAGGTTATTTTGTCTTTATCGCTGGTATTCGCCGCGGCGAGCTCTGCCTCGAGATTACCGCCCAATACGATATCTGTGCCACGCCCCGCCATATTCGTTGCTATGGTCACAGATCCCGGACGCCCTGCGTCCGCAACAATGTCCGCTTCGCGCTCGTGTTGTTTGGCATTTAGTACGTTGTGGCTGATCCCTCGTCGGGTAAGCTCAGTAGACAATAGCTCCGATGACTCGATAGACGCNGTACCCACAAGTATGGGCTGGCCCGCCTTNGTGCGGGTCTCAATGTCTGCAACTATCGCGTCATACTTCTCCTGCATCGTCATGTAGATCAGATCGTTCTGGTCATCACGAACCATCGGCTTNTGCGTAGGAATAACGACCACGTCTAAGCCNTAGATCTGATTAAACTCGAACGCTTCAGTGTCAGCCGTACCAGTCATACCGGAGAGCTTTTCGTACAGACGAAAGTAATTTTGGAACGTCGTAGAGGCCAGTGTTTGGCTCTCGTTCTGTATGGGTAATCCCTCTTTAGCCTCAATCGCCTGGTGAATGCCATCTGACCATCGCCGGCCCGGCATAGCTCTACCNGTATGCTCGTCAACGATTACCACTTCTTGATTTCGCACCATGTANTCTACATCGCGTTTGAACAATGCATGAGCTTTCAGGGCAGCTAAAACGTGATGCAATAGNTTCAAATTGGTAGACGAATACAGACTATCGCCTTNTTGTAAAAGATCCATTTGCACCAGCGCTTTTTCGACCTTTTGATGGCCCAATTCGGTGATTTCTATTTGCCGATTCTTTTCATCAACNCTGAAATCCCCCGTNGGTTCTGCTTCCGGTTCGCCAAATACCCGAGGAGTGTCATCAAAGGGNTGCTCNTTTAGGGTCGGCGCGACTTGGTTCAAGATCTGATACAACTTGGTGCTTTCCTCTGCGGCACCAGAAATTATCAGCGGCGTGCGCGCCTCATCGATAAGGATCGAATCTACTTCGTCAATGATGGCGAAATTCAATTGACGCTGCAGCCGATCTTCTAGTGTGAAAGCCATATTCGACCGCAAATAATCGAAGCCAAATTCGTTATTCGTGCCGTAGGTAACGTCGGCGGCGTAAGCTATGTGNTTTTCTTCATTAGGCTGGTTGGATTGAATTACGCCGACCGTCATACCCAGTGCTTCGTAAATGGGAGCCATCCAATTAGCATCGCGTTTCGCCAAATAGTCGTTAACCGTAACTATGTGGACACCGCGTCCTGATAACGCATTTAGATAGGCCGGCAGCGTCGCCATNAATGTCTTGCCCTCACCGGTCCGCATTTCAGCNATACGACCCTCGTGAAGCGTGATGCCTCCGATGAGCTGCACATCGTAATGCCGCATTCCCTTNGCACGTTTTGCGGCCTCGCGAACTGCGGCNAAGGCTTCCGGCAGCAATGCGTCAAGGGTTTCGCCGGCGCCAGCGCGCTCGCGCAATGCCTTTGTCGTCGCATGCAGATCTACATCCTCGCTAAACGATGCCTCTAACGCATTGACGCGTTCTACAATTTTCTGCATTCGACGCAGTTCGCGCGAGTTCTTTGAACCAAAAAGCCGGGTAAAAAAGTTCGCCATGATTACTGTTTATCTGCAAAGCCCAAATATCGGGCGGGACGACTACGCCGCGCATTGTAGCGGCAGCGCGGCTAGCGGGACAGGCTTATCCAATAATCAATATGGAACGTAGGTTACTAACGACCCCCTACGCTACCACCGATAAAGCGGGTTGGGTCTATGGTTCTACCATTGCGCAAAACCTCGAAATGTACATGGGGTCCGGTCGATCGGCCGCTACTGCCCATTAATCCGATTACATCGCCTTTTTTAACAATTTCCCCA
>NHET02000002.1 GCA_002170355.2 Gammaproteobacteria bacterium TMED92
TCGCACGCACCGCACCACTTCGCGACAAGTAGCCCGGGCCATCATTGAACACCATCAAGTTATGCGGTTCCTGGATATCTGCACCGCTGGATCTGTATACCCAGATATCTCGACGCGTCCCCGCATAAACCTTGCTTTGATCCCAGTTTTTGAATCGCACTACCTGCCCTTGCGCAACCTCGTCACGCACATAGGCCTCAGCGCAGGGGTGATAATGCACATCGCCTGGAGTGTCTAAGACTCGCAGGATTTCCGCATTGGAGCGGCCGTTCACCGCGAAGTCTTGAGCGTGTAGATCGCCCCAGGCCTGATCAAGTCCATGCCGCTTAAACGTTTCGATATCCATAGCCAGCTACTCCACTATTGCCTGGTAGACCCGGGCGCGTAGTTCCCGGCGAATCGGATAGGTTGATGACGGCATCAGCTGAGTAAAAAACACCACGAACATATCTTCGGTTGGGTCGATCCAGAAAAATGTACTGGCAGCACCGCCCCAATGATGCTCGCCTGTGGAGGTGATGATGGACGCCTTTACCGGGTCTATTACTACTGCGAAGCCGAGTCCGAAACCAACGCCGTCATAACTGGTCTCGCTCCATACCGGTTGCCCCATGGCGGCCATGTCTTTGCCGTCGGGCAACTGATTCATTCGCATGTATCTCACCGTCGTGGGACTTAGCAGGCGCTCGCCATTGAGTTCACCACCGTTCAATAACATCTGACAGAACCTCGCATAATCGCCGATACTGCCGGTCAGACCACCACCACCCGAGCACAACGTTGGTGGCTTGTGGTAAGCGCTTTTTGTCGATGACTCCATTAATTCTAAGCCACCACGGGCTTGCTCGGTAGTCGACGCGGTTGTACGACCTACCGAACTCATGTCACCGCCACCGAGTGGTGCGTACAACGCCGCAAAGCGCTGCTGATTGGCCGGCGCTACGCTAAACCCTGTTTCCAGCATTTCCAGCGGCAGAAATATTCGATGGTAGAAAAAATCCGCAAGACTTTGACCAGACCAAATCTCGACGAGTCGGCCCAGCACATCTGTGGCGACGCTGTAATTCCACTGACTACCGGGCTGACACAGTAACGGTACCGATGCCAGTTGCTCGACCCACTGCGCCAAATTCTCGGCTTTGCCCGGAAACTCCAAACGCTTAGCCCGATATTGAGCATCAACCACGTTGGCGTTCATAAAGCCGTAGGTTAGCCCGGCCGTGTGCGTAAACAGATGCTTTACCAGCATCGGAGTTTGCTGCACTACGACTTCTTGTAACGAATGATTGCCGCCCTTCCAAACTGGCGTATCTGCGAACTCTGGTAGGTATTTGGCGACAGGGTCATCAAGCTGATAACAACCTTGTTCGTAGAGCATCATCGCCGCTACCGAGGTAATCGGTTTGCTCATCGAAAAAATACGAACAAGCGTGTCTTCGGTAAAGGGTTTTGCCTGTTCAACGTCCGCCAAGCCCGCCGTTTCAAAGTAACCAATATCGCCATGTCTGCCGATCAGCACGCTCGCACCCGCTAACCGCTGACTTGCCACTTGTTGTTGCAGCCAATCGGTGACGCGATCTAAGCGCGGTTCTGACATTCCAATTCGAGACGGATGAACGCGCTCNAGCATTAACATTCTCCTATCTGTTCAAGCCTTATTGGCGTCAAAGTTTAATCTACGATCAAAGGCCAAGCACAAGAACCCATCAATCCGGTGGACGCTCAGCAATGATTTCGTCATCGAGTAACTGTTGGGTTTCAGCTGCGGACAGGCCCAGCCATTGCTGCAGAATGCTTTGACTGTGCGAACCCAAGGCTGGGCAAGCTGTCCAATCCTCCTGGGATAGTCCGCTCATATGAATCGGATTACCCGGAATCGGCGTGTCATGGCGCTCATAGTTGACAAAAAACCGGCGCGCCAGCGCTTGGGGTTCTGCCAACATGTCTGGCGCGGTAGCAACCGGTCCAGCGGCAACACCCACGCTCTGCAACTGCTCTGCAGCGGCGTCTTTATCAACCTCACGGCTCCAATCGCGGATGGCCGCGTCAATGCGCCGAGAGTGCTCAACGCGTTGTTCGAAGTTCCATTCAGAAGCTAGGTCGGCATTTAATAATTTCGTTAATCCGACCCATGCACATTGATCCTGACAGGCGATTGCCAGCCAATCTGCATCATCATTGTTGCCGCGGGGCCGACAGGGGTAGATACCGTGAGGGGACATTTGTGGATGGGCATTACCCATGGATTCAAGCACGCTGCCGCGCTGTTGCTCTATCAACCACGGTCCATTGAAAGACACACCGCATTCGTGCAGCGACAACTCAACTCGGCTGCCTTTACCAGTGCGTTGGCGCTGCCGTAGTGCCGTGAGCAGAGCGGTGGTTGCGGTCGTACCTGCAATCGGGTCCATTAACGCAATGGCACTGTTCCGAGGTTCCGCTGGGCTGTAACCAAGCATTTGCCCCAACCCGGTCATGGGTTCCACAGTAGGGCCGAAGGCGACCCAGTCTTGGTACGGGCCATGGCTTCCATAACCGGGCATGGTGACGTAGATCAGCTTTGGGTTGTGCGCCTGCAACACGTCGTAACCTAAGTCCATGGACGGCATCGCCCGAGCACTAAAGTTCTCAATAACCACATCCGCAACCGCCACTAACCGCAACAGTAGCGCTCGCCCCTCGGCTTGTTTCANGTCCAGGCTTACGCTTTTTGCGTTGCGCGCCAGTTTTACGAAAGCGGCGTTATTATTCCAAGGTTCTGGCCCAGGCTCGCCACCTANCCANCCCGCAATGGGTTGAATGCTCGCGACGCTAGGACCACGTCCGAGCGCGCGCTCAATCTTGACCACCTGCGCTCCTAAATCGCCAAAGATTCGGGTTGCTAGCGGTCCGGCCCAGACGTGGGTTAAGTCGAGTATTCGCACACCATTCAAAGGCCCTGCGACCTGATCTGCCATGCTCACTGCGACCCNTCACCGTCTAGNTTGTGCAGTTGGCTTGCCACTCGTCGCTTGCCATCAATGCAAAAGCCCAAACCAGGCACTTGATACGTCTGACCATCGGTATCGCCGACGGTTTGCCAAAATCCTCTCTCGGCTAGATGTTGATCCTGTAACACTTCATCGAGGGTCAACACCACCCCCGCTGGTACCCGCGCTTTGGTAGCNCGAGCACGCACGTCAGCTTTACTCAAGGACGCAAGGGCTTGAGCGATTATTTGATGCAGNTCGTCACGGTGCTGCATGCGCAAATCGTTATCCATAAAACGCGGATCAATAATCAATTCTGGCACGCCAATAAAGGTTGTCATCGCATCCCAAAAAGTGGGTACCGTATTGATGTACACCCAGCCGTCCGCACAGGCAAAAAGATNACTCGGCACCACCCAATAAAAATCTGACCCATGCCGCGATCGAATGCGTTTTGCGCAACTCCACATTACTGTGGTGAACTGACTCAGTGCCAACAGACACTCGTACAAACTAATATCGATCAGATTCGACTCGCCAGCAAAACGGCAGCCACTCGCAGCGGTGTAAGCAAATTGACCACCCTGAAACTCCACATAGTGTCCTGGCAAAGACAATGGCTCGCGACCAGCATCGCCGATCAGTTGGGTGTAGCCACCCATGGCCAACAACGTGCTTGACGTTGCCCGCCAATCGCACTTAGGTCCTGTTAATCCAAAAGGTGTGATCACCACCTTCACTGGCGTCGGCCAATCAGCAAAGCCTAGTGCGTTCGCCGCCGTCGCCGTTGCGGCTTCAANAACGACGACGTCCGCCGTTGCCGCCAGTTCGGTCAGGCGTTCTGGACTCGCCTGAACACGCCGCTTATCCGCATGCAAAAACAGCGACATAGACTCTTCGCTAGACCAGGCAGGCGGTTGAGCAATTTCTACCCGTGTTACCCGATGGCCGGTTTGGGCAAATAAACGCCCACAAAAACCAGCACTGTAACCGCCTATTTCCAGTATGTGGTCAGACATTAGCGAACGCGGCTACTAATAGTGATCAGGACAGTGCGGTGCGAATCGGGTACGCAGCATTTGATCGAAACGCGCCAACGCAGTTTCATCGGTAACATCAATCAACCGTGCGTTGGCTAAATGCCGAGCGCTACTATGGCCACTGTACAGACTGCTCAGCGCACGTATCGAAACAGTTACATCTGCAGCACCGTGCGTAGTTATGACCTCAGCACCCTCAGGTCCATACTCGACCCGCCAACTGCCTACATTCCAGGGCGCCAGATCGTCTTCTGCGATGCGCAACACCAAGCTGCCTTCGACATCGTAACCGCGCTGCGCCAGCGCCGCTGGCGCATCAACCAAACGCCACCATGTGCCTTCCAAGTCATGCGTATGCAACATTCTCGGCTCAACAAAAATATCGGGAGCGGGGTCATCAACGGGCGCAGTATTCCATACCACTCTGCCCACTAGGTCATGGCGTGCCAGGTATCGCCACAATGCCGTGTACGCGGTCTTGTCTAACCATGCAAAATCGCGAACGCGGATTTCTTGGCCACGTGATTTGTGCGCAACACGATGCGCGCGGAGGGTATAAACCAAGTAACCCGTAGGCGCCGTTTGTGAACCAACCACGGCTACATAGACGGGTCCATCTTCCGTCGGCGGCGCTAGCACATTGTTCAACCAAAGACTTTTGCTGCGATGTAAGTAGCCGGTGCGCTGGGCAATAAATTCTTTATAAATTTGACGCACTGCGTCCAACGCCTCGACACCATCAAAACGCTGCACGATTGGCTCTTCGCCCTGGTCCAGCAGGTTGATATCCGACGTATCCACATTGTACTCGCGCAAACCGCCGGCTGGTGCGAAGCCGTAGCGCTGGTAGATCGCGGCTTGCGAAGCCCATAACCCAGCGACACTCTGCCCACGCTCGCGCTGCTGCGCAAAAGCACGAGTAATGATTTGGCGAACTAGCCCGCGGCGCCGGTACTCCGGACGAGTACCGACGGTAGAAATACCCGCCATCGCGACGCCACGGCCATTGACTCGCGTGGTAAATGGAAAGGCGCTAAACGATGTCGCCATGGTCGCTTGGCCATCCGCTTGAATCCGCTCGGGATCGAAAGCGCAAAGCGTCCACTCTGGCCTGGTGCCGGTAGCCACTTTATTGTTCGGTCCATCGCCAAACGCACCGCCATACGAGTAGGCTCCCATCAGACCCAGTTGGCCCATTTCTTGGGCCGTCGCTGGGCGAATATCAAAGGTCATCGCGAGTCTTTGGTCTTTCGCAGCGCCGCCTAATCGCTGGCCTGAGCGGCCAGTGCCTAACGTTCTAGCAGCCGCGCCCCACGCAAAATATTGCCCATGGCGTAGTTACCTTCATGACAGGCATATTCGTAGACCTTATCTGTACTCGACTTCCAAACATATTCTCCACTCCATGGTTTGGTCCAAGCAGTTGGATCATTAACCGTGAAGTTGTATAGCAGATTGCCATTCTCTAACTTGGTAAAACGCTCGGTTAGATGCAGATTTTCATCACCGCCGTAAAGGCCGGTTTCTTGCTTAAAGTTCTTAGATTCTACAACCAGCGTATCGCCTTCCCAACGACCAACAGAATCGCCTAGCCATTTGCGATTCACTTCCGGGCCGTGCTCGCTGTTGAGGCGGATGATGCGCGCGTCGTGCACCATCTCTAGCAAAATCATAACGTGTTCATCAGTCTGAACGATGCGCTTAAAATTGTTATATAGGCCGGGCATGCTCGGTGGCCCAGCGCTGAATCCAAGTAGACAGCGTTCCGCTAAGGCAACGTCTTCTGGTCCATCAAATGGGCCGGGGCCATCAGATTCCAGCCACGACGCGGTTCCATCGTTTTGGTAAGCAAACGAACTGAAGTTGTCCGCGATCTTCCTCATGCCAGCCGGGGTCATTGGCGGTCTGCGGCCATTCGGCGGATCATAAATGATCGATGTTCTGATCTTTCCGTTGACCTCAGATACGCCGCTGCCGGGGTCCACCCAAAATGAATTGTATCCGCCTACACCGCCCGCACCGTATGCCTGCTGACCGTCGCCACCGGCTTGCGGCGCGCCACGATTCGGATCGCTGATCTCATTGGCATCGTTTTGTGTGAACGGATGCGCCTTGAGCAGCATGTCAGCCTCTTCTCGACTCATAAATTGCTTATCACCAAAAGCCTCTGGTCGCTCCTCTGGCGTCAGCGTGCCGCTGTCATACGTCCCGGTTAAATCTGGGTGTCCGGCGGCTGTGCGCTTAATCTCCGCCACCGCAACGCCGGTCGTCGTGAGCAAACTTACGCTCACCAAAGTAAACAGAATCCGTCTCAAATTCATAATCCCTCCCAATTCGTTTCATCTGATCCACCAAGACCCGATAGCTTCGCGCAAAATACGCGCAATGCCAACGGCCAGAACGCCAAGATTTGCCGCTGGCGACACATTCAAATTAATATGTTCCGCGTATACAGAGGAGATATCAGCCAATGCTTTCCTACCGCCACCTAGCCGTTTGTGTGGGTTTATTAATCCCAGCAACAATGACTTTTGCGAATCAATACCAGCAAGCAGCGGAGCAAACCCCGCCAAGTTGGATTTACGAGCTGCGCACTTACACCAGCCATCCAGGCAAACTTGACGCGCTGGAGGATCGATTTCGTAACCACACAATGGCGCTGTTCGAGAAACACGGCATCATCAACGTGAGCTATTGGAAACCATTAGATACGCCTAATACCTTGATCTATTTGGTGGCTCATCGCAGCGAATTAGACGCCGCGAGCGCCTGGCAGGCGTTTGGCGCCGATCCGGAATGGCAAAGGGTTTATGCAGAATCCATAACCGACGGTCGGTTGGTGCAAAACATCGAGCGCACCTTTATGACCACGACGGATTACTCGCCAGGAGAGAATTAATAACCGGCGACGGGGGCCCCGCCCCCGCCGCTGGAACTGTCGGCTAGAGTACTTCGAACAGGCCGGCTGCACCCATGCCGCCGCCAATGCACATGGTAGAGACCACATACTTCGCGCCTCGACGCTTACCCTCAATCAGCGCGTGAGCCACCATTCGCGAACCGGACATGCCGTACGGATGGCCTATCGATATCGCGCCGCCGTTGACGTTGAGCAGTTCATCCGGAATACCCAACTTGTCGCGACAGTAAACTACTTGAACAGCGAACGCCTCGTTCAGTTCCCAAAGACCGATGTCGTCCATGGTTAAGCCGTTCTTTTCTAATAGCTTCGGTATTGCGAAAACTGGTCCGATACCCATTTCGTCTGCCTGAGTACCAGCAACCGCCATGCCACGATATGCACCCAGTGGCTGCAAACCGCGTTGTTCAGCTAGCTTTGCTTCCATCAACACACAGGCCGACGCACCATCAGACAACTGAGAAGCGTTGCCAGCAGTCACGTGCTTGCCTTCCTTAATGACTTGGCCGCCGCTGAACACTGGTTGCAAACCGGAAAGGCTTTCGTAGGTTGTACCGGGCCGATTACCTTCGTCCTTGTCGAGGGTCATCTCGATTTCGTTAACCTCACCAGTTTCTTTATTCATCAGCTTCATCACTGACGGCAACGGCACGATCTCATCGTCGAAGGCACCTGCTTGCTGCGCTGCCGCAGTTCGCGCTTGAGACTGGGCTGCATACTGATCTTGGTCGTCGCGGCTCACCCCATAACGCTCACCTACCACCTCGGCCGTTTCCAACATGGCCATGTACAGACCTGGCTGATTTTGCAGCAACCAAGGGCTTGGGGTAGTGAACATATCGCCAGTTTGATTGGTAGAAATGGACTCAACACCACCACCGATGGCTACGTCCATGCCGTCGGAAATAATCTGCTTGGCGGCAATACCAATCGCCATCATGCCCGATGAACACTGGCGATCGATGCTTTGGCCGGGAACAGTGTCAGGCAGGCCCGCTTGCAGCAGACATTGCCGCGCAGTGTTGAAGGCGCTGCTACCCATCTGCAGCGCCGCGCCCATTATGACGTCCTCTACCTCTNCGGTCTCCACACCAGCCCGCTGTACCGCGTGCTTAATGGCATGAGCGCCCAAGGCCTGACCGAGGGTGTTGTTAAAGGCCCCGCGATAGGCTTTACCGATTGGGGTACGTGCGGTTGAAACAATCACTGCTTCGCGCATGAAGATCTCCTAATAGTTGTTGTATGTGTTCTCTTAAGCAGCAGAAAAGCGCGCCAACCGCTCTGAAATAAGCGCTTCGGCTTCACTCATAATGCGATCGACCAGCTCCTGCACCGATGGGATGTCNTAGACCAATCCAGCAACCATGCCACAAGACCACGCCCCAGCTTGCATGGTGCCATCTTGCATGATCTTCGGATAAACACCGGCAACTTCGCCGGCAATGTCCTCAAACTTCAGCTCCGCACCCATAGCTTTTTCTTTTTCTAACAGACGTTCTACCGCCTCGTTGGTCAGCACCCTTTCGGTATTACGCAGCGGCCGCATCACCAGGCGTGTGTCCAGCTCTGATGCTGCCAAGATGGCTTGCTTTACATTCTCATGCACCGGCGCTTCTTTGGTCGCGATAAAGCGGGTACCCATGTTCATGCCCTCAGCGCCCATTGCAAGCGACGCGACCAGCGATCGAGCGTCGGCCATACCGCCTGAGGCAACGAAGGGGATCTCCAGTTCATCAGCGGCGCGAGGCAGCAAAATAAAATTGGGGATGTCGTCCTCACCGGGATGGCCGCCGCATTCAAAACCATCTACCGAAACGGCATCACAACCGATGTCTTGTGCCTTTAAGGAGTGCCGCACACTTGTGCACTTGTGAATGACTTTGACCCCGGCATCTTGCAATTCCGGCAACCACTTAGCGGGGTTGTTNCCGGCAGTCTCGACTACTTTAACGCCGCTATCGACGATGGTTTTTACCAGTCCGGGATAATCTGGTGGTGTTACCGAAGGTAAGAAAGTTAGGTTCACGCCAAAAGGCTTGTCCGTCATGTCTCGGCAACGAGCAATTTCGTTCGCGAGTTTTTCTGGGGTGCCTTGGGTCAGACCGGTGATGATTCCTAACCCCCCTGCGTTAGAGACTGCGGCGGCCATTTCGGCCAAGCCAACATAGTGCATGCCGCCCTGGATGATAGGGTGCTCAATACCAAAGAGTTCGGTAATCCGGGTTTTCATTAAAAGGCCTCTTGATTGTGAATGTTAAAAATTTGCGTGCTTGCCTCTGTGAAAGAGGCCGACCCCGCGATTTTTAATGGCGCGCATTAATGCTGAATCAGTATGCGCAGTCAACCGCTGGGCGCGAGCGCCACGTTAACCGAATTACGCGATAAGTTCATGGCTTAGAGCAAGCTTCAAACGTCCGTCGCACTGGCCNCAAGGGCTATTGCTCTCGTAGAAGCTTGCGCAGTTGCATGTCCGTCATCGTTACCCCACCGCAAACAATAACCAACACCGAATCAACGGACTGCAAATGCGTGGATGCATCAGTAACCGCAGCCAGGGCGGCCCCACAGGCAGGCTCAACTAAGATCCGGTGTTCGCGCAGCAGCGTCTCGCATGCCCGCAGGGCTTGCGCATCGCTGACTACCGCACTAACCACCGGATGCTTGGTCGCGCAAACTAGCGCCTGATCGCAGACTTGTCGCGCTCCTAACGACGATNCCACACTGGTGATCCGAGGCAGCTTAACNGGCACTCCAGCCGCNGTCGCAGCGGCAAATGACTCCGCACCNGTGGTTTCCATCGCGAGCACTGGTACATCAGACCAGCCACCACGCTGCATTCCCAAAATCGCTCCACACAGCAGGCCGCCATCACCGACAGACAGCACCACAGCGCCAGGGCGAATGCCAGTTTGGATGACTTCGTCAATCAGGCTGCTGTGGCCCTGCCACAATAATGGGTGGTCGAACGGATGAATAAACGCTTCGTCTGGTGCCAAAGTCTCTTGCACGAAGGCGTTGGCCTCGAGCCAAGACTCACCGTGCACGATAAGCTCAGCTCCTTGTGCGCGCACTAGTTTGCGCGCTACCTCGGACGTAGTTTCAGGAACCACAACCCGCACTGGCACTGAAAGTTTACGACCAGCATAAGCCGCAGCTATACCTGCATTGCCCCCTGACGAGGACACGAATGCTCGGGCGCCATTGCTGATTTCTTGCTGGCATAACAAAGACACGCCACGCAACTTAAACGACCCGGTAGGCTGCAGAGACTCAAGCTTCAACCAAACCGGCTTACCGAGCATTTGCGACAGCGGCTCGGACAGAATCGTCGGCGTTTCAATGTACAGATTGGGCATAACCCTCGTTCGCCTAAGTAGTAACAATAGGAGTCTGCTGCTGGCGGCCACTATTGTCCTTGTTGCCGTGGGATTTTCCCAGAACTAATTTCGCTGATTAACCAAAACCAACGACCGCAAAGGCGAGCAAAACTGGACAAGCGTAGGCATTAATGAGGATGATTGAGCGCTTCAACACACAATAACCCCGCGAGGAATCATCATGGCCGAACAAGACGAATACACACCTCCTAAAGTTTGGCAGTGGAATAAAGCCAGCGGCGGGCGTTTCGCCAACATCAATCGGCCCATCGCTGGTGCCACTCACGACAAAGATTTGCCTGCGGGGCAACACGATCTGCAACTGCATTCCCTGGCGACACCAAACGGCGTAAAAGTCACGGTAATGTTAGAAGAACTGCTGGATCTGGGTATAGCAGCTGCAGAGTACGACGCCTACACCATTAATATTGGTGAGGGGCAGCAATTCAGCAGCGGCTTCGTCGCGATCAACCCGAACTCAAAAATTCCCGCGCTGCTAGACCGCAGTACCACACCACCAACACGCATATTCGAGTCCGGCGCTATTCTTGTGTATTTGGCAGAAAAATTCGGCCACTTTTTACCTACCGAACCCAGCGCCCGAGCCGAATGTATGTCTTGGTTATTCTGGCAAATGGCCAGTGCCCCATATTTGGGTGGCGGTTTTGGTCACTTTTACGCCTACGCCCCGATGAAGATCGAATACTGCATTGACCGCTACGCCATGGAAGTAAAACGTCAGCTCGACGTTTTAGATCGCTGCCTGAGCGAGCGCCGCTATTTATGTGGCGATGACTACACCATTGCCGATATGGCGAACTACGCATGGTACGGCGCACTGGCCCTGGGCAAACTCTATGGCTCTGGTGAATTCCTCGATGTCGCCAGCTACACCCATGTCATTCGTTGGGCCAACGAAATCGAAGCAAGACCAGCCGTGCAGCGAGGCCGCCGCGTAAACCGCCCTTGGGGACCGGAAGAAACGCAGGTCGTGGAGCGCCACAGCGCTGAAGACTTTGAGATAAAGACCTAACGAGGCGCCGCATTGATCGGCGACTGCTATGCCAATATTTACCCGGCTGGCAACGCAACAGCCGGCTGTGAGCCTTAGCGGCGCGAGAAAATAAGGCCAAGCCAGGCCAAGATTAACGCCAAAACAAGTGATAGCAGCGTACCATTAATTAGCGACGGCACTACCGAGCGAATAACCGCGCCAAGATAAAGCTCTAACAAGGTGTTGAAGTTCGTCAGCAAGTAAGTTGCCGGCAGCAGCAGCACCAACACTGTGACCGCTAGCCGCCGCCACAGCCGCTGCCGTGCCTGCTCAGCACTGATTTTGGCTTGCAGGAAAAAAGCGAACAGTGCTTCATTACGCATGGTGTAATGCCGTTCGCGCTCACGCTTAATAATGTGGTCGAACTCTTGCATCGTCTAATTTCCCTCAGGGCTAACCCGTAGCAGTGGTGGTTTTACCATCGCGCTCAGTCCTTAACCCTGCAACATTCTGCGGGTTGCGAATCTGCGTTTGTCTCAGCGTGAATAGCCCGCAACTGCGCCGTGGCACGACTCAGCTTGGACTTTACCGAGCCAGGTTTCATCGTCATGAGCGTGGCGATTTCGTCGACTTTGTATTCATACACATAACGCAGAATAAACAATATCCTCGCCTCCGGCTGCAAAGGCGCAATCAGTTCTACAAAGGCGCGATCATCAGAGTCACTGCTGGCGACTGCAACATTCGACAGATCCAGTTGTTCTAACCCCGGGTCTCTGCGCAACATGTCGCGGTAGCAATTAACGCAAATCGCCGTCAGCCAACCACGAAAGTCCTGGCTCCTGTCAAAACTCTTCAGACGGCTGAAGGCGTTCAAGAACGTCTGCTGTACAGTATCTTCTGCGACAGCATGTTGGCCTTGCGACATACGCATTGCTAGTGCAAACACATAAGCCGTATGCCGCTGGATCAAGGGCCCAAAATGGTGGCTGCCCTGGCTCAAGCTGCGCCGCACAAGGTCGCCGTCGGGAATCATCAGTCAACAGCTGGCTTGTTATCTCGGCGTACCTTAGCCAGTACCAAATAACCAACGCCGATGGCTACGATCAGCAACCCAATGCCCACTACCTCCAAAGAATCGGCGCCTACCCAGCCGAATAAGCCAACGCCAACACCAATACTGGTCAGCACTGCGCCACGCGGCAGGTAATCTATGTCGTCTCTACGCAAAGCCATCAATCCATGCAGCAGTTCCACAGGAACATCCTGATCGCTACGGATCATGGCCTGTAACATCTCCGCTAACCGCTGTTCACGTCGATTGATATGCCGGAAATAAAGCATGGCGATCACTACCGGAGCACCCATTGTTGACACGATGGCGACTATCGGCACTAGCGCATCAACGATTTCTATGACCCAATCCAACATAATTGCTCTCCTGGTCCCTTAACACCTAGCCCGTACTCGCCCACCTGAACTCAGTTCGAGCCCTTGGGTTTGTGCATCGCCGCCAACATCTAGATCACCACCGCTGGAGATCTTGCCAATGACTGTCGCATTAGCTCCGCATACGTCCGCGAAAGCGCCGGATGAGATATCTACCGACAGCTCGTCCACAACCACTTCCTCGTCCAGATCCACCGAGGCGCCGGAGGAGATATCGAGGTCTAGNTTTGCGATCCTGATCCTGCTGTCCATATCAAATTCAGCACCAGAGGAGACGTCTATCCGTAACTGCGCGAGGTCACCTGCCAGATCCACCATGCGAACCTCACTACCCGAACTAACGTCGACGTAGACATCACCACCACTGACCTCACAGTCCGTAACGTAAGCATCTACCCCGGAGGACACCTCGAAGGTTTCCGGCAATGCTTCAACAACCACTGTAGCCACTACTGAGCCAGGNGGATCGAACCATGAAAACAGCGAACCACTACGCCGGGAGATAATCAGACGCCCGTTACGGTTACGAAATTCAAATGCGTCTTCTGAATCCGCATCAATGCGGAGGGTATTCTCATCACCGCAGCGCATGTCCAAATCGATACCAGCACTTACGTCCACATCTGTTACCGCGCTTAGTTCGTAAACGAACGCTTTGGCGTACACCGAACTTGAGCAAACCAGACCAAGCAATAGGGCCATGGCCGAGTANGCGGCCAGCAAACTCGTTGAGAGACTTTTGCGCATGACGCACCTCTTAGTAATTTTCTTATTANTACTACGCAGCAGCCTCGCAAAACGTTGCACCAAGGCATAACTTTTTTTTGCGCTCGNTAAACCACCAAGCGGTAATGCTCCACCGTTGGGAACGGATCGTAAAAGTGATGCAGGGCTTTCCGCCATTGCTGNTACTGAGATGAGCCACGAAAGCCTTCNGTGTGATCCTCAAGCCGTCGCCAGTGCACTAGTAAAATGTAGCGACTGGTGTGTTCAAGGCAACGACGCAACTCATGACNTTGGTANCCNTCAATACTTTCAATGNATCGCTGCGCATCGGCAAATGCGGCTTCAAACTCTGCCTCGCGACCAGGTACTACGTTGAGTATCGCAACCTCAAGAATCACGTGTTGGCCCTGGCATTTGCTCGCCGCGGATCACCGGTGCCGCAACAAGTTGCGCAGTAACGGTAAATGCTGACGCCCGTGAAACGGTTCATCATCCAGCAGGTAAGTCGGACTGACGGCGATACCCTTGGCCTTGCACTGCTGCAACAGTGCTGCGGCACGCTCCGCTCCAACGCCGGCGGCAAAAGCCGCAAAGCCCGCCATATCGCCCTGGGACTGCATCAAAATGCTCTCAATGTCGTGCACCGAATCGATACTTTGTTGGTGTTGCCAATAGCGCAAAAAAACCGCGCGCACGTAGCCATTCACATCACCTTGGCGTTCTTTTACCCAAAGCAACCCTACCGCTGCCGCCGCACTACGGTGACTGTCGTATAGGTCGTGCAGGGCATGGGGTGCATACCGCTGTAGATCATCGGCTAGGTATCTACCGCGCGTATAACGATGCAACACACCTCGGTCAGGCTCGGGACCAGGTTGCACCGGCTCACGCAACGGCGGCGTCTCAATCGACTGCCAATCCAACTCTATGCCGTCTTGCTCTGCCATTGCCAAAGTCGTTGCCAGGGCCAAATAAGCACTGGGACTTTTGAAATCTACGCATACGGTTAGGCCACTGGCAGTGGCTTCTGCGGCCAGGGCATTTTCGCCNCCTTCGTATGCCACGTCCGGGGCAACACCNTGTTCGCCAGATAAATGCCAAGCGATTCGTGGCAAGTGCTCGCGCCCAAAGTATCGATGTACTAACTGGCTGGCTGGCGTCCGCACCACATAGGTCGGTACGCCGTAGACTCCCGCTGCAAAGGCCGCTTGCTGAAACTCGCTGTTGANCTTTTGCCCGCACCCCTCAGCGTAGTCACGAAAGCCATCAACCTTGGCGCCGATGTCACGCAACAGNCCTTCNACTACATCAAGTTTTTCTACATCTAGTTCGCGTTTCCAAAAGGGCTCATACACGGCGTCCAAATAGTTGTTCAACAAACTTCCGGGCTGGCATTGCTGACGCAAATCTTCTTGCTGCTTTAACCAAAACATACCGATCGCAGGCAGGTCGGTATTCCATATCTTCACCGTGCCGCGCACGGTCAGGTTGCGGAGGTTGGCATAGCGCCGGCAGTCAAAGTAGGCGTACTTCACTCCTGACCACTGTTCGGCGCTGCGGCTTTGTTCTTTTACTTCGCCGCGCTTGCCAAGTTTCGCTGTACCTAAGTAGCTGCCTATATCGAGCACAAAGGGCCGCCAATCCGCGATAATTCCCTGTTGTGCTAAAAGTTTGCGCGTGGGCTCTATGGCCAAATAGGCATAAGGACTCTTAAAGTCCACATAAACGATCAGCGGCGCATCGGACTCGAGCGGTTTCAACACTATTCTTGCCCGGGCGCNTAAGTGCGCAAGAGGTTCTCTTGCAATGCCGCTTCCTCNAACAACGGGTNGTGAAGTATTTCCTTCACGTAATCCTCAGCTTGATCGGCGTAATGGGGAGACGTTTCATCCAAGGTNGCGCTGCCAAACTGATGTATCCCTTGTACCTTCTGAGTGCCGTCAGCCNCCCAGGACACCAAATAATACAAACCGTCGCCCGCTACATTCGTGAGAAAACCATTGTCTTCTAAANCGCGCCCATAAATGGCGCGCAAAATGTCCGGGCCACCCGCTACCGGAAGATTGAGAGCTCCACGCACGTGACGATTTACCTCACCCCAGGGAGGGTCTATACGCCCGAAGGCGTT
The DNA here is from genome assembly GCA_002170355.2 of Gammaproteobacteria bacterium TMED92. Classification (GTDB taxonomy): domain Bacteria; phylum Pseudomonadota; class Gammaproteobacteria; order Pseudomonadales; family Azotimanducaceae; genus UBA4421. The sequence goes on from NHET02000002.1 coordinate 15,604, forward strand.
GATGAGTTTTTTAGTACAAGCCCCNAGCAATTCTTCGATTTGCGCTGGGCTGTGACTGTCCCGTTCATCGTCCCGTTCCGCCGCCAGTAGCACACAGGTGCCTAAGGCTGCAGCGGCGTTTTCTAAATCGGTACCTAGATCCCAATTCGCCAACAACTGCTGTGCTTCTTGAAGTTCCGATTGTGCAAACTCAGCGTTGGCTATCTGCTGCAAGTACTTCACATAGGGCGTATTCCGCGAGTAGTACTTATCGTGCTTGATCGCTGCAAACTCTTGCTCGGAAATTGGCCCTAGCTCAGCAAATAACTCCAATCCGCGTTGCGCTCGATTGGTCATGTCCATTTGAAACCCGTGGCCAGGCTTGTAGTCCTGCAACTTTGGGTTGTCGGCCGCGGCGGTTACGTTAAACGGCGTTTGATTGGCNCTGTGCACAAAACCCGACTGCGGNTTGATGACCTGCGGGAGCTGAGAGAAGCCGAGGGTTTCTTTCCATATTAAAGCTGAATCATCACCCGGCAGATACTGACTCCAGTCGTAGCGCGGATCGCGCCGGGGCGTCAGCGAATTGTGTAAAAACATGATGTTGCCGGCCTTGTCTGCATAGGCAAAGTTGAAGCTGGCGAAAGACTTCATAGCCATGGCTTCTCGCCACTCTTCAAAGTTNGTGGCTTGATTCATGCGGTACCACTGCNCCNCCTGCCGCAGTTCCCCCATGCCGGCGTAACGGATTGCATACGTCCCATGCTCAGTACGCAACACCGGACCGTGTTCTGAGGCCAAAATCTCGCGGCTGACGCTCCACGGCAAGAACCCCCACAAGGTGAGCTTAATCTCTACGTCACTGCGCTCTAGGTCACGCCATTCGCCGTCGAGCCGATATTGGTATTCGTTGTCAGGATTAATATCCAGNACATAGACATCCACNAAATCCGGCCTGTTCACCGTCGCTCCCCATGCGATCGTTTCGGTAAAACCGACGTTTATTGATGGGCTGCCTGGAAACAACCCGCCCATAACATTCAAACCGGTTTTGCTTTTTATGTGCGCCTCGTACCAAGCCACCGGACCGGTAGTNGGCTGGTGAGAATTTATCGCCAGCCGCGTCGCACCTTCCTCTGAAAAATGCGGTGCTATGGCAAACGCATTAGAGCCAATGGGCAAACCACCCAGCGTTATTTCTTTTCGATCTGGTGGCAAGACTGCGACATTACTGGGTTGCGCTATTTGCCGTTGACGCTCAGCTTTATTTATCTCGCGCACCACCCCATCGAAACCATAAAACAGCAAATGGCGCAGCATATGACCGGCAACAACGTCTTTCGCCGTCACCGGTAACTTACGCTCGTCAACTTCGTCGGCATGAGTGGCGGCGTAGTAATTTAGGCCGTCCGCGTAGGCCTCAAGGTAGGCTCTAGTGTCTGGACTTAGATCCCACGTATAGTTTTCGTTNAGCGTGTCCCATAACCCAAGCCACTTCACCAAATAGTCGGTAACCGCGCCATCCATACCAGAAAAAACTGCGCTGTTGCCGCGATACAACGGCATGGCTTCCTCAATGAGTTGCCAGTTATCCTCCGCCTGGGCATAGGCAAAACCAAAGGCCGTATCAGGATCGGTGGCACCNAGCACATGGGGTACGCCACGCACGTCTCGGCGAATGACCACGTCATACCGTTGGTTTATTTCTGCGTACTGCTCTGCGTCGAATTGCTTTGTTTGGCAACCCGACATTGCCAAAAGTGTGCTGAAGATGAGACCGCACCGCACCATAAAACTCATAAGTTACTCCGAGTAAAATCACAGCCTAGGAAAGCGGCAAGCCTGCCATACCTCACAGACGCTGGGAACACCACTGACGGGCCCGCCCGCTGAGCGGATTTCGCTGCGGCAGGTACTCGTTAACTATTACGGCAAACCATAAGTCAGCAGATANTCACCGCGCTGCATGCCCGATTGATCATGACCACCTGCGACCACCGCGATGTACTGCTTACCGTCGATNGCATAACTCATTGGCGTGGACATAGCGGCGGCTGGAAGGCCTNTGGACCAGACCAATTCGCCGGTCTGCGTCGTAAAAATCCGTAACGTATGCTCAGCGGCAGCGCCGATAACAACTAGGCCAGAACCCGTAACTATGGCCCCACCCAAGTTCGGTACGCCCCAGTTAAGATTTGGTAACGGTGCTGGGGCGAGATTTTTAATAGAGCCTAGCGGTCGCTGCCAAAGTATNGCACCTGCCTGTAAATCTATTGCGACCAGTTTGCCCCACGGTGGCTTAACGCACGGCAGTCCTATAGGTGACAGAAATATCCGGCGGGCCATGTAGTACGGCGTGCCGCGCTGTTGTGCAATACTCCAGCCGTCCAGTTCTCCAGACGCTNGCAATTCCTCAAGCTGGTCTCTGGGTATCAAACGCACNAGCGCGGGAACTTCGTTGACGTTGGTCACGGCAATTTGGCGAGCCGGATCAATCGCCACCCCACCCCAGTTCGCCCCCCCAGCATAGCCAGGCCGCATGATCATGCCGTCCAAACTCGGCGGCGTAAAAATGCCTGCAGAGCGATACTTTTTAATCTGCCGCTTGCAATTCTGTTTATCAAAAATAAGCACTCCAAATGCATCGTCAGTGGTCACTGCCGACTGCTCTGCCAACGCGGGAACGCTNGAAAAAGGCTGCGTTGGTGACGTTACTTCGCCGGGAACATCAGTTTGCGGCACTGGCCGTTCTTCAATGGCATAAATCGGTTTGCCAGTCGCGCGCTCAAAGGCGAACAGCATGCCGGTCTTCGTCACTACGACTACTGCGTTATGCGTCTTACCGTCACGAGTAATTGTTGTCAGGGTCGGTTGCGCGGGAATGTCATAATCCCAAACGTCATGGTGCACGAGCTGCTGAAACCACACGACTGCACCAGTAGCGCCGTCCAACGCAACAACNGAGTTGGCGTAGTGGTTATCCCCCAGACGCTCGCCGCCATAAAAATCTGGACTTGGTGATGAGGTGGGCACAAACACCAAGCCGCTGTCGGGATCTGCGGACAGCGGCGCCCAGGCATTGGCAGCACCGGTACTGGCATTACTGCCCGCTTGCCAGGTCGNGCTTGCTGGGTCTGCTGCAGTTCTGGGTATTGGATCCCATAACCAAAGTACTGCGCCAGTTCTCGCGTCTAGCGCCCGCACAATTCCGCGCTCAAGGTCCGTTGCTCTGTTGTCGCCGATGGCTGAACCCACAATCACTCGATCACCCAGCACGGCTGGCGGTGAGGTGACACTGTAGTCACCGAGTTCAACCGCACCGACACCCTCGCTCAAATCGACGCGTCCGTTTATCCCAAAGTCGGAGCACAGTTCTCCTGTTTCCGCGTCTAAGGCAATAATTTCGCCAATCAACGTGCCGTAAATAACTCGGTGGGGACATACTGCGCTGTCGCCATGCCAGAGACTGACACCTCTGGACCCACTCTCTGAGTAGCCGATGTGTTTTGGCAATTGCGCATCAAAGCGCCATTTTTCTGCTCCGCTAACGGCGTCCACAGCAATGACCCAGTTGGCGCTCGTGGAGACATACAGCGTGCGATTCCAAAGCACCGGGTTGGCCTGCATGGAGTGGCCTTTACGCGCAAATCCCTGGCCTAAATCACCGGTTCGAAAGCGCCATAGCTCTTTCAGCTGCCCAACGTTTTGCGCATTGATGTTGCTCAGGGGCGTGTATTGTTGACCGCCCGCGCCGGCGTACGCAGACCAATCCGCCGCCCACCCCGCAAGCGGGATGGTCAATAGCATACTTACTGCTAATCTGCGCCAAGTATGCATGCTGTCCCAGTGATCGAACCAAATTAACGTTGTCATTGCGTGTCTCGTTGGCAGCCGTGCCGGTGACGTTAGTAAAAACCGCTCAGCTCTTTTTAATCGCACTGACCAACGGTAGCAATGGCTGGACTAACGCCAGTTATTGGCTTGCCCTTGACATCTATTGGACTAAGTCCCAGTGTGCGCGCCTTGGGCGTAAGCCTCCTTATCTAACCCGCGCATAAACCGGGTAAGCAACGTAAACCAAGCCAACCCCACCGAAGCCGTTGTACGCGTCTCTATTCGGTGTGTGCGTTCGCTTACCTGGACAATTTAATGTCAGATGATCAATTCGCGAACCTCGGTTTGCACTCCAGTTTTTGTAACACCGTCGCTAAACTTGGCTTCGTAGAACCAAGCAAAGTCCAAGCAGAAGCTATTCCTAAGGTCCTCGCCGGCAACGACGTTTTGGCCATTGCGCAAACCGGCACAGGTAAAACCGCCGCATTCGGGCTGCCGTTATTGCAGCATCTGACCACGCTAAAAAAAGGTCGAGCGAAACCGCGCTGCCCGCGCGCCTTGATTTTGGCGCCAACACGGGAACTGGCTCTGCAAATCCATGAGGAATTGGCCAGGCTCTGCGCCGGCTCGAATCTTTATCTCGCCTGCGTCATCGGTGGGGTGAATCAAAACCCCCAAGTAAAAAAGCTGCGTGCCGGGGTCGATGTCCTGATCGCCGCGCCAGGTCGTTTACTGGACTTAATGAACCAAGGCCACATAACGCTCGACGCAACGTCATTTTTAATTTTGGATGAATGCGACCGATTGTTAGATATGGGGTTTCTTCCAGATGTGCGACGGATTGTAAATGCCATGCCGAAACAACGTCAGTCACTGCTGTTTTCCGCCACCATGCCAAAAGAAATCGCGCGTTTCGCCAACGAAATTTTACAGCAGCCGGCGCGCATCGACGTTACCCCTCGAGAGATCACTGTCGCCAAAATCGAACAATACGCCAGCATAGTTCGCAACCAGCAAAAACGCGCTGCACTGGAGGTATTGTTACGCGATCCACTAGTACAACGGGTCATCGTCTTTACCCGCACAAAACACGGTGCGAATAAAGTATGTCGGCAACTCAACAGTTCTGGTTTTGTCGCCGAAGTAATCCACGGCAACAAAACCCAGGCCGCACGCCAACGCGCCTTGCAGAACTTTAAGCATGGCAACGCTTGGATTTTGGTCGCTACCGATATAGCTGCGCGCGGCATTGATATTGATCAAGTGTCCCACGTCATTAACTACGAGCTGCCGCATGAACCCGAAAGCTACGTACACCGTATTGGCCGCACCGGCCGTGCCGGCGCTACCGGAGTTGCCTGGGCGCTCGTAGACCCCACAGAAAAAACTCGTCTGCGCGGTATTGAACGACTGATCAAACGCCAATTGCAGCCGCTGCAGCTGAAGCTACCTGAGAGCGTCGCCACCGATAGCGAGCAGCAGCCGGATCAACCCAGAAGCAGGGCTAACAAGTCACACCCCACCGCTGCACGCAGCACTAACCCGTCGCGCCAACGTAGCCACAAACAAGTCAATAACGGGACGGCAAAGGTTGTCGCAAAGCGCAACCCCACTCGCAAGCCCAGTGGTAACGAGATCAATGACAACGCCGGCCCAGCGACCTCGATGCGTGCAAGCGATGCTGAATTCGGTGAACAAGCGCAGAACAAGAAGCGCAGCAAACGGCCGCACAATCGACGCAACAAACCGAATCAGCGGCAAAAACCAGGAGGTGACAGCCGCCAGACCTCAGACCAAAGCACGACCACTGGTACTGATCAGTCGGGACAGCGAACGCCGCGACGACGGCGCCGGACTACCGCCTAGGGAATCCCGAACGCCCTTAGCCAGCACTTATGCAATGCGGCGCGCGCGCAGCATTCGACCTTTGACCTTGTGCTGATTCAATTGTTTCAGCGCCGCTGCGGCGGCCGCGACATGAACCGCAACATAAGAGCAGTGATCTAAAAGATCGATCTTGCCGACAACAGCACCGGTGATGTCTGGATGTGCCGTTAACGCACCGAGGATGTCCCCAGGACGAAGTTTGTGGCGCCGCCCACCACTGATTTCAAGGGTTTGGTAGCTCGGCATTGGCGGCGGCCCATGCGGTGCGCGATCCGGCAACTGCAATACTGACATCGGTCCCTGGTTACTGAACCTTTCTATACTGTGCAGGCGATTCATCTCGCGATCCGCCACCAAACTTATGGCGCGACCAGCGGCTCCGCCACGCCCAGTGCGACCTATGCGATGCACATACACCTCTGGCTGCGCTGGCATGCTGTGATTGAACACGACATCTACCGCGTCAATGTCTAAGCCTCTTGCGGCGACGTCGGAGGCGACTAAAACATTGGCACTGCCATTCGCAAAACGTATTAAAGTCTGGGTGCGCTGGTGTTGCTCTAAGTCACCATGCAGGGCTACCGCGACCATGCCTTCGCGACACAGTTGGGCGCTGACCTCGGCGCATTCGATTTTGGTGTTACAAAACACCAGATTGCGCGCTCCCCCATAGTGCACCAGCAAACTCATCAAACTCTGGTCTCGCTGCTGCGCAGCTACAGCACACCACTGCTGAATAATGCGCGGCGCCTGCTCGTCGCGGCTGACATCGACATGCAACGCATCTGCATTTAGCCCGTCCACAAGCCCTTTTACGCCGTCAGGAAAAGTCGCAGAAAACAACAGCGTTTGTCGTGGTTGCGGCAAAAAACTACAGATGGCGTCTATTTCATCCGCAAATCCCATGTCCAACATGCGATCAGCTTCGTCAAACACCACAATGTCTAAGCCGTGAAGGTGCAGTGTGCCTTTTTGCAAATGTTTAAGCACACGACCGGGTGTGCCAACTATCAAATGCGCACTGTGTTGCAGCGAGCCGATCTGCGGGCCTAATGGCACACCACCACACAAGGTTAGGATCTTGGTATTTGCGACATGCTTAGCCAGATCTCGCAAGCTCTGGCCGACCTGCTCCGCTAGCTCCCGAGTGGGACACAGCACGAGACTTTGCACGTGAAAAGATTTGGGTTCGAGCCGCTGCAAACAGGCTAGGCCAAATGCGGCGGTTTTACCGCTGCCAGTGCTGGCTTGGGCGATAATGTCTTTGCCGTCGAGCGAACCAGGGAGGCTGGCCGCTTGCACCGGCGTCATTTCATCAAACCCCAACGCCTGCAGTCGGGTTAGCAGTTGCGGTTTCAACNACAACTGACTGAAGGTGTTTTTTGACATCACAGCGGCTTANTGTGGGCGCCGCAGTATGCCGCACTCAGCGCATCACTACGAGGTGTGTGTATGTTGCTGCAGAAATGCCTCGGCTGCGGCGAAGATAACTTCGCGACGCTCGGGTGTGAGTCGATCCAAGGCTCTCGGCATTAACGCCAGACGCGGATTGCTTTGAAAAAACTCTCGATGCTTTGCGATAAACCGCCAGTACAAACCATCAACAACTTCGCACCAGTCGCCGCGCTTGTAGTCGCTCATTTTCAACAAATAGTTAGAACCACAAATGTACGGCTTGGTGGCAAAAATCCCGCCGTCACTGAAAAGGCCCATACCGTAAACGTTCGGACCCATGACCCAGGGGCTGGCATCTACATACATTTCCATAAACCAGCGGTGCGCGGTTTTCGGTTGGATCTCACATAAGGTCATCAAATTCGCCACCACCATTAGTCTNGGAATGTGATGATTCCACCCCAACTTGAGTGCGGTTTGGATCGCATGATCCAACGGCGGAATACCTGTGGTGCCGGTATACCAACTGGCCTGCAACTGGCGCTCATGCTGCCAAAAATTGGTCCGTTGCTGCCGTTCGGAAAAACTCTGGTAGACCCCACGAATAAACTCGCGCCAACCAATGATTTGCCGCACGAAGCCCTCGACACTTGCTAGCGGCACCTTGGTAGATTGCGCTTTTTGCAACGCCGCCGCGACAACTTCTTTGGGTGTTATCAACCCAAGATTCATGAGTGGGCTCAGCGCGCTGTGAAACACTGTGTCAGTACGCTGACTCATAGCATCTTCATAGGGGCCAAACTGAGCTAGCCGCTGTTCTAAGAAATCGTCGAGCCAAGCCAGGGCACCTTGCCGTGTGGACGGCCACCAAAAATCTGCGGCGCGCCCGGGGTGCTCGTCAAATTGTTCGGCCACTAGGGTAATCACCTCGGGCAAGTGACTATTGCTCAACGCTGCTGGTAACGCCGGCGGGGTCACGTCGCGCGGCAGTTTTTTTCGATTGTCCGCGTCGAAGCTCCACTGCCCGCCTTCAGGTTGTCCCTCAGCATTAACTAAAACTCCCAGTTTTAGTCGCTGCTGTTTGTAGAAGCGCGCCATCTGCAATGTTTTACCCTGGGACACGAATCGCGCAAATTCGTCTCGGCTGGAGACAAACAAGGGCGACTGCATCTCCTCCAGCGGCAGCCTCAATGCTGCACAGCATTGCCGCAACCGTGACTGCAGCGGTTTGCTCTCTACTTCTATGTGCCACAACTTGGCGACCTTTGTTTCTGCAGCCCAAGTGGTCAATCGTGACTCGAACGACAGCGAAGGTGCTACAGCATCAAGTTTGTGGTAATGCACTACGAAGCCAGCCTGGCGCAGTTCGTCTGCATAATGTCGCATCGCAGCTAATATCAGCACGAGCTTTTGCTGGTGGTAGCGGTAATGGCGGCAAAACTCCGCGTCCTCTGCCATCAGCACGACCACCTCTTTACCGTCGTTGGGCAAATTTGGAACCAGGCTAGCTAACGGCACCAGTTGGTTAGCAAAAATAATCAGTCCATTTACGCCATCCTTCATAGCTCTGCAGGCTCCCCAGGCTTTGCCCGTAACCTTGGTTGGCATTGCCCGCACAGGTAGATGCGGCGTCCGCTGACTTCGGTGCGTTCAATCTGACTTTGACAACGGTAACAATGCTCGCCTTGTCGGTCGAAAATCGCGAACCGATACTGTTGCCTGGATAGCCCCAGACGCTTGGCTTTTTTTACGCGAGACGGCTTGTTGGTAATGCCGGCCGTGGCCAGTGATTGGCGAGTCAAATCGAGGGTTGCGCGAGCTAGGCTACCCAATTGTCTGCGTGACAAATCGCAGGGGCGATCAAACGGATTCACGTGAGCTGCAAACAGAATTTCCGAGCGCAGGTAATTGCCAATACCGGCAACGAAGCCTTGATCTAAGTAGAGGGCAGCCAGCGAGCGCCGATGAAATTGCGGGGCGGTTAACAGCGCCAAAATGTCCCGCCAATGCACGCTCTCGTCCAGAGCATCTGGACCTAACCGAGCCAAGTACTTTTGCAGCGGTAACTCCTCGTCAGTCAACACCTCGATGTCTGAAGCGCTGTACAACAGGGCGCTGTGTTTGTGCGTATGAATAGCTACACGCAAAGTTCGATGGGTACGCGGAAGCACCCCTCGCCGCACCACATACCAACGGCCATAAAGCTGATTGTGGCTATACAGTGTCAGTCCATTGGCGAACCGCGTGAGCAGGGCTTTCCCTCGACTACTGACCCACTGTACCTGTTGCCCACTCAACCGCGCAGCAAAAGGCTGTAAATGTGTCTGCCCAAAGCTCACAGCTTGGGCCTCTCGACCGCGCAGCACTTTGTCAATGCGCAACGCGGCGCGACGGATTTCAGGACCTTCTGGCATGGTCAGTTACCGCCCTGTTTCGCCGACATCGTTCAGAACAATATTTAACCTGCTGCCAATCGCGACGCCACTTTTTGCGCCACGCAAAAGCAAGGCCACAGGTCGCACAAATTTTTTCCGGTAGCTGCTGTTTGCGCACGTGTGGCGGTACTCGATCTACACAAGCACGGGCCCAGCGCGCTTAAATTGCTCTTAGGTGCACCTTCTTGATGAGCACAAGTAGACGCCGTAGGGGCACTTTCCTTACTTCCAGTAAATCACGAAAAATGTCCACTATTTGTGAACGTGTCATCGGTATTTCATGGTGATGGCGAAGTAAGACACTGCTGACCAGGCACGCATCCCAGATCCATGGGCGGCCATAGGTGTAGTTCGGGTCATAGATTCCGGTCGGCCATACACCCAGAAAGACCATGGGGCGATGCAGCTGCTGCAACACAGAACCCCACTCGTAACCAGCAGCGATGGTCAGTTCCCCCTGGATGATTTGCACATCGTCGTGTTGAAAATTAATACCTTGAAAATGCCGGTGGTTAGTTTGATAGGGCGTGTCTAAGCGACTCCTGAACACAACANNCCCTCCCAGACGTATACTTTTAGTGTGCACGACTCTAGCACTGATAGGCTAAAGATCAACGCTGACAGATTCGCTTATCGCAACAGCAGTGACCGCTTACCGTTGTTGCGGTGCAGGGCTGGCTGTTGTTTACCAGGCCGTTAATTGCGGTTCGAGCTAGCGCCGGCGGCGTTCTAATACCAACAACCAGATGGTTGGGAGCACGCTCAGGGCTACGATGATGAGTGCCGCAGTGGACGCTTCCGCCAACCGCTCGTCCGACGCTAATCTGTAGACTCTGGTCGCAAGAGTTTCGAAATTGAAAGGCCTTAATATCAGTGTTGCCGGTAACTCTTTCACAACATCAATAAACACCAGCAATAAGCCACTCAGCACTGCCGGCCGCAACAACGGCATATGCACACGCCGCAATACCTGACCAGGCCCAGACCCAAGAGTTCGCGCAACCGCATCGAGCTGAGGGTGCAGCTGGGTCATGCCCGACTGCATGCTGTTGTATGCCACCGTGAGAAACCGAGCCACGTAGACAAACACCAAAGCGAATACTGACCCAGTCAACAGTAAGCCGACTGGGCGCTCCATCAGTTCCGACAACAATCCTGCCAGGCTGCGATCTAGATAACTCAATGGCAGCAACACCCCCACAGCAAGCACCATGCCTGGTAACGCATAACCTAAGGTGGCAAGGCGTGCACCGAGCACAAGCCAACGATCGCGGCGCAGCCGCTGCGCGTAGCCTAGCAACACGGCAATNACAGCGCAGAGAATTGCTGCTGCGATGCCGACCGAAACGCTGTTAAAGCCGTAGTTAAGGAAGCCACGCCCAAGCGCTGGGTCGCCTTGCACTGCCGCGAGCAATACTAAACTGCCTACNGGCAANACGAAGCCGCCCACTACTGGCAAAGCACACAACACAGAGGCGGCAAAACTCGAGAATCCGTGCAGNTGAATTTTTTTTGCCGGGATATTGCGCGACAGCGGGTTAAACCGTTCGCCACGTCGCCCGGATTGTTCCAGCACCACCAGTAGGGCTACTAACAGAAACAANCACCCCGCTAGTTTCAACGCCGCNTCGTGTTCACCCATGGCGTACCAGGTACGGAAAATTCCGGTTGTGAAGGTCGGCACACCAAAATGCTCCACCACACCATAATCCGCTATGGTCTCCATCAACACTAACGCCAAGCCACCAACAATGGCCGGTCTCGCGGCTGGCAGTGCCACCTGCCAAAACAGCCGTCGTCGTCCAGCGCCAAGCACTCGCGCGCTTTCGTACAGCGCACCAGACTGATTCTCAAAACTGGTCTTGGCCAACAGATAAGTATAGGGATAAAGCACTANGGCAATGACGACGCTAGCGCCAGGTAATGATCGCACTGCCGGAAAATAATATTCACCAAGGCGTAACCCCGCCCATTCGCGCAGCCATGTTTGCAGCGGCCCGNNGGCGTCTAACAAATCAGCGTAAACGTAACCAACTACGTAGGCGGGCGCTGCGAGCGGCAACATGAGCCCAACGCTCAGCAACCCAGAACCGAAAAAACGATAATGTGCGGTTAGCCAAGCAGCGCCGACACCAATGCTGCTCGCCAGCAGCCCAACTAAGAGCATTAGACTTAAGGTGTTCGAAACGTAAGTCAGNAACACCGTTTCGGCTAAGTGCGACCAAACAGAGGTGGTTGGGTAAACCAACGCTGCAATGACAACCAGCAATGGCAATGCCACAGGGACAGTGATCAGGGCAGCCAACGCTATCCACAACCGCGACCCCGAGCCGACCGCAGCGCGTTGCTGAATTGACGGAGAATCCACTACCGACACTGTGAAAGTTCCTCGTGCTGAGTGTCTGAAACGCAATTGGCGATGCCGGCCGTCACCACCCTGGTTATCGTAACTTTTCCGTCGCCCAGTTACACTGCGCGCCTCATGAGTATCCAATTCGACAACCTGAGTCATAGCTTCGATGGGCAATTGGTGCTGCGTCAAATCAATCTGGCAATCACCACCGGCGAAATCGTTTGCGTTNTCGGCCCATCTGGCAGTGGCAAGAGTACCTTATTACGGCTCATTGCTGGGTTGGAAACCATACAAGAAGGATCTTTGTCAGTGCATGGAAAGGTGTTAGCCGACAGTTCCATTAACCCGCCGCCAGAAAAGCGCTCCGTTGGCCTAGTGTTCCAAGATCACGTTTTGTTTCCCCATCAAACTGTGGCCGAAAATGTGGCTTTTGGCTTGAACGGTCTGCAGCGCAAAGAGCGGGAACATACCGTCGCGTTGCAATTGGCCAATGTCGGTCTTAGTCCGTTAGCCGAGCGTTATCCTCACACGTTATCTGGAGGCCAACAGCAAAGAGTCGCCTTGGCTCGTGCGTTAGCAACAGATCCAGCAGTGTTACTCCTGGATGAGCCGTTTGCCAGCGCCGACGCCCCGTTGCGTAAGAGTCTGCGCGACGATGCTCGTCGTCGCCTAAAAGCAGCCAACACCACGACACTTATGGTGACCCATGATCCAGCTGAAGCTATGGCAATGGCCGACCGAATTGCTGTCTTAGTGGATGGCGATTTGGTGCAATTTGGCACTCCAGAGGAGTTATGGCAAATACCTCGGCACCCTTTCGTAGCAGCGACGGTTGCTGGTCTTCAGTCCATGAAAGGCCGTATTGAGGGTACTCACTGCATCACCGCATTTGGTCAGCTACCGCTGCGGTTGCTCGCTCTTACCGAAGATTTAGACGACGGCACAGCCGTGCAAATTGGCGTGCGCTCGAGCAGTTTAAGCATCAGTAGCGACGGACCATGCGTTGTCGAGGACATACGCTTTTTGGGTGACCGCTACACCGTCTTGATTAGCGCCGAAAATCAGAGCTTAGAGCTGTCCAGTACCATCAAACCCAATATTCAAGTGGGAACAAACGTCAGTGTAAGTTTCGCGTCCGCTCAGGCGATGCTGCTGTGAATATCCGGGCTTTTCAATAGTAATAATTCTCATTTAGATTACACTGCGTTTTTTTAACCGCTAACATGAGGCGACTCCATGACTCTGCATAGACTGTTTTGCTTGCTGGCGTTATTCGCTTGGACCCACAGCAGCGCCGCCGAAGATGTTGTGAACGTCTACTCTGCTCGCCACTACGACACCGATATGGCTTTGTACGAGCGCTTCACCCAGGAAACAGGAGTTATCGTCAATCTTATTGAGGGCGGCAGCGATGCGCTGATTGAACGTATTGTCAACGAGGGTCAGTTTAGCCCTGCGGACATAATGATTACTGTTGACGCTGGGCGGCTATGGCGCGCTGCGCAGAAAGACATCTTTCAAGCCATAGAATCACCAGTTTTGACCAAGCGTGTGCCGGCTCACTTGCGCCATCCAACGGGCCTTTGGTTCGGTCTTTCTAAACGTGCGCGGGTCATTGTCTATAATAAAACCAAGGGGTTACCAAAGGGCATAAGTAGCTACGAAGATCTGGCGCTACCGGCACTTAAGGGCCAAGTGTGCATGCGCAGTTCTGGCAACATTTATAACCTGTCATTACTGGCAGCTATTATTGAAGCCAAAGGCGCTGAAACAGCCCAAAAGTGGGCAGACGGCGTAGTTGCGAACTTCGCGCGCAAACCCCAAAGCAACGACACCGGCCAGTTGCGCGCGGTCGCCGCTGGAGAATGCGGTATCACAGTGGCTAACACTTACTATTTGGGCCGCATCTTCAGTTCCGACAAGGCCGCCGACCGCAGCGTTGCAGAAAATCTGGCGGTCATGTTCCCTAACCAAAGCAACCGCGGTAGCCACGTCAACATCAGCGGTGCAGGAATCACAAAGCACGCACCCAACAAAGCCAACGCAATTCGTTTCCTCGAGTATTTGACCAGCGATTACGCCCAACGATTGTTTGCGCAGGGCAATAACGAGTACCCAGTGATCGGTGACGTCACTGGACCTGTTGCAATGCTGGGCGAGTTTGAGGAAGACCAGATTTCTGCATCGGTACTGGGTGAGCGTCAAGCTCAAGCCGTCAAAATATTCGACCGCGCCGGCTGGCTATAATCACTTCTACGGGGATCACCAGTGCATATATTAGAAAATGCTTGCGGCGTTACCGGACGTTTTTTGTTAGGGCTGTATTTTCTAATCCCCGGCATAACTAAGGTAACCGGCTTTGCTGGGAGCGCCGCCGCCATGGAACAACACGGCATGATGCTGGTGCCGTTCTTTCTTGTCGTCACCCTGATACTGCAAATTGGCGGCGGGTTGTTTCTGATAGCGGGCTTTAAGATTCGAGCAACCGCATTGATGTTTGCTGCCATGACGCTGGCGATCAACGTTGTCATGCATGATTTCTGGAACAACTACGAAGGCTTAAGCACCGCCCATGAAACGCAAAACTTTGTTAAAAACTTAGCGATTATGGCAGGCTTATTAGTGCTATCGACAAATAGCGGCGCACAGGCACTGAGCGTGGACGGCAGGCGCGCACAAAAGCATTCTTAATTGCCGCCAAAAGGCAGCAAATCAACATAGCCGAACGCGCCATTCATTTGCTGTATGCCCCGGTTGAAGCAAGCGTAGGTATGAAAGATGCCACTATCGTTGCGCGCGAAGGCATTGATTCCACCGGTTTCGCCGCGCTCGTAAAAGACCGTTTCTGCCCCCACCTGCTGTGACTGACGCTCTTTATCAGTTCTCATACAGAAGTCTTGATTAAACGCGCTTTGGGCGGCAGATAACCAAGGAAAGTTCCAGCCGCGCTCGAGCTTAACCCGCTCTATCTGGCTCATGGATGCCGATGAAACCACCACCAAATTAGCGTCGTGGCGGTGAATTTGGTCCAAAGTACCGTTGAGCGCGCTCGCCCAAGCACTGCAGCCATCACACGGCTCGGACCAGCCTGAGCCAAACATAAAGTGATATATGAGCAGTTGACTGCGCCCAGCAAACAACTCCTCGAGGCTCACTGGCCCTAACTCAGATTCAAAGACATAAGCAGACTCAACAGCGACCCAGGGCATTTGCTGACGCTGCTTTGCCAAATCGTCCAACTCTCGGGTCACGCGCTTTTCTTCTTTTAGCAACAATAGTCGCCGCTCCAACCATTGCTCTCTGCTAACTATATTCATAAGTCTACCCCTGTTCCCCAAGTCACATCAGATACTTATCGTTATCAGCGCCATTTTTACGGGGTGGGCATCGCGGTTGCAAGCTATTTTCATTCAATCGAAAGCCGATACTAGGCAGACTAACCGCGGTATCGTCAGCGCCCACGGCAACTTCGGCTAATAGCTGTCGCGCTTGGGGCTGACCTTCGGCGAGCAACTCACCAATACTGCGCACCCGACTTGCAGGCACCCCAGCCGCATCCAGTAACGCCTCCCATTGCATAGCAGTATGTAATAACAATGCAGCTTCAATTTCAGCTCGCAGGGCATCCTGATGCTGCACGCGTTGTCGGGGATCACTCCAACGTGGATCACTGGACCATTCGGGATGCCCTAGTACTGCACACAAGTCAGAAAACTGTCGCTCGTTGTTTGCTGCCAACATAATGAGCACGCCGTCCTTGGCCGCAAAACAGCCAGACGATGGTGCTCGGCTTGCCGCTTCATTACCGAGTTTCGCAACCTCATTACCCGTCGTCGCTGTCGTCACTACGTTGTTAGCCATTAGGTTCAATGCCGTGTCTAGCATAGCCACATCGACAGTTTGTCCAGCACCCGTGCGATCACGCTCACGTAACGCTGCCATCACCGCGAACGCTGCATTTAGACCGGTCGCGTAATCCACATAAGGTGCGCCCACCTTGATAGGGCCGGTGGCATCAGTACCGGTGGTTTGCATAATGCCGCACATCGCTTGCACCACGTGGTCGTAAGCCGGTCGATGGCCGACCGGACCCTCACCGCCGTAGGCGGATATTGAACAATAAATAACACCCGGGTTTGCGCTGCGCACTGCCGCCTCACCTAACCCTAAACGCTCTGCCACACCGGGCCGATAGTTCTGCACAAAAATGTCAGCTTGGCGCACAAGCTGTAACACGTTGGCGACACCAGCGGCTTGTTTGAGGTCGATCTCTACACACTCTTTATCCGCGTTCTGGGTGCAGTACGCTAAGCCCAGACCCTGCGCAGCCAAATCTGCATGCGCGCCACCGTAGCGAGTCATTTCACCACCCGGCGGCTCGATCTTGATGACTTTGGCTCCCAACAGGGCCAACTGATAAGTACAGTAGGGCCCAGCAAATACTTGGGTCAGATCGATTACAGTAATGTCTTGTAATGGTGCTGGCCGAGTCATTAGCTCTCCTTGTTTGTCATTGCTGCAAGGGNTNGATGATAGCCCAGCACGGCAACGCGCAAACATAGCAGTGGTCGGCAGATTCATGCTTGAATGCCTGCCAGTATTCGATCTTCGGAGGCGACTCGTGTCAGCAAACAATCTTCAGGGCAAACTCGCTTTGGTCACCGGTGGTTCGGGGGATATAGGCGGCGCTATCGCGCGACGTTTAGCCACCGCAGGGTGTGAGGTTATCGTCACCTATGTCGGCGCAAAAGACAGCGCCGACGCCGTCGTCGCTGAGATCGCGAAAGACGGCGGCATAGCGCACAGCCGACNACTCGATCAACGCGATCCTGGGGCCATCGAGANGCTTGTGGCTGACATTNACCAGCGNTGGCACCGATTGGACATTCTTGTTAACAACGCGGCTTGGAATATCGGCATTCCGTTCCCAAACCTGGACGAGTTAACTGCAGATATCTGGGATCAAGTGATGGAAACGAATCTGCGTGGTCCATTTTTGCTGGCCCGGGCTGGCGCCGCGCTGCTGAAAGCACACCCAGGCGGCCACATTGTTAATATTTCCTCGGCAGGCGGCATTAGCCCAGGCAGCAGCAGTATTGCTTACTCATCGAGCAAAGCGGGCTTGAACCACCTAACCCGCTGTTTAGCCGTTGCCATGGCGCCAGAGGTGGCGGTGAATTGCATCGCACCCGGGCTCGTCGAAAACACCCGCATGGCCAAACGCTTGCCGGATAACGTTGCTGCCGGCGCCCGCCGCCAAGCTGTGCTTGGCGTTGTGGGCCAAACCGACGATATTGCGGAGCAAACCCTGGCATTCGTCACTAGTCGGTCGGTGTCGGGCCAAACCATCGTAATCGATGGCGGCATGCCAGGAGCAATGCGCTGATCATGGGTACTACTACCACGCAATCCGGTCAACGNATCGAACAAGCACCCAGCAGTCACAACGAGTTGTCTCTGATCGAGCTATTACAGGTGACTCCAACCAGCGCACGGGACACCTTTTCTGCTAAGACAGAAACCTACGGTCCAGTCGGTCTGTATGGCGGGCACTTCTTAGGCCAAGCCATGGCTGCAGGATTGGCGTCCGTGGACGAAAGTAAGCTCGCCCACTCCTACCATGCATACTTTCTGCGTGCCGGTGATCCTGCCTTGCCTTTGCACTACNAGGTCACGCGATTGCGTGAGAGCCGCAACGGCGACACTCGAGCGATTACTGCCATCCAAGGCGAGCACCAGGTGTTTCATATGGTCGCCTCTTTCAAGACCACTGAGCAGGGCGACGAACATCAACCCAAAGCACCAACCCTTGAGCCGCCAGAGCACTATGTTGCAGCTCGCGAGGCGAGGGGCGAGCAACCTTTTCCGTTCCCGGTAGTGCAAGGCGGGCGCGTGCAAATGGAGTGGGCATCACNGTCGTTTTNCGANTTTGACCCCACTGATGCACCGGCTTTGCGTTTGTGGATGCGAGTTGCGCCCGCGGCGCAAATGCTTACTCCTCGAGAGCGGCAAATTGTCATGGCGTACTTGTCTGATGGGCCGTTGATGTTTAACTCGGTCTTACCCCACGGCATTCCATTTCAAACGCACCGACTCACTAGCCTTGATCAAAGCGCATGGTTTCATCACGACGCTGATCCTTACGACTGGATGATTTTCGACCAACGCAGCACTGCGGCAATGGGCGGACGTGGCATGAACGAGGGACAGATCTATAGTCAGGATGGACGCTTACTTATGACCTGCGCACAAGAATCGATGCTGCGCACTATNGCCGACGATAANTCGCCATCTTAGTGGCTCCAAGTTTGGCAACTTTGTATTATCCGATCATGACGATTGGGGCTGGAGACCACCATGTTGAATGAAGTGCTGCTTAACATAGCGAGATGGCTAGACAGTCAAAGCTGGAGCACCGCGATTCACGAATCGATCTATTTATATTCTTGGATTGAAACAACCCACGTTCTTACGCTTATGTTGTTCTTGGGCATGTTGTGCATCATCGATTTACGCATGCTGGGGGCGATTTTCCCAAACGTCCCCGCCTCGACTATTGCCCAACGTTTAGACAAGCCCATGATGATCGGCTTCGCTGTCATGCTGCTCACAGGTTTTCTGTTGTACTACGCTATCCCTGTTCGCACCACCCAAAGCCTGTGGTTTCGTATCAAAGTAGTGTTNCTTATCGCAGCTGGCATCAATGCGTTTTTGTTTCGGGCGAAAATGCAAGCGTCCAGCGGCACTTGGGACTTAGACCCAAGTCCACCGAAACGGGTCAGGATGGCTGCCACTGCGTCCTTGGTATTATGGGCGGGTGTTGTTATTACCGGCCGCACGATCGCCTATGACTGGTACGACTGCCACAAAGAACTCCCCTACTTTATGTATTGGGCGGCGGGGTGTGTGGATGAAATGGCTGCCTTGCAGTAAGACCTGGTAGATGGAGTAGAACATGGACCTATACCCCTTTTTCGACTGGTTGGATACATCGCTGTTGGCAGACATTTCAAAAGCTTACGGTGGCGTATTTGCAGTAGTACAGATGTTCCACTTGCTCGGGCTGTCAATGCTTGGCGGCATGGTGCTACTGGGAGATTTGCGTTTACTTAACCTGGTAATGAAAGACGTCCCCTCTGAGGTGGTGATTGAAAACACTTATAAGTGGTTCAATGTCGGTTTAGTCATGGTCGTGATAAGCGGCATCTTCATGAGCTCTGCCGTGGCACTCAAGCTTTACTACAACACAATGTTCTGGGCCAAAATGTCCAGCCTTGCCGCTGGCCTATTCTTCGTCTACGCCATTCGCCGTCCGCTGTTGCGGTTCGATCACGACACCATTCGGCCAATGACTCTGCGCCTAATCGCCATCACCTCAATACTCATATGGTTCACCGTGGCGGCGTCTGGCCGCTGGATTGGATTTTCCTAAGGCCCACCCCATGAAAAACAGAGACATTTTAGAACGCGCGGCCATCGGTTTTGCCGTCATTACACTGGTTGGTCTGGCGTGGTTCTGGTCCGTGCAAGTAGGCTGGGTAATCGAAACCCTAGAGATGGCCTACGGTTAAGCCAGTACAGCATTAAGCACCTTATCGCCGCTGCAAGCTGTATACTTTTAGCTGCTTTTCGCGGGGCTGGGGAGTCGTCTTGCACACACTAGATCTTGTGGTCATCGCCGGCTACGTCTTGCTTATAATATTTGTTGGGTTACGGTTCGCAGGGCGCGTTAAGAACGCACACGACTTTTTTCTCGCAGGACGATCGCTCACTTGGTGGGTTATCGGCTTATCGATTATTGGCTCGAATATCGACACCAATAGTTATGTCGGCGCGTCGGGGAATGCCTACACCATTGGCTTAGCCCAGGCCAACTTCGAATGGATTGGCGCCATCCCCGCCATGATTATAGCGTCGCTCATCTTCATACCACTGTACTGGCGCGCCGGCGTGTATTCGATTCCAGAATACATGGGCTTACGCTACAACCAAGCGGTGCGTGTTGTTACCGCTCTCATTACCAGCGTGTTCGCGGTCTTTGCTATGGGCGTCGCTATGTGGGCATTGGCGCTGGTCCTGGAGACCTATCTCGGCTGGCCAATCTGGCTGAGCATTCTCATCTCTGGCACTGTCGTTGGTTTGTATTCCATCACCGGCGGGCTTGCCGCTGTGGCCTTTACCGATGCTTTGCAGGTGAGCATCATGTTTTTCTGCGGCATCGCAATCGTTGCATTGGGTATTACTGAGCTCGGCGGTTTTAGTGAATTCAGTTCCACACTGACCCGCGACAACCCGGATCATCTTTCCGTGTACTTGCCCGCCGACCACCCCCAATCACCCTGGCCCGGTGTAATTCTTGGTTTGGGTATCGTGCTGTCCCCGGCCTATTGGATAGCCAGCCAATCGATTCTGCAACGCAGCCTTGGCGCCAAAAGCCAGTGGGACGCCAGCGCCTCCATGATGTTTGCCGCATTTGCGAAAACCTTTGTGCCGTTGTTAATTATTTTTCCTGGTCTATTAGCGTTAGTCATGCAAGCACCAATCGACGACAGCGACAAAGCTCTACCTTGGATCATTAAGAACGTGCTGCCTCCGGGATTGTCTGGGCTCATGTTTGTCGCCGTTATTGCAGCACTGCAGTCCTCTATCGACTCCAGTATTAACTCTACCTCGCTGATGATTACCCGAGACATAAGGCATGTGCTGTTGAAGCAACATGACCCGGCTCAAGACTTAGTTATTGGCCGCTGGATTTCTTTAATCCTGCTACTCGCCGCTATGCTAATTGCACCGTTCATTAGCGATCTGGGGGGCATTTTCGTTTTCTTACAAACAGGCTTGTCGTTGTTCCAAGGACCGATGCTGGCGCTGCTACTACTCGGCGCGCTGAGCCAGCGCGCGACCCCGAGCGCGGGACTTTGGACACTCATATCAGGAGTTGGGTTAGCCGCGGCGCTCCAATTTACCGATCTCAACTTCTACTACATCGCATTCATCAGTTTTTGTTATTCGATGCTTGCGATCTGGTCAATAAGCGCGTTTACCAAAGGGCTATCCGCTGACCAATTAGCCACACTCACCTATCGCCCATTCGCCCGAGAGAGCAACTCATGATCCAGTGGTTTCAGAATATGCCCGCGGAATGGGGCAATTACGTGTCAATGCTGTTGTTTTTGGCGCTCGCCCTGTTTGTTTGGCAGATTCCGCTGAGCAAAATCGCTGCGGGGCTTGCAGCGCCCAAAAAGTGGCAAGACATCCGCCTGTGGGCTATGGCGCTGATCGCTTTACAGCTCGTTATCTACGCTGTTTTCTAATGCCGCCGATTCCTGCGGTCAGGCATTAGCGTAGCCGGGGCGACCAGCGACCCGCGCATGCCAGGCCCAAAGATTAGACAACTCCACATCCGGTTTTAAGCTCACCAGCGCCCCCGCGAAATCAATGGCGATCGCTGCCGTTATGTCGGCTATGGAATAACGGTTTCCGGCGATGTAATCACGTTCGCTAAGCTCTTTGTCCATACGCCGGTAAAAGGCCTTGGTTAAACCATCGCTGCGTTGCTTGGCTGCTTCTATCGGTTCCACTAATCCCGCTTTCGCAACTATCGGGCCGTTCACCCAAGACGTGCCAATTTGCGACATCAGCTCCAACTCAATTTGTCTATGCGCCATCTCTATTTGCGCGATTTCTAATGCATCCTCACCAAATAGGTTAGGCGTTGGTTCTATGGCTTCAAGGTAACGGCAAATCGCAATGGACTCGCCAATACACGTGCCGTCAGCAAGTTCCAGTACTGGTATCTTGCCGCTCGGATTCTTGCGTAGAAATTCTGGCGTCTTATGCTGCCGCTTAGTCATGTCTATGGTGACATACTCCAAGTCAATGCCTTTCTCAGCCGCGACTACACGAACCCGCCGCGGGTTGGGCGCGTTAGGAAAATCATACAACCTCATTCTACTGGTCCTGCTCGTCATTTTTTTACTTGTTGGGCACAGCCTAAGACTATAGCTCGATTGTCTTTGCGCTTAACATCACCGTTCGGGAAAAAACGCATAAACCACAACGCAATGAACTGTATATCTCTTATTGGCATGCCTGGCGCGGGCAAAAGCACTATCGGCGTATTGTTGGCAAAATCTTTGGGCTACGACTTCGTCGATACCGACTTACTGATACAAGTTTATGCCCGACGCACCCTACCAACAATCATTGCCGAGGACGGTTTCATGGCATTGAGAGAAATCGAAGCGACCGTAATCAGCGCGCTGCAATCGAGCAACACAGTGATCGCCACCGGCGGCAGCGCCGTCTATTCGGCACCGAGTATGAAGCGCCTCGCGCTACTAGGAGAAATCGTTTATCTGCGCGCTCGCCGTGTAACTTTGCAACACCGTATTGGCGACTTCCGCGCCAGAGGTATCGCCGCGGCACCCGCCACAACCCTAGATCAGTTGATGGCTGAGCGCACACCGTTGTACGAGCGCTACGCTACCCATAGCGTAGACGCAGATCAGCATAGTGAGCGGGTGGTACAAACAGTTTTGGCGGCCCTGCATAAAATCTAGCCAAAGACTACGCCCTGGCTTGCTATACCAAGCGATAATTCCATGCGATTTTTGGGGTATCATCCCCGAGCTACCGATTAATGAGGGGGGAGAGACCATGACTAATCGTAATCTAAGGCAAGTTCGGGCTGCAATTTTTTGCAGCGGTCTGCTACTGCTAGGCGCCTGCGCACCTGAACCAATCAGCCCAGAAAACACTGGCGCGGAGGGGAATCAGAACAACGAGGAAGTTCAGCCGCGCTTTGGCGGTGCCACCTTGGACATGCCAGCGGACATCATTATTGGTAACGCAGTTGCCAATGCCAACCGCAATGCTTACTTCGGCGATTTGCATGTGCATACAGACTATTCTTTCGACGCCTACGCCTTCGGCACTGTAGCCACTCCTTACGATGCTTATCGTTACGCGCAAGGCGAACCACTAAAACACGCCAGCGGCTTTACCGTAAAATTAAATAAACCGTTAGATTTTTACGCCGTTACTGATCATGCGATGTTTCTTGGCGCCGTTAAAGCTGCCGCGGATACACGCACTGAGTTTTCGCGGCAACCGCATGTGCAAGGATTGCACAACATCAATTCTCCAGACAACGCCAACATTGAAAGCACGCCTCAGCGTGTCAATGCGTTCACCACGTTTCTACCGGACACCTTAGCGAAGATAAGCGACGGCTCGCTCGACCAAAGTGTCATAAACAGCATTGCTCAAAGCGCTTGGGCGGACATCGTGAGAGCGGCAGAAAAACACAATAAACCTGGTAAATTTACAACCTTTGTCGCGTACGAATACACTTCGTCAACGGACGCTCGCGGCAATCTACATCGTAATGTTATTTTCCGCGACGCCGACAAATTACCCTCTATGCCGTTCTCGCGCTTCCATAGTCAAAACCCAGAAGGATTGTGGGATTGGATGGACGGGTTGCGTGAACAAGGCATTGAGAGCCTGGCGATCCCACACAATTCTAACGGTTCCAATGGCGCCATGTTCGAGATGGTAGATTGGGCCGATAAGCCAATCGACAACGCCTACGCCGAACAGCGTTTGCGCAACGAGCCATTGGTTGAATTGACCCAAGTGAAAGGCACATCCGAGACCCACCCCACCCTGTCAGATAACGACGAGTGGGCAGACTTTGAAATTATGCCGTATCGCGTTGCGACCGTGCTTTACAGCGAACCCAAGGGCTCTTATGCGCGAGACGCGCTTTTGAACGGCCTAAAACTAGCAGACGCAGGCATTGCCAACGCTTACAAGTTTGGCTTCGTCGCTGCCTCAGATACGCATAACGCCGCGGCATCACTAGACGAAGACAGCTACTTTTCGAAAGTCGGCATTTTGGACGCGAATGGATCGCGTCGCGGTTCCGTGCCGCTAACACCAGGGGATGCGGAGGTCATAAAGGCCGCAGGTCGCGTCGAAGTGAAGACCATCAACGACCGCGAGTACGCCACCGGCGCTTACGAAACTTGGGGAGCTTCTGGGCTGACGGGGGTGTGGGCCGAGGAAAACAGTCGTGAGGCAATCTATAAAGCGTTTCGGCGTAAAGAAACATTCGCCACTTCTGGACCGCGCATGAAAGTACGTTTGTTTGCTGGATACACTATGGACGCGAGCATGCTTGAAGATGCGGATGGTCTGACGCGCGCATATCAGCA
>NHET02000039.1 GCA_002170355.2 Gammaproteobacteria bacterium TMED92
CGTACAAGCTCGCATAGTCAAACGCCGTGGCGGCCAGCGTTTCGCAGATGGCGTACCGCTCTGCGACTTGAACCGCAATCGGAGCGTTTCGGCGTGCGAGTATTTTCCCCGATGTGGCGGCTGCAACCTCCACCATGTCGTCTATCCAGAGCAACTGTTGTTGAAGCAAGGTGTGTTAGCGGACGCTCTACAAAGGGTCGGGGTAGCGGCGGCGCATTGGCGCCAGCCCACTGGATTGGTGCGCTTGGGCTATCGGCGCAAGGCACGCTTGGGTGTACGCGTACTCGGTGAGCAGGTGCTGCTCGGCTTTCGAGAGTCGTTTAGCAACCGGGTTGCTCGCATGGATAGCTGTATGACTTTGACAAGCGAGCTGTCAGCCTTGTTGAAGCCACTGAAAACACTCATCAGTGGGTTAAGTCAGCCTCGCACTATTCCGCAGGTTGAGTTAGCAGCGGGCGACCAAAGCGTGGCGCTACTTTTACGCCATCTAGAAGCGCTCACAGAAATAGATATTCAACGATTGCAGCGGTTCGCCGACAGCCACAACGTGCAGGTTATCTTGCAGCCTTCGGGTTATGACAAGTTGCGACCCTTGCCGGGACACAGCGGCGTGTTGCCGTTGTCTTACAAGCTGCCAGAGTTCGGTCTGAACTTACAGTTTTATGCGCACCAATTTACCCAAGTTAACGCGCTAATGAATCGCGAGTTGATCCGCGTCGCCGCCAGTTATCTTGGCAACTTACGCGGCCGCGTGGTAGCCGATCTATTTTGTGGCATTGGTAATTTCAGTTTGCCGCTCGCGCGCCAAGGCGCGACCGTGGTGGGTGTGGAAGGTAGCGCCGAGGCCATTGCCATGGCACGCCGCAATGCCCACCGAAACGGGCTAGAGCGATGCAGCAATTTTATCGTAGAAGATCTATATGATGCGTCCGCGGATAGTGAGTTTTTGACGTTTCTAAGTGATCAAAGTATGGCCCCCGACGCGTTGTTGCTCGATCCGCCGCGCAGTGGTGCGGGTGCCAAGCTGGACACCTGGGCGGCGATGCCATCGGTGCAACAAGTGGTGTACATCTCTTGCAATCCTCGAAGTTTTGCGGATGATGCGCAGCGCCTGCAGGATGCGGGTTTTAGACTCCGCGAAGTTGGTGTTTACGATATGTTTCCGCAGACAGCGCACATAGAGACTATCGGCCACTTCGTGCGTAATGCTTAGGAAGAGGACGACGTGAAAAAGGTAAAGGGCTTTGGTTAACGTTCGCAAACAGGTACCGGTGGCGGTAGACGGCAGTCTCGACTGGGCCGCTTGGGTCGAACGTATGCTCGCTGAACATCCTCAGCTCGCTGAACAGCCTCTCATTGATTGTTGCGCATGGATTGACCGCGAACATCGGCAACAGCTTGCCATGGCGCTGGAACTGGGTGAACTGGTTGCACAACTGCGTTTGGATACCGCGTCCGTGGTGGCAGCTCTTGTATATAGGTTGGTGCGAACTGATCGAGTAACTCGGTCGGACCTGTTAGCACAAATTGGCCGTGAAGCTACCCAATTAGTCTTCAGTGTTGCCGCCACCGCCACGACCAGTCTGTTAGAGATGTCAGATTCGCCGATGCTTGCAAAAGAGCAGCAAAGTCAGGTGGAGAACGTCAAACGTATGTTGGCGTCAATGATCGACGATGTGCGGGTGGCGGTCATAAAACTCGCCGAGCGGGTATTGGCGTTACGCCACGCAAAAAACTACCAGGCGCAACGTCGCCAGCGTATTGCACAGGAGGCCGCTTCGGTGTTTGCGCCCTTGGCGAATCGCTTAGGCGTCTGGCAATTAAAGTGGGAGTTAGAAGATCTGTCGCTGCGCTACCTGCGCGAGGACATCTATCTAGGCATTGCGAAACAGCTCAGTCAGAAACGTCAACAACGCGAACAGCAAGTCGCAGCTATGATAGATCGCGTCCGTGGCCTTCTAGCCGATCACGGTATCGACGGCGATGTAGATGGCCGTGCGAAAAATATTTTCAGCATTTGGCGCAAAATGCAGGCCAAAAACATTCCGATAGAAGAAGTTCATGACGTGCGAGCAGTGCGCATTATTGTCGGCTCACTAGCAGACTGTTATTCCGCTCTAGGTGTGATTCATACGACATGGCAGCATTTGCCAGGGGAGTTTGATGACTATATCGCCATGCCCAAAGAGAACGGCTACCAAAGCATTCACACTGCCGTTACTGCTGATGATGGGCATACGTTGGAAGTGCAGATTCGCACGCGGCAAATGCATGAAGATGCGGAGCTAGGGGTGTGCGCACACTGGGCCTATAAAACCGGCAATGATCATCCTGCGGATGAGGATGCCAATTTCACGGCGAAAATGGACTGGTTACGACAGGTTATGGAGTGGCACGACGAACTCGGTGGTGCTACAGACTTAAACGCGCTGTTGTATCAGCAGACTACTCAGGAGCGAGTATTCATCACGACCCCAAAGGGTCACGTGCTGGATTTGGCGAGCGGCGCCACAGTATTGGACTTTGCATATCGGATCCATTCTGACCTCGGTCAAAGGTGCGTCGGCGGCATAGTGAACGGCGTGCCTGTACCTATTCACGCGCGCTTGAAAAATGGCCAGCAAGTAGAGGTCGTGGCCGATCCAGAGCAGCGCCCGCAGCGTCAATGGCTTGAGCCGTCGCTAAATATTTTGTTTACCCATCGCGCGCGGGCCAAAGTAGCGCATTATTTTCGCATGCACAGTGGCGAAGATCCGAACGCCGCAGGCAGGGCGCTGCTGCGTCAGTTGAAGCGTCAATTGGCGATTGCAGGGGATGAACAGACGTTCATTGATGCGTGTATCGATGCTGCACCGCAAAAACCAGGGGATGCACTGTTGCCAGCGCTTGCAACTGGTGAGGTCAGCTACATTGAGTTGATCAGNCGAGTGTTGCGGCACCCTGAGTGGTCCCAGCTCATGCGCCCACAACCAGGTTTGCCTGGGATCGAAAGTGCGGTTGCAAACTCGACCACGATTATTCAGGTTACCGCAGACAACAGAGATGGCCTACTTAGCGACATCACGCAATTGCTGGCCGCCCAACAGTTGTCGCTCATGGGTGCAGCTGGGCGGGTGAGCAATACTACGGGCCAAGCGATCATTTCCGTGGAGGCAGAATTTAATGATTGGCTGCAGATGTTGCAGATTATAAGTCTCGTGATGATGTTGAAAGGCGTAACCGATGTGCGACGCGTATTACCTGCTGGAAGCCAAGGCGCTCGATACTCTACCGCGCCTGAGCACACTGAATAAATTGGAGAGATCATAGTGAAAATCATTTTGTTAGGACCGCCGGGAGCGGGCAAAGGCACTCAGGCGCAATTTATTCAGGAGCGTTTAAGCATTCCGCAAATCTCTACCGGTGATATGCTGCGCGCCGCCGTTGGTTCCGGCAGCGCGTTGGGCCAGCGCGTAAAAGCCGTAATGGATTCTGGCGCTTTAGTTTCTGATGACATCATTATCGACTTAGTAAAAGCACGGATCGCGCAAGCAGATTGTGCGAANGGCTTTTTGTTCGACGGATTTCCTCGCACTATACCTCAGGCAGAGGCGATGCAAGANGCTGGCGTGCCGATTGACGTGGTGTTGGAGATCCAGGTTNACGATGAAGAATTGGTGACGCGGATCACTGGTCGTCGGGTGCATCCAGGATCGGGTCGAGTCTATCACGTCGNCTACAACCCGCCTCAGCAAGAGGGACTGGACGATATAACCGGCGAGNCTTTGCAGCAGCGCGAAGACGACACGGAGGCTACTGTGCGCGAGCGCTTGAATGNTTACGCCGAGCAAACCNAGCCGCTGATCGCTTTCTACAAAAANCTGCCGCACATTCGTTATGTCGAGATAAACGGCTNGGGTGATGTTGCGGACATCCAGGATGCCATCAGCACAGGCCTGGATGCCTAAACGNGCAATTCCCCTCGCTCTGCGCAGTAATTAGCCTGACGCGAGCGCAAGTCACCCCAACAGTCGTCTTGCGACTCAACAGCATCGTGTTATCGTTAGCGCTAACTCGAGTTGTTNGTCACCAGTGTAATTGCGTTAGTCTTTAACGAGGAAGCTGGTGCNACCGGAGGTGTCCGTGAGCGCTGATTTTCTGCAAACCTACCTGCTCGAGGATCGCTACGATCTAGCCAAGTCGAAAATCTACATTAACGGGGTGCAGACGTTTCTGCGCATGGCTATGGCGCAACGCCAGNTGGATCAGCAGGCGGGATTAGACACTGGTGGATTTATCACCGGTTATCGCGGTTCACCGGTTGGTGGTGTAGATCTGGAGGCCTGGCGAGAATCTTCGCGGTTACAGCAGCATGGGGTGCTTTTTCAGCCAAGTATTAANGAGGATCTTGCTGCGACGGCAATCTGGGGTACCCAGCTAACAGACTATTACCGGCAGACAAGCCGTAAGCAGGGGGTGTTCGCCTATTGGTATGGAAAGGGGCACGGTGTGGACCGAAGCGCCGATGTCTTCCGACAAGCGAACATTCAAGGCACGGCNAAAGCGGGTGGGGTGTTAGTCATTGCTGGCGATGATCATAGCGCCGAATCCTCCGTATTTGCGCATCAAACCGACCATGTCTTCGCTGCCACAATGATGCCGTTGTTGTATCCGTCGACTATCGACGAGTATGTGCAATTCGGTCTGGCCGGTATCGCCCTGTCCCGTTACTGCGGGCTTTGGGTTGGTTTTAAGGCGGTAACGGAAGTCATCGAAAGTGCTGCTTCGGTGACTCAATTAGCTGCACCGAGATTGCGTGTCCCGGAGTTGCCCTTACCACCTCATGGGCTGAACTTTGACGCCAAGCTACAGTGGCCTGGGCAGCGCGCAGAATATGAGCGGCGGGTGTTAGAGGAGCGCATTCCCGCCGCTCAGGCCTTTGCTTTCACCAACCAGCTCGACGCAATTTTGCTGCCNGCCAAAGCCGGTGGGCTTGGCATAGTNAGTGCGGGCAAAGGCTACAGTGATTTGCTGCAAGCCCTAGCCGATGCGGGCTTAGCCTTAGCAGATTTACAGCGGGCAGGAATTGGCGTACTCAAGGTTGGCATGATTTGGCCATTAGAGCCGAAACGTATTCGAGCGTTCGCGAGGCAACTGCAGACCGTGTTGGTGATCGAAGAAAAGCGGCCCTTCCTTGAGGATCAGGTAAAGCGCGAGCTTTATAATCTGCCGGCGTCTGAGCGTCCCAGTGTGGTTGGAAAAACGCGTCAAGATGGCAGGGTGCTGCTGGCGGAGTCCCAGACCTTTACGGCCAAACAGATTCTTCGTGCGTTGTTAGCGGTACTGCCGAGTGGGCCGTTACAGCATCGGATTAGCGCTTATTTACAGGCGAGTGACGGTGTTTCGAAGTCGCAGCTNCGCATGAATAGCGAACTGCCNAAGCGTACNCCCTACTTCTGTGCCGGTTGTCCACACAACCGCTCGACAGTGGTGCCAAGCGGCAGTCGCGCCGGTGCCGGTATTGGTTGTCATATCATGGCGGTCGGGACGAATCGGCGAACCGAAACCTTCACTCAGATGGGAGGGGAGGGTGTGCATTGGGTAGGCCTGAGTCCCTTCAACCAGAGTGAACANATGTTCCAAAATCTGGGTGATGGTACCTACCAGCACTCTGGCAGTTTGGCGGTGCGCCAAGCCGTCCTCAGTGGCGTCAACATAACCTTTAAGGTTCTATATAACGACGCCGTTGCCATGACCGGTGGTCAACCTGTTGAGGGACAACCCACAGTGGCGCGCATTGCTGCGCAAATGCTTGCTGAAGGGGTAAAAGAAGTCGTGGTATTGAGTGACGATGCCGCGGCTCTGTCCGACGAGGAAGACCTGCCAGAAGGTGTGGAATGTTATTCCCGCGATGCCTTAGAGACGGTGCAACTTCGTTTGCGGCAACGCCAGGGCGTGACTGCGTTGATCTATGTGCAGACCTGCGCTGCGGAAAAACGTCGTCGTCGCAAGCGCGGCACCTTGGTCGATCCGCCACGTCGACTGTTCATTAACGACAGAGTGTGCGAAGGCTGCGGCGACTGCTCGAAACAATCGAGCTGCATTGCGGTAGAGCCACTGCAAACCCCCTGGGGGCGCAAACGGCAGATCAATCAGTCGAGTTGCAACAAAGACTTCTCATGCGTTAACGGGTTTTGTCCGAGCTTCGTTGAGGTACTGGGNGGCGAGTTGCGTAGACCGCCCGTAGCGCCGCGACAGGCACGATTGCGTAAACGTTTAGCTGCTTTGGCGGAGCCGAACATTGGCGAACTCCAAGGGGTGTATTCGATCTTGTGCGCGGGTATTGGCGGTTCCGGAGTTTTAACTTTGGCCGGTGTGATCGCTATGGCCGCGCATTTGCACGGCAGGCAGGTGCGAACTCTAGACTTTACTGGGTTGTCGCAAAAGAACGGTGCCGTGGTCGGCCATATAAAAATTGCGCCGCATTGGCTGGACATTCACAGTCCGCGAATAGGCGACGAGCAAGGTGACTTGATGCTTGGCTGCGACCAAATTACTGCCGCTGGGTGCGTGCAGCTGATGGCTCCAGGTGAGGGATCAGTGGTGTTAAATTCTGGCTTTATCCCTACTGCTCAGTTCGTTGCTGACAACGATATGCCGATTGTTACCGACGTAGCAGCAATTGCTTTTGGTAGCTCGCAGCTACAAAGCTTTGATGCGAACGCCGCAGCAGAGCAGCTTTTCGGCGACCTTGCAGCAGTTAACCTGTTGGTTTTGGGGTTTGCTTTTCAAAAAGGTTTGATCCCGTTACCAGAGCNCGCGCTGCGTAGAGCGATCGAACTCAATGGGGTAGCCATCGCTGAAAATCTAGAGGCCTTTGGCTGGGGGCGTGTATTAGCGGAGGACAAGCATGCGCTAGCCGCATCAACGCCGGTGCAGATTGCGAATGTTGACCAAGCGCCGGCAGATTGGCTGGAGTGTTTGTGCAGCGAATTACGCGCCTACCAAAANNANGCTTATGCCGANTCGTTGCGACGNTTTTATGCGGATATACACCGCCATGAGCTGCAGCTTTTGGGCAGCAGTCAAGGTCTCGCTGCTGCAGGGGCTCGGCAATTGGCGCGGTTAATGATGTACAAGGACGAATACGAGGTTGCGCGNTTATACAGTGATGATGGCTTTCGTAAAAAACTGCAGGCGCAGTTTGCGGGTGACNATAGGTTGCGAATNCATTTGGCGCCGCCGTTGCTNAGTTCTNCAGATGCCGCGAGTGGGAGGCCACGCAAACATGCCTACGGGCAGTGGATGTTAGGTTTTTTTCCTTGGCTGGCAAAGCTCAAGTGCTTGCGTGGAACCCGGTTTGATCCATTTGGTTATTCCCTTGAGCGCCGCGAGGAAAGGCAACTCATCGCGCAATATCGCGATCTTGTACAAGAGGTAATCGCCCACGTCTGTACCGACAACGTCGTCGCAGCCAGAGCGATCATCGATAGCGTGGATCAAGTCCGAGGATTTGGGGTGATCAAACAACAACGGTTAGATGTATATCGTGAGAGTATTGAGCGCGAGATGGCACAATACTTGGCTGATTGAGCGCAAACTAATGCAGTAGATTGGTCAGCGGTAAAATAGTCACGACTGCGCCTGCTTGCAGGTCACCCTGATCCTTATCAATCTCTATGAGGCAGTTGGCATGGCGAAAACTGCTAAATNGATTAGAACCTTGCTCGCCGGTGTGGCTAACGCTAAAGCCGCCATCAAGCGCTGCAAAGTGACCACGTTGGAATTCTGTACGGCCTGGTGAGTGATGCACGGGTGTTGCCAATACCGCGGTGAGGCGCAGTGGCGCTGCGCTTTTCATACCCGCAAGGTGACCGATGGTGGGTCGAACGAGTAGCAACGCGGTAATGATGGTGGACACAGGGTTTCCTGGCAGGCCGAAGATCCAGCAGTCGTTGATGCGGCCGAAGGCTAGGGGTTTTCCTGGCTTTAAGTTAAGCCGCCAAAATTCAAGTTCGCCCTGGCGTTGAATCTGCTGCACGATAAAGTCTGCGTCGCCGACAGAAACGCCACCGCTGGTGAGCAAAATGTCGCATTTGTTGGCAGCGTCGTGCAAGGCGGTGNTCACAATGTCCGGGTCATCGGGCAGGCAACCAAGATCTATACACTGCACTGGCAGGTTTTTTAGTAACTGCATCAGCGTCAGCCGGTTCGCGTCGTAGATTTCCCCGTANCGTAACTCNTCTNCCGGCGTGGCTGGGTCGCGCAGCTCGTCGCCGCTAGAAAAAATACCGACGCGAATTTCTGCACAAACCGGCACTTGATGAATCCCCGCCGCCGCCAAGTGACCGAGCAGAAATGGCGTCACCAGCTCTCCGGCATCAACGACTATTTCGCCTTGATCAATATCGTTGCCTATGGCNCGCACATGGGTATCTAGACTGGTGTGGGGTTGGAAGCTCACCAGCTGCTGATGTGTGGCGATCACGTTCTCTTGGAGGATCACTAGGTCGGCACCCTCCGGCAGTGGTGCGCCAGTGAAAATGCGCACGCATTGCCCTCGCATGACGGTGCCGGCAAATGGATGGCCAGCTAGGCTGGGGCCGACTTGAGTCAGCGCAAACGGCTTAGCGCTGTCCACATCCTCTTGGCGGACTGCATAGCCATCCATGGCAGAGGCTGGGAACGGTGGCAGCGCCAGTGCGGCCGCAACCGGCTTTGCAATAACCCGCCCAAGACTTTCGTCAATAGGGCATGTGACTTGGACTGTAGATTGGGATACGCGGGCGCGAATTGCAGCCAGTGCTTCCTCCAGATCTAATGCTTGGCTATGCTGGGCCAATGACAACAACTCTCTGTATAGATACTTCAACAGCGCATTGTAGCGTGGCTCTTGCTGTTGGCGATGATGTTTTTGCTGACACTCAGCTGCTTGAGCGGCGCCATAATCAAGAAGCGCTACCGATGCTAGACGCGCTCTATCAGCGCTCTGGACAAACGGTTGCAAACACGCAATTGGTCAGTTTTGCGGCTGGACCTGGAGGCTTTACTGGCGTCAGAATCGCAGCCTCGATAGCCCAAGGTATTGCCATGGCCTGCGGTTGTAAGGTGGTACCCCAGCGCGGATCTACTGTGATTGTGAATTCTTGGGCACCGCAGCAACTCAGCGTTGAACGCCTCATCTGCTTTGTCGCCAGTCGGGGGCAAGCATTTTATGTTTCTGAATACCNAACTGCGCAGAGACATTGGGTTATGCAACGGCCCGATGAACTTGTCGATGCGGCGCCCCCTTGGCTGGAGGATTTAGCGACACGCGCCGTGCCGGTGACATACAGCGACTTGGCCATCATAGGCCCACGCCCAAACTGGTTACCCGAAGTGCTGAGCGATTGCTGCGTTGGCGAAGTGGTGCCAGACGCTACAACCATGATCGGCCCCGCGCGTAACATTCACGCGTNGGGCAGTAGCGTCGATGCGGAGCGGGCACTGCCGATTTATGTGCAGGGTGATTCACCCTGGCGTAAACGCCGCTAACCCAGTGCTACGGTTATGGTGCGGTTGTTTTATGTTGCCTCCCAACAACACCGCGCTTATGCGTTAGCCGCTTGGTGCGACCTGGTAGAGGTCGACGCCGCTGAGCTGATCAGCACGCAAAGCTCAGGCTTCAGTGAACCGGTACTAATCCTAGATCAGTTGGGTCTTTCGCTGCTTATGCCCGGCTATCGCGATCCATATAGATTGCCGCAGCGACAGGTNCAAAGACGNACNAGCACAAATCGCATGGGCGCTTTAGCAAGAGCCTGTGGGTTGCCGCAAAGCAAACCAAGCGTACTAGATGCGTGTGCTGGNTTCGGCACTGACGGCTTGACTCTGGCNGCGTTGGGCTGCGTTGTGACCATGGTGGAACGGCACCCNANAGTGTGGTTGCTGNTGCAGGATCTTTGCGAGTCGACNGAAAGAGTAGTGGTTGAACAGGACGATTGTCTGCGGGTCATGCAGAGTCANCGTCATTGGGATGTAGTTTATTTGGATCCAATGTTNGCGCCGCGGCGCAAGAACGCACTTCCGAACAGAGGGTTACAGCACTTGCGCCAGCTAACGNCAACAACCGCCGATCAACACCAAACAGGATTGGTAGAGCTGATCCAGCACGGGCAGGCATGCGCCTTAAACAAAGTGGTGGTAAAACAACGGCTTAAAGATCCGCTGGTACTGCAGCCGACGTTTCAGATCAAAGGCAAGAGTGTGCGGTTTGACGTGTATTTGCCGACGTAGCGTCAATCCTGNTTGTTGATCGCCCGCCCTTGGGTCAGCGCCTTTAACCATGGGTTCAAAGTAAACCTCACCCGATCGTCGATCACGGTACGNGCCAAGTGCAGCGTCTCCGCAATGGTTGCGTTGGAGATCAACACGCCGTNCTCGTNCGTTGTTAAGTGCCGGTTTGCCAGCAATGTGTCTATAAATCGATCCAACAACCCCTGATCAAAGAACTCCGGTGCATTAATGCCATGCAAACGCGCCATTTGTTGCGCGACAGCCTGGCTACGAGTGCACAACGCATCGCGTCGATAGTTACCGTGATGAACGAGGCTAAGCACGATAAACATGCGTTCTAAGGTCTCGCTGACCAGTTTCGACAGCAGTACCAGTTGCATACGCTGAGCGCTATTTTGCGCCGCAGGCAGGGTGACACCTGCTTCTTGGCGTAAAAGTTCTAGCTGCAGCATCGAATTTAGTGCCTTGGTGGTCGCTGCGGGTACCGAGGCGCTGAGTTCGTTGGCAATGTAGGGGTAGACCAATGCAATAGTGTTCTGTAAGCGATCGGTCTTCATGCCTCCGCGTCGATTAATCAGCAGGCAGGCAATGAGTGAGGGCAGTGCCAGCAAGTGCAAGATATTGTTTCGATACCAAGTCAGCATCACCGCGTTTACAGGCTGTATTGAAAACACATCGCCGTAGGATTGTGACTCGCGATCTAACCAGTTCAGGGTCTCGGCAGATTGAATCAATTCGGCTGGGCTAGCGTTCGGATCTGTCAGGTGCTCGCTGCCGTGCAGAGTCCCGATCAACTGCTGGTGGCAATGCAGTTGATCAAGCAATTGGTCCTCGGACATTACTTGATTGTCTTTGGTCAGCATGACGCTGGCGACCAAGTTAATCGGATTGGCGCTAGCTTGACGATTAATCGCGAGCATTAGGTCGTCGCCTAGATGTTGTAGTGTTGTCGCCTCGTCTGCCGCAGCATGGTCGTTCTGCGCTAACCAGCGGTCCAGTTGTAACGGTGCGCCGAAGGTCACATGCATTTCACCATATTTTTTGCGTATTAATTTGAGGCTAAGTAAGACATCGAAAACGCTTTCCTTCTTTTTGTCTGCGCCGCGCAGCTCAGACAAATAGCTGCTGCCCTCGAGAACGATCTCGTAGCCCAAATAGACAGGCACGAACGCCAATGGCTTAGGTAGACCGCGGCGTTGACTGTCGACGCACATTTTTAGCAGACCAAATTTAGCCGGNAACAACCGGCCAGTGCGAGATCTACCCCCCTCGGGGAAGAACTCTAGACAATGACCGCGTCGCGCCAATTGGTATAGGTACTCGTTGAAGACTGCGGCATACAATGGATCGTCGCGGAAACTTCGGCGCATAAAGAAAGCGCCGCCCCCGCGCAGAAAACGACCAACCAAGGGCATATTCAAGTTATCTCCCGCGGCAATATGCGGGATCATTAAACCCTGGACGTACAATGCGTAGCTCAANGCCAAGTAGTCNACATGACTGCGGTGCGAAGGTACATAGACCAGAGTGTGGGTGTTGCTGATCTCGGCGAGGCCATCCANGCCGTTGACGTGCACACCGTCATAAAGCCGATTCCAAAACCATGTAAGCAACGATAAGAAGAAACGAATCTTTGTATACGACATATCCGCTGCGATGGACTGCGCGTGCCGCAGCGCCTGCTGCTTTAACTTTGTTAATGACCGGCCGTCGTCGCTTTGCAGTGTTGCGATAGCGCTGCGAACTTGGGCGCTGTTTATCAGTGTGTTGATCAGCGCGCTGCGGTTCAAAAACTCTGGTCCTAGAGTAGCCTCTCGTTGTTGCCGATGACGCACGCGCAGGTATCGAGCGGTTCTTCGAATTGCTATGTCGCGNCCTTTGTGGAGATTCGCCACATCCGCCAAAGCAACGGGTTTGCCGCACCTAACATGGATATCGCGACGGTTAATAAGCAGCGACAAGGTGCGTTTGAAGCGTCCGCCCAGTTCTCGCTGCTCGTTGGTTAACGCGCGCAGCCAGTTCCCCTTAGGTGCTAAAGAGCGGCCCCAGAACACAGTAAATGGGATAATTACGATGTTCTTTTTGACTTCGTTNGGGGCGTCGATGAGGCGCAGCATCCGCNGCGAGTAGGTTTGCATCGTCATGCGTCCCGCTACCGGCCGATGCAAGGCAAACGCGCGTCGCGCGAGGTGCCAATTGTCGANNTCTAATGAACTGAGTGGCGACGGATAGTCGCTACTGCTAACCGCCAGATCAAGGATGAATAAATCGGTAAGCGCTCGCTGCGATTGCACGTAGACGACATGACTATTTGGATCTAACTGCACCTGCCCGCTGAGNCTGGGTTGAGTCAGCCACCNAATCAAACGATAGCCTAATCGATACAACAGCTTCATAAGTAGAGTTCACCTGATCAAGGCTGCGCCCTTACTCCGGCCGTTGGCCGCTATACAACCCGTCTAGATCGTCAACGGTAGCGGATTGGCCGTTTTTTCTTTGATCAATGTCCCAGATTTGCTGATAGCGATCCAAGCTCAATTGAGTCGTGTTTTCCGTGCTTTGGAGAATTGTTGGTCGCAGAAAAACGAGNAGATTGGTTTTGGTGCGCTCCTTACTGGTGGAGCGAAATAACGTCCCCAGTAGCGGAATTTTACCCAGCACAGGAATGCGGTTGTTGGTGTTATTGATGTCGTCCTGAATCAGCCCGCCAAGAACTATAGTCTGTCCGTCGGCAGCCAGCACTGTGGTTTCAATGGTGCGTTTTGAGGTGACGACGTCAGCAAAGCCGCTGCCACCTACTGCCGTATTTAATACNTTNGTTATGTTCTGCGAAATCTCCAAACGTACATCGTTGTTTTCGAAAACATGGGGTGTCACAACNANTTCGACACCCACATCTTGACGATTAACTGTTGTAAATGGATTGCTCGCGCCATCGCCCGTGGTTGAAAACGAGCCGGTACGAAACGGAACCTCTCGGCCAACGAGNATTTTTGCTTCCTGATTGTCCAAGGTCAAAATGCTCGGCGTCGACAGCAAATTAGCGTCAGAATTGGTCGCGATAGCGTTGATCACCGCGCCAAACGATACGCCATCGGTGTCGATTTTCGCGCCGGCGATGGTAGGCGAGGTCAGGCTGGCTAAGCCCTCAAGCACGGAGATTCTGTTGTCACCGTCAGCGATTGCGCCAGCCAACAGGCTGCTGATAACGCCATTAAGACTGGTGCTGATCAATGGGGCACTGTCACCGCGCTGGTCGCCGGCGGCCATTTCCACACCCAAAGAACTGTCGGCATCCATGGTGACCTCAACGATTGCCGCCTCGATCATAACCTGCGCCCGTGGCGTATCGAGCTTTTCCAGTAGCGCAAGTATTTCGCTCATTGTGCCGGGATCAGCCTTCACGACGATAGCGTTTAAGGTGGTGTCGGCGGCNATGGTAATNTCCTGCGAAGCACTATTGTTACCGCTGCTGTTCTTGCCGACCACGCTACTAAGGATTTTGCTAATGTTCTCGGCGTCCGCGTGACTTAGAAGCACCACTTGGGTGGCATCAGTAGTGGTCGCGGGGCGGTCTAACTTGTCAATGATCTTAATCACCTCAGCGATCGGCCGCGGCTTCCCGCGCAGCACTAACGAGTTGTTTCTTTCNTTAGCGATAACCTGAACTTTGGTGGGGCCTTTNGCNCCGCTGCCAATTTGGTCGGGTGCTACTTTCTCGAGAATTGAGGCCACACTGCCGACCCAAGCCTCTTTTAATGGCACCATAACAACTTCGTCTTCATCGGCCACGTCTATTTCGCGAATGAGTTTCTTCAGACGCAAAATGTTGTCGGCATGGTCGGAGATTATGACCACGTTGGGGCTACTAACACTGCCTATATGCCCGTATTGCGGTATCAAAGGTCGCAATAGTTTCAACAATTCTGAGGATTCGGTATTTTGCACCGCGATGACTTCGGTCATCAGTTCCTCTGGCGCCGCAGCCTCGGGACGCCCTAGCACTCCGGGAGTCTGCTTTCCGGTAGCGCTTTGCTGGATGCGAATGACATCGCCCGAGGGCACAGCGGTGTAATTCTGTAGTCGCAAGACACTCAGAAACAGTGCGTAAACGCCGTCTTTGCCCAACGGTGTGTCCGAGATAACCGTAACTTGGCCCTTTAGTTTCGGATCCACAATGAAGGTTTTGCCGGTGATTTTGGCCACTTGCGCGACAAATTCTTGAATATCTGCACGTTTGGTTGCCATCTGCCATGTCTGCTGNTCATTGTCAGCGGCTGCAAGCGGTGCCGACGCAATGGCAAAGCTAAGAACCAGGGTTATTGCCATGATCACTGTGTGGTAGTGCATTGGGCGCTTGTTCATGAGTTATCTCAACTTCGGTACAGTGGCAGTTATGGTCAGACGGTCATTATTACGCAGCAGTACCACACGAGCGGTGCCGCTAGCCATTAGCTCATCCATCATCGCTTGGCTTGGCTGGGCGTCACTCAGCGGTTTACCATTGATCGACAATATGACGTCGCCTGATCTAAGTCCTGCGCGTTGGAAATACGGTGAATTGGCGACATTGCTGATTCTGTAGNCGCCCTCNGCGCNTGCNGACAGGCCGAGTTGCTTTGCCGCTTGCTGCGGATCAGCCGCCAGTTGTTGCGCAAGTTGGCGAGCATCTGCAGTCGACGCTGCCGACTTTGTTTGATCGGCACGTTGCTTCGGAGCAGCGGCGCTACCACCAGGCACTGCGGAGCCGCTACTTTTCGCGGTGAAAGTGGTTTTGGGGAACGCCAGAGACTCAAGCTGACCGGCGCGACGCAGTAATACTTGATCGGCATAAACCTCTGCTAGGACTGCATTGCCGGGTACGCTTTCACCTACCGAGTAGAGTCGCGCCGCTTGACCTCGTTGGCCAATAATAGCTGCGGAATAAGTGTTTTCGGTGGCCGCAAAGACAGCCTTTAGCTCNAGTGGGAGACGCGTCGCTTGGGCATTGGTAACACTCNCNGGCCGCACCGCTGCATTCGCCAATGGTTTACCAAACAAGTGCAGATTGACTACTGCATTAATGTCTGTAGGTCTTGTCGGGCTCTCTTTTGGCGAGGAACTTAGCTGGCTGNTCGCGGCNATCGCAACGTCATTGGGCAGATAAATGATGCTGTACAGTCGATACGCAACCGTCGCAACGATGCCGAGGATAATTATCCATTGCGCGGGCGCTGCGAATTTTCGGGCGTAATCAATAATCTGCATGTCGTTAACTTGGTTGCGCTGTGGTGTATTTTTACGATCACGTTGGTTGCCGGTGCATTGTGCGAATTCCAACGCAAATTACCACTGCTAATAGCACCCTTTGCTGAGTCCTACAGAATTCGTCGCTCAACTTCGATGACAATGTCTTCAGGGTCTTGTTCGCCAGGCCATGGGTATGCGAGCAAGTCTAGGAATCTGCGATTGAGCCGAATAACCACGACACCATTGGTGCGTAAAACAATATCCAGTAGCTTCTCAGCGGTCACCGTTTGCACGGTAGCGATCAGCGTCTGATCGGTTGTTTGAGTGACTTTGGCCTGCAGGCTTGGCAGGTCTACCTGATTGAATTGGCCGGANAGGATATAACTGACCTGACCGCCGCTCCACANCAGATCGACAGGTTCGACCAAAGTNACCTGTTGCAGTGACGCGGTACGATAGGGTGCCAGCACTGTGCCGGGAGCCAAGGTAAAATCACCACTGAGAAAAATGTCGAAGCGGTTGAGTAGTGGCGCCAGAGCGCTGCTGTTGATGTCGCCTGCAATCTTAACTTCGGCGGAAGTTCGGCGCAGTCCGATGGTGCCAGTGATTTCGAAATCTGAGTTTTGTAGCGTCCAGTCGAACTTTGGCTGAAGGCCAAACAGCTCAGTACTTTTTGCATGGGTCAAGTCTTGCAGCTGCCAGCGCAGATTCGCCGTGGGGCCGTTCTGCAAGATGAGCAAGCTTTGTCCGTGCCACAAAGTGCCGTTGAATCGAATAGCGTCAACGCCCTCTAGCTGGTCGACAGCTCGTTTNGCCAGTGTGGCAGGTAACAACATCACAACAATGGGAACGCCGAGGAAAATGACGGCGGCGCAAATAGCGGCCAGTCTGCTCACAAGAATCAGCTCTGTTTGAGCTTAAGCAGGTTGACGATGATCTGGTTATAAATCTGCGACAGTGGCAACAGGTCGCAAATACGCACCGACTCGTTGATTTTATGAATAGTTGCGTTAATTGGCCCCAGTTCTACTACCTCGACGGGCCCGTCAGGATGATTATCCCATGGCGCAATAAATCTCCCGTCGGAGGTGCCTCCAGAGGTGCTCATTTCAGTAGTCATGCCGGTATGCGCATATATCGCTTCACTCACCGCAGTGCACAGTTGCCCGGGCTGGGTNAGAAAAGGAGCACCAGACAGTTGCCACGTCAATTCGAATTCTAAACCTGCGTCTGCAAGCATCTGTTGGATCTGTGTTTGCAGACCTTGTGCCGTTTGCTCGGTGTTAAAACGCAAGTTGAAATCGACACTCAAAGTGCCGGGTATGACGTTACCGGCGCCGGTACCCGCCTGAATGTTAGAGATCTGCAAGGTTGTAGGAGGATAAAAGTCGTTCCCCGCATCCCAGACCGTATCAGCGAGCTTGGCTAGAACCGGCATGGCTTGATGTATTGGGTTGCGTGCTGCTGATGGATAGGCAACATGACCCTGCACGCCATGCACAATCAAATGGGCGTTAAGCGACCCACGTCGACCACAGCGTACGACATCGCCTAATGCGACGCTGGAGCTGGGTTCGCCGACCACGCAATAGTCGGGTTTGATGCCCTCTCTGTGCAATGCGCGAATAGCGTGAGCAGTGCCGTGTATTGCTTCACCCTCTTCATCGCTTGTGATCAAAAAACTCAGCGTGCCTGGATGCGCTGGATGTTCTCGCAGCAAGGTTTCCACCGCGACTATCATGGCGGCCAAGCTGGATTTCATGTCTGCCGCACCGCGACCAATCAACAACCCATCGCTGACCGTCGGTGTAAATGGTGGGCTTTGCCACTCAGAGACTGGCCCAGCCGGAACCACATCTGTGTGGCCGGCGAAGAGTAAATGCGGGGAACCGTGGCCACGTGTGGCCCAAAGATTGTGCACGCCGTGGGTGTTGTACTGGTGCAGCGAAAAACCGAGAGCATTCAGGCGTTGGCCAATAATCTCTTGGCAGCCCGCATCTTCTGGGGTTACCGATACTCTGCTAATGAGTTCGCAGGTTAGGTCAAAAACGGCATTCGCTGGTTCGCTCATTGTTTATCTAATTGTGCTGATGCAGTTGATCGTTGAGTTCTATCGCCTGCCGGTTGGTGCGGCAGATAATGTTACCGACCTGGCTGTCGCGCATGAACAACATGTCTGACTTACCTGCCAGTGTTCGTGCTTTAACTTCTCCCAAGGAATCGCCATGCTCGTCGAACAGCTGTATTTTCATTCCAGCGGTAATGTACAGGCCTGCCTCGATGGTGCAGCGGTCGCCGAGCGGAATGCCGGTTCCTGCGTTTGCGCCGATTAGGCAGTTTTCGCCGATGCTGATGGTAATGTTGCCGCCGCCTGACAACGTCCCCATGGTGCTTGCGCTGCCGCCTAAGTCTGTACCTGCGCCGACAGTGACGCCCTGTGAAATTCGCCCCTCGACCATGTTGGGTCCCATGGCTCCGGCGTTGAAGTTAACAAAACCCTCATGCATCACGGTGGTGCCGTCGCCGAGATACGCACCCAGGCGTATGCGGCTGGCGTCGGCGATTCGCACGCCGGTTGGCACCACGTAGTTGACCATTTTCGGGAACTTATCGACCGCAAACACCTCGAGTTGCCGGCCATTAAGGTGCGCGCGGGCGATGGCATCGGTCAGCTCGTCAACGGCGACGGGTCCTTCGGAGGTCCACGCAACATTTGGCAGGTGCGCAAAAATACCATCCAGATTAAGGCTGTTAGGAACGCACAAACGATGGGACAGCAAATGTAACTTCAGATAGGCCTCTGCGGTGCTATTGATCGGCTGGTCGTTGTCGAGGCGAACAGCAATAAGTGAATGCTGNGTCGTAGCCGGTGTGATCGCTCCAGCAACCAAGCCACCATCCTGCGCTGCATCCAAGACCCGCGCAAATTCAACATCTACTTCGTGAGCTCCGTGGGGTAGTCCCGCCAGGGCGTCAAGTAAAGCGCCCTGCGGGCTTAACAGCGGTCGCGGAAAGTAACAGTCCAGCATAGCGCCGCTCGCACTCTGGCGTGAAAAACCTAAGCCGAAAGCGAAAGTATCCGTCATTTTTTNGGTCCACCAGATCGTCAGAGTTAAGCGCAACTGCAGTAATAATGCTGCAGCTCGTTNGGCGGCATGATACTACAGCGCGAGACGCTGTTGGCTACTGCGGATCTTGGTAATCTACGAATTGGTAAATGCAACTAAGCGTTGTGCTGCCTCCACACACTCTTCTAAAGGCGCCACCCAGGCGACGCGTACATGATTGCTACCTGGATTAAAGCCATCCTCTTGTTCGCGCCCAAGAAACGTGCCGGGCATTACCGTAATGTGCTGGTCGGCAAAAAGTGACTGGCAAAAACTAACATCATCGCTGGGCGTTGGCAGCCAATGATAGAAGCCCCCCGCTGGTTGCTGTAGCGCGTAAAAGGGCGACAGGATCTCGTTCACTGCGCGAAATTTTGCTTCATACAAGGCTCTATTCTCTTCAACGTGCTGCTCGTCTTGCCATGCTAGGGTGCTGGCATGCTGCTGATGCATCCCTAAAGCGCAGCCGTGATAGGTTCGATATTGTAAAAATCGCTGGATAATTTCAGCGTCGCCAGCCACAAAGCCGCTGCGCAATCCCGGTAGGTTGGAGCGCTTAGACAGGCTATGAAAAACTACGCAGCGAGCGAACTCTGCATTGCCCATAGCTTCGCTGCTGGCAAGCAAACCGCCAGGTCGCGGTTGATCGGCGAAGTAAATTTCGCAATAGCATTCATCTGCGGCAATGATGAAGTCATGTTGGTGCGCCAGTTCAATAAGGCGGCGCATTTGTGCGTCGCTTATCAAGTGCCCTGTCGGATTGCCAGGAGAGCATATGTACAACACTTCCATTGCGTCCCAGGTCGTTGGAGCGATGCTGGCGAAGTCTGCTTGGTAGTCATTGTCCGGGGTATTTGCGATGTAAAAAGGTGTGGCCCCGGCCAATAGCGCAGCCCCCTCATAAATTTGATAAAACGGGTTCGGCATGCCCACCAAACTTCCAGCGTCGCCGCTGAGCATTGCTTGACCAAATGCGAACAGTGCTTCGCGGGTGCCGTTGACGGGCAAAACGTGCCTCAGGGGATCTATCTCGACGGCAAAACGCGCCCCTAACCACTCGGC
Organism: Gammaproteobacteria bacterium TMED92; assembly: GCA_002170355.2. Classification (GTDB taxonomy): domain Bacteria; phylum Pseudomonadota; class Gammaproteobacteria; order Pseudomonadales; family Azotimanducaceae; genus UBA4421. The sequence goes on from NHET02000039.1 coordinate 19,653, forward strand.
GATGGCCTGGCGTAACGCATCGCCACCGCGGCTGACAGGATAGATGGCCAATTGTTGGGCTAATGCCTGTGGGTTACTCAGCGCGTCGATCACGACACTGGGCGGCGCATGTTTTGGTTCGCCGATAGACAGAGCGATATGCTCAAGGCCGCCATCGTGTTTACATGCGGACAGGACCTCGCGCAGTTTCTCAAAGGGATAAGGTTGCAGGTGGTTAAGCCTAAGGTTGTAGCTCATAGCGGTCACGCCCCTATGGTCTTGCCCAGCTCGCTGTCTAACCTTTGGCGTAAGGTGTGTTGCAGGGTGTAAATTTCTTCAGTATCGGTTAAGCCCTTGCCGGCAGCATTTTGCACCACAAAGATATCTTCGACCCGCTCGCCAAGGGTGGTGATTCGCGCTGACTGCAACGTAAGATTCATCTCTACAAAGAGATTCCCAAGGAGTGCTAACAAACCTGGTCGGTCTGCCGCCAACACACTGATTGTGGTTGCGTCATCTTGCGCGTGCACCAGTACCTCGGTAGGCCAGGTGAGTTCCTTCAATTGCCGCGAGATACGCCGCTCACCGCTGTCGATGTTCATGCTGGAACCACTCAGAGCACGCTGCAGGTCGTCATAAATTCGTTGCCGTAAGTCATCTTGGCCGGTCAGAGCCTCGCCATCTTGGTTCAGCACAGTGAAAGTGTTAAAGCACTGGCCACTTGTACTGGTATGAATGCTCGCGTCGACGATCGACAGGTTAAGTCGGCCCAGCGCGGTGACGCTTGCGGCAAATACGCCTGGTCGATCCCGCAACATTAGGTAGATTAGAGTCGCACCCTCGCTGGCAGACTGGGCTGGAGTGTCGGCTACGTGCACAAACACATTTGCCACAGAATCGTGCTGAAGCAGTCTGGTACTTAACTCTGCGATTTGACTTGGCGGATGACGTAAAAACAAGTCCTCTCCAAGGTCGTCCCACAACGCAGCTACCGTTGCTTCATGGAACGAGCTATTGCCTTCTGCTAATTTTTCCATGGCGCGCTCTTGGCAGGCGACGATGGCTGCGGCGCGGTCGGGCAAAGATGCCAAGCCGTTTTGCAACGCTTTTTTGGTTTCGCTGTATAGGTGGCGCAGTAGTGTCGCCCGCCAACTGTTCCACAGCGTTGGATTGGTGGCATTAATGTCCGCCACCGTGAGTGCGTACAGATAGTCTAGGCGCATCTCGGAACGAACTTCCTTAGCAAATTCGTGCACCACCTCTGGATCATAGATATCTTGGTGTTGGGATACCGTGGACATGTAGAGGTGCTTTTCCACTAACCAACAGACGGTATCAGTATCCGCTGAGCTGAGCATATGACGCCCGCAAAACGCTCGAGCATCGACGGCGCCGAGCTGCGAATGGTCGCCGCCACGACCTTTGCCAATATCGTGATATAGCCCTGCTATGTAAAGTAGTTCTGGTTTCGGTATGGCGTTTACGCAGTGATACGCTACCGGGGTTTGTTCGATGGCTTGTGGATAGCGAAAACGGCGCATATTGCCGATCACCATCATGGTATGCGCGTCGACGGTATAGATGTGGAACAGGTCATGCTGCATTTGTCCGACGANCTGGCCGAACTCGGGAATATAGCGCGCGAGTACGCCATAGCGCCGCATGCGGGTAAGCTGGGTAACCACCTTGAACGGTGCTTTTAACAAACGCATAAACAACTGAGTGATGTCTGGATCCCGGCGGAANTCGTCGTCNATAAGATCAAGCGANTCGCGGATTAGCCGAATGGTAGACGCACTCACACCCTCAATGTCCTCACGATGAGCAATCAGAACAAACATCTCGAGTAACGCCGCCGGATTGTTGCGGAATACCCCTGGATTCTCACATTCTATGTGTTTATTGCGCAGCACAAAGTCACGGTTAACTGACTCGATCTTGTCGCGCCTAGGTTTATCACTTTGCTGNCGAAAGTATTGAATGATGATGTCGTTTACTTCGGTCAGTGCCAACACGTGTCGATAGTAGTGGTGCATGAATAACTCAACACCCGACTTTGCGTCAGTGTCGACGAACCCCAGTCGCTGAGCCAGCTCNCGTTGATGCACAAAACGCAGTTGATCTTCCTTCCGCTGCGCGATCAGATGTAAGCCAAAGCGAACCCACCAAAGAAATCTTCGGCCATCTACCAGCCAACGGTGCTCAAGGTCGGTAAGCACGCCCAACNGCACCAATTGCGCAGGGTCTGCCGTGGCGAATTGACGCAAACAGACCCACAGCGCAGTGTGGATGTCGCGTAGTCCACCGGGTGATGTTTTGACGTTCGGCTCNAGATTGTAGTCGGTGTCGAGGTAGTTGGCGTGGCGAGCCAATTGCTCGGCGTGCTTGGCACGAAAAAAGGCACTAGCAGAACTCACGCGTTNTGGCGCCACTTTNNTGTCGAGTTTGTCGTTGAGTTGAATGTCGCCTGCCAAAAAGCGCCGCTCGAGAAGTGCCGTTGCTACAGTAATGTCGTCTCGTGCTTGTTGCAGGCAGCTCTTTATGTTGCGCACGCTGTGGCCTACCTCGACGTTGAGGTCGAAGACGTCGCGCAAGAAATTTTCAATCGGCTCGCGTACTTTTTCCGGGCGAGCAGCCAGCACCAAAAGATCGATGTCAGAGCCTGGGTGCATTTCCCGTCGGCCGAAACCCCCTACGGCATACAGGGCAACGTTAGCTTGATCGCCAAGGTGTTGTTGCCAGGCCTCAAGCACTAACTCGTCGATCAGCGCGGTCAAATCCTGCATCAGATCTTCGACTGCTGAATTCTTCCAGTAGCGGTCCCCCAAGGCATCGATGCCTGCAGTTAAGCGCAGCCGACGCGCGGTCGTGGTTGTTGCAAGATTCATCAAACTACAACAACTGCTCTTCGTCGCGCAGAGTAAAAATTTCGCTGCCGTCGCCAGTCACCATGAGTGTGTGCTCCCACTGTGCTGAAAGTTTGTGATCCTTCGTCACCGCTGTCCATCGATCGGGGAGGATCTTAATGTTGCGCTTGCCGGCATTAATCATCGGCTCAATGGTAAAGCACATGCCTTCTTCAATGAGCTGACCGGTGCCAGGCCGCCCGTAGTGTAAAATTTGCGGATCATCGTGAAACACTTTAGCGATTCCATGACCACAAAACTCACGTACAACGCTAAAGCGCTGAGCTTCGGCATGGCTTTGTATAGCGTGGCCTATGTCACCCAGTCGTGCACCCGGGCGCACAACTTCTATACCTTTATACAAACATTCTTGGGTAACTTTGGCCAGACGTTTTGCCAGAACGCTGACCTCGCCGACGAAGAACATTTTGCTGGTGTCGCCGTGGTAGCCGTCATCGATTACGGTTATGTCGATATTCAAGACATCGCCATTTTTAAGTTTCTTGCTTGGTGTAGGTATGCCGTGGCAAACCACGTGATTGACTGAGGTGCAAATAGACTTGGGAAAGGGTGCTTGGCCGCCACCACCGCCGTAGTTTAACGGCGCCGGAATACAATTGAGGTCGTCAACAATGAAGTTGTGGCACAGTTCATTGAGGTCATCAGTGGTCACACCGGGAATCACGTGGGGACCGATCATGTTCAATACCGCAGCAGCTTTTTTTCCGGCCCGACGCATTCCTGCCAGATCGGTCTCGTTTTCGACCCGTGCGACCATAATAAAACTCATTTCTATAGCGAATCGGTTATGGTATAAAGCGCGCCGCTCGGAGTCTATGACGTAGTCGAAATATGTCGATTAAGTTAAAGCGCTACGGCCAAAGCGACCCCCAGAATTGCCTGCGGCGGCGCTAAAAAACGCGTTTGATGCTGACTAAGATACATTGAACGTAAATAACATTGGCGGTTTCGTCACAGTCCCACGGGTGCCTTCGGCTTCGGTTGTAGGTTAGGGGTTGGGAAGCCGTGCAATAAATCAACCCGGAGAGAGAAACATGAGTGTAAGCATGCGCGATATGCTGGCGGCTGGTGTGCATTTTGGCCATCAGACCCGATTCTGGAACCCCAAGATGGCGCCCTTTATTTTCGGTGCCCGAAACAAGATTCATATCGTAAATCTTGAGAAAACCCTCCCTGCATTTAACGACGCACTGGTAGAAATCCGTAACATGGCGTCACGTGGACAAAAGATTTTATTCGTTGGTACGAAGCGTGCTGCCGCCAAAGTGATCCAAGAGCAAGCTGGTCGTGTCGGCATGCCATTTGTAGACCAGCGTTGGTTGGGCGGAATGCTTACCAACTACAAAACCATTCGGCAGTCGATCCGTCGCCTGCAAGACTTAGAAACCCAATCCGCAGACGGCACATTTGATCTACTGTCAAAGAAAGAAGCGCTGCAGCGCACCCGAATGATGAACAAGCTGAACAGCAGTCTTGGTGGTATCAAAGATATGGGCGGTCTGCCAGATGCACTTTTCGTTGTAGACGTACAGCACGAACGGATCGCNGTCACTGAGGCGAACAAGCTTGGAATACCGGTATTCGGCGTTGTCGACACCAATAGCGACCCGGCTGGCGTTGATTATGTAATTCCNGGTAATGATGATGCGATTCGTGCCATTCGGTTGTATGTCACGGCTGTCGCAGACAGTGTTGCCGAGGGCAAGGCCAACAGTCAGGTCACTGTTAGCGAGGACGAGTTTGTAGAAGTTGATGAGGCTGAGATTGCACCGCCGGTTGCAGAGATCTCAGAAGCAGTNGCTGCCAGTGTGAATCAAACATTTGCGGCTGAGGACGAAGAAAAAGCTGCACAAGAAGCTGCTGCGGCGGCCGAAGCAGAAGCAGCACAAGCAGCAGACAAGGAGTAGACATGGCGATTTCTGCGGCAATGGTGAAAGAGCTCAGGGAGCGTACCGGCCTGGGCATGATGGACTGCAAGCGTGCGCTGACCGAAGCCGGCGGCGACATGGAAAAAGCCATCGAAGAACTGCGTAAAAAGAGTGCGCTNAAGGCGGCNAAGAAGGCGGGCCGAACTACGGCCAACGGGCTACTAGGAATCAAGGTCGCGGATGATGGTACGCGTGGGGCAATCGTAGAGATAAATATAGAGACGGACTTCGCCGCCAAGAACGAAAAATTCATTGCTTTTGTTGAGAAAGTAACACAACAGTTGTTCGACTCTGCACAGGGCGATTTGTCCGCCGTCACCGCCGGCGATCTGAACGCTGAGCGCGAAACATTAGTCCAAGAAATTGGCGAGAACATTACCATCCGCCGCGGTGAGCTGTTGACCTCAGNTGCNGGAGGCATAAGCCACTACATGCATGGCGATCAGCGCCGCGGTGCCTTGGTTAATTTGAGCGCTGCAAACGCTGAGTTGGGTCGAGATGTAGCCATGCATGTCGTAGCCATTAACCCGATGGTGGTGCGCAGTGAAGATGTTGCACCCGAGGTACTGGAGAAGGAACGAGAAATTTTCGCTTCCCAGGCTGCGGACAGCGGTAAACCTGAAGACATAGTCGTTAAAATGGTCGAAGGCCGAGTTAAAAAATTCTTAGCAGAAGTTAGCTTGTTGGACCAACCCTTTGTAAAAGACGGGGACCTCAAGGTTGGTAAATTACTCGCTAATGCCGGCGCCGAAGTAGCTGCTTTTGTGCGCTACGANGTTGGAGAAGGTATCGAAGTCGAGGAAACGGACTTNGCCGCCGAAGTAGCCGCACAAGTAGCAGGCAACGACTAANCTTGCCTGNCTTTCTGCTCAAGCTTAGCGGCGAAGCGCTCGGCGGAGAAGCTGGTGCAGGGATTGAGCCGGAGGTTCTCAAGCATTATTGCGACGAGATTGAATCCGCTCATCGCGCAGGAATCAAACTGGCGGTTGTGCTTGGCGGCGGCAATCTGTTTCGNGGCGCACATCTGGCGGCNGCCGGAATGGATCGTGTGGTTGGCGATCGTATGGGCATGTTGGCGACGGTCATGAACGGTTTGGCGCTGCATGACTTTTTGCGCCGTCGCGGCATTAGCAGCCGGCTGTATAGTGCCGTGGCAATGCCCGGAATGGTTGAAGGGTACAATCGCGATACTGCGCGTATGGCGATGCGGCAAGGCGAAGTTGTGATCCTCACCGGCGGTACCGGCAATCCATTTTTTACCACCGACACGGCAGCGTGTTTGCGCGGCGTAGAGCTGGGAGTAGACGCGATCCTNAAGGCAACCAATGTTGATGGTGTATATTCTGCTGATCCGAAAACAGATCCGTCCGCGGTGCGTTTCCAGCAAATTAGCTACAACGAGGTGTTAGCGCAGGAACTGTCGGTAATGGATTTGACCGCCATTGTTATGTGCAAAGAGAATAATTTGCCATTNGTGGTCTTTGATTCGTCTGAGTCGCAAACGCTGACGCGTATCGCCTCTGGTGATCAGGTGGGTACTCGGGTTGGCGCATAGACNNTGGTTGCTTGCATGGCGCCGCTGCTTGCCGCTACAGACTGGCNAATCTCGATACTGTCGCAGGTTAGCTTTTAGCGCATAATGCNCGCCAACTTCGAACGTTGTGTGCACAACAGTCTGGAACGGAAACCATGATTGACGAAATCCTTGATGACGCAAATGAACGCATGGACAAAACCCTCCAAGCATTACANGGAGCGTTTGCGAAGATCCGCACTGGGCGGGCGAATCCGGCATTATTGGATGGCATCAGCATTGATTATTACGGCGCGCCCACACCGCTCAATCAGGTCGCGTCAATTTCCGTTGAGGACGCGCGAACACTGGTGCTATCGCCTTGGGAAAAGCCGTTATTGCCAGAAATTGAGAAAGCTATTTTGCGCAGTGACATCGGTATCACACCCATAGGCAGTGGCGATGTNGTGCGAGTGCCGCTGCCACCGCTGACCGAGGAAAATCGTCGGGATCTAGCAAAATCAGCGCGCGCCGAAGCGGAAACNAGCCGGGTGTCTATTCGTAACGTCAGACGCGACGCCATTGCTGACATTCGCGATCTCGTGAAAGAAAAGATGGCGGCCGAGGACGAGGCCCGACGTGGCGAGGACAAAGCGCAAACTTTGACCGACCAGCATGTTGCCGAAGTAGACAAACTGTTAGCTACCAAAGAAGCTGAGTTAATGGAAATTTAATTTCGGCGGAGGCTGTTGACGATGTCCAAAAGTACCGCACACGCACACAGCGACTCCGACGCTGAGGATAACCTCAGCGCGGTGCCCAAGCACGTTGGGATTATCATGGACGGTAATCACCGNTGGGCTCAAAAGCGACATCTGCCAGGCGCTGCAGGNCATCGAGCGGGTGCCAAGGGCGTGCGCAAGATAAGCGAGGCCTGCGTCGAGCAAGGCATAGAAAANCTCACATTATTTGCTTTCAGCACAGAAAACTGGCGCCGTCCGGAAGGCGAGGTCAGTATGCTCATGGACTTGATGCGTTACGTCATGCGCACTGATCTGAAAGATCTTCATGCCCAGGGAGTGAAGCTGCGCATTATTGGCGATCGCAGCCGCTTTGCTGCCGACATTCACGCCATGATGGATGAATGTGAGGAGCTAACCCGAGACAANCAGCGTCTTAATCTAAATGTGGCTGTCAACTATGGCGGTCGCTGGGATATTGTTGAGGCCAGTAAGGCGCTGGCTCGCAAGGTGCAAAACGGAGAACTGACGCCGGATGAAATNACCGAGGCGACCTTGCACCAGCAGATGTCACTAGGATGTCTGCCCGAACCGGATCTGTTGATTCGCACCGGGGGTGATTATCGCGTTAGNAATTTTNTACTCTGGGATATCGCCTACACAGAATTGTATTTCACTGAAGCGTTTTGGCCAGAGTTCGACGCCAGTCATCTGCGCCAAGCGCTAGACAAGTTCTCTGCGCGTTTGCGACGCTTTGGACGGCGAACGTAGCCAAGCTGATGCTGTTGCGTCGCGTCATCACTGCATTGTGCCTAGCTGCCATAGCCCTAGCAGGCATATTTNTGCTGCCCGTTTGGGGTTTGGCGTTGCTGTTTGGGGCTGCTGCTGGCGCGGCAGCGTATGAATGGTCTGGCTTTTTGCACAACCCCAGCAAAGCTAAGCGATTGCTCTACGTGGCGCTGTATCTNGCGCTTGTGGCGCTGACNTTTATGAATAACGGTTGGTATGCGTATGTAGTGGCTGCTGCGGCGCTTGTGTGGNTCGGTCTGATCGTGTTGGTCCTGATTTACCCCCGAGGNCGCGCTCTTTATTCTCGCTCATGGTTGGTCGCGTTGGTGGGATTGCTGCTAATGCTTGGTGCCTGGGCCAGTGTGGTGATGATTCGCGATATGCCGAATGGACAATACTGGGTGGTATGGATGTTGCTACTAACAACGGCGACTGATGTTGGGGCTTATTTCAGCGGTCGGGCGCTTGGTCGCCGCAAGCTTGCGCCATCTTTAAGCCCGGGAAAGACTTGGGAGGGTGCCGCTGGCGGTATGTTGTCGGCNCTCGCCATTTGTTTGAGCTTGTTGTTGTGGCTGAGCAGTTGGCCTGCGGTTTTTGCCGTTGTTGTTACTGTGGGTTTGGTTGTAGTGGCGGTATTCGGCGATTTGTTTGAGAGTTTGCTCAAACGTACCAGTGGCATCAAAGATTCGGGCGGATTGCTGCCNGGTCACGGTGGCGTGCTGGACCGGATTGACTCTATTATCGCGGTAGCACCGGTGCTGGCATGGACATTGATATTATGATGGATTGGTTACTCTACCCAGTGGCATTCGCAGGTTTGCTAGGCGTGTTAGTGGTCGTGCATGAGTTCGGTCATTTCATTGTCGCGCGCAAGTCCGGTGTGCATGTTTTGAGTTTTTCGGTTGGTTTTGGCCGCGCTCTGATGAGCTGGGTAGACAAGCGTGGAACCACGTTCAAGCTGTCGCTTATCCCTCTGGGTGGTTATGTGCGTATGTACGACGAGCGAGACGACCAAGCCAGCCTGGCTGAGTTAGCGCCGGTACCTGACAATGCGGTTTCCCATTCGCAGTTGTCCCCGGCCTGGAAGATCGCGATAGCGGCTGCGGGACCCTTAGCTAACTTTATTCTTGCGGCAGTGATTTATGCGCTGCTATTTATGGCTGGCAGCACCGAGTATGCCCCCACCACGCAAACGCCCCAACAAGAAACGGTGTTAGCGAAATCTGGCCTTGATGCGCCAGCGCGCATTCTTCGGGTTGATGACCGGGATGTCGCCGGATGGCAGAACGTCTTGATGGCCCTCAGTGATCGGCTTGGCGAAAGTGGGACTATTGAGTTGGAAGTTTACAACCTGCGGAGTGGTCAAGCGCAAACCCTGCAAGTACCCATAACGACCTGGCTACAAAGCCAAGGGCAACCTGATGTTCTTGGAGCGTTAGGATTGCAGCCAGTGTTGTTAAGCGTGGTGGGCGACGTTGTCGCTGACTCCCCTGCGAGTCAGGCGGGTTTACAGCCCGGTGACTGGGTCGTTGGCGTCAACGAACGCGAAATACAACTGTGGCGCGAATGGGTAGACGAAATTGTCCAGTCGCCTAACACCCCGCTGGCATTAACGGTGGTGCGACAAGGGCAGGCGCTGCAGCTGTCTGCCACGCCTGGAGCGCGCGATGACGCGCAAGGTAATGTCAGTGGTTTTTTGGGCGTGAGTCCGGACCTGGTGGAGGTCAGGTTTGCACCACTGCAGGCATTGTGGATGGGATGGGTCGAAACGCTAGACAAAACCGTAATGACATTGAGCATGCTGAAAAAGATGCTTGTTGGTCTGTTGTCGGTTCAAAACCTTGTTGGGCCGGTCGGTATTGCGCAAATAGCTGGAGACACCGCGAAGACAAGTTGGCAGATGTTTTTTGGTGTTATGGCGTTGATGAGCATATCTCTGGGTGTTTTGAATTTGCTCCCCGTGCCATTATTGGATGGTGGCCAGATCGTGCTCGTAAGCATCGAAGCGATTAAAGGCTCACCTGTTTCGGAACGCTTGCAGCAGGGCGCTGTACAGCTGGGGCTGTTACTGGTTGGACTGCTCTTTGTGCTCGTCACCTTCAATGATCTAACACGACTATTTGGCTAACTGTTCGCCTTGCGAACCAAACTGGAACAATATTTTGCGCACATATACTCAAGGGTCATGGACTCTCAGACTTAAGAGCTTGCTGGCGCTGTGGGCGCTGATTTTCGGTGGCCAAACAGTTTTGGCTGCGCTGGCTGATGCCGATGATTTTCAGGTAGATGGTCGTTTTGTAATCGAAGACGTGCGCCTACAAGGACTACAGCGCGTGTCTGCGGGAACTGTATTTAACTTGATTCCAGTGAGTGTTGGCGATCCGTTAGACAGCATCGCAGTTCGCACCACAATGCGTGCGCTATTTCGCTCTGGCTACTTCAAAGACATTCAATTGGCTCGGGATGGCGGCGTGCTAATTGTTACCTTGCTTGAACGTCCTGCCATAGAGACGATAGAGCTGGAAGGTAACAAGGCCATAGAGTCAGAGGCGTTGCTGCAAGGGCTGGCCGAACAGGGGCTTAAAGAGGGTGAAATATTTAAGCAAGTGACCTTGGAGCGAATGGGTTTAGAACTTGAGCGTCAATATGTGGCGCAGGGTCGCTACGGCGCGAGCATAGATACAGAAATCGAAGACTTACCGCGTAATCGCGTCAACGTAAAAATAAATATTGAAGAGGGCAAGAGCTCCGGCATACGCCACATCAACGTGGTGGGCGCGAGCCTCTTTCCGCAGGAAGAACTGTTGGACGCGCTGGAGTTAAAGCATCCAAGCCTGCTGTCGTTTTACAAGAATGACGACAAGTATTCGCGGGAAAAACTGTCGGGTGACTTAGAATCTTTGGAGGCTTTTTACAAGGACCGTGGCTACGCTGACTTTGAAATTGAATCTACCCAAGTCAGCATAACCCCAGACCGTCAGCAGGTTTATATCAGCATCGCTGTTGATGAGGGAGAAATGTACCAAGTCAACAAGGTCAACTTGGTTGGCGAGTTAGGTGACGTTAAAGCAGACGATTTACGCAGCTTGATTATCGTCCAAGAAGGCCAAACATTCTCGCAAGCGCTGATCACGGCGACCGAGGAGCGGCTCACCAACGCGTTAGGGAACGGCGGCTTTACCTTTGCAACAGCCAGCGGTGTGCCGAAGCTGAATGACGATCAAACGGTGGATGTTGAATTTTTTGTTGACGCTGGCAAGCGTGCCTACGTCAGGCGTATTGCCTTTACCGGTAATGCCATGACACAAGACGAAGTAATGCGCCGAGAGTCTCGGCAAATGGAAGGCGGATGGGCGTCAACGGCACAAATTGATCTAACAAAAGTGCGCTTGGAACGCTTAGGGTACTTCAAGGGTGTAGAGGTCGAGACGCCACAAGTGGCGGGCAAAGACGATCAAATTGATGTTAATTTTACTGTTGAAGAGCAGCCGTCTGGCTCTATATCTGGGACCCTGGCTTATTCTCAGGGTTATGGATTGATCCTTGGGGGGAATTACCAGCAAACCAATCTACAAGGTTCGGGAAACAGCTTGAATGTCGGGCTGAGTCTGTCGCAATTTCAGAAGTCGATTAACTTTAATTACTTTGATCCTTACTTCACCATGGATGGCATCAGTCGAGGCTTTAATGTGTTCTTGCGACGGTTGGATTACGACGCTCGCAACATAGCGCGTTACAGCACCGATTCGGCGGGCGTAGGGGTTAACTTTGGCTTGCCAATTAGCGAAACCCAGCGCATAAATTTCGGCGTGCTGGCGGAATACACCGAGATCACTGAGGGTTACTACGCGGCGCAAGAGATTTCCGAGTTCATCGAGGTCAATGGTGCCAAATCAGCCAACCTGAAGGCGAACGTATCGTGGAGCCGTTCGACCCTTAACCGCGGAATTTTTGCCGACCGTGGCACCTCCCAGTCTATTGCCGCAGAAGTGTCGGTGCCCGGCAGTGACTTGCAGTTTTACAAGTTTTTCTACAATGGCGAGCGTTATTTCCCGATCACTAACAGTTGGACATTGCGCTTGCGCACTGAACTGGGTTTCGGCGGAGGATATGGCGATACCCCAAGTCTGCCATTTTACGAGCATTTTTATGGCGGTGGATTCGGTTCGATCCGTGGATTCGAAAACTCCACGCTGGGCCCGCGCAGCACCCCGCCGCTAGANTCTGAGGGCAATCCNGTTTATTTCCGCGACCGAGATGGNGATCCGTTCGGCGGCAACTTGTTGGTCGAAGCTACCGCTGAAATCATATTCCCAATGCCTTTCGTNGACGACAACCGACAATTTCGCCCAGCGTTCTTTGTCGATGCNGGTAATGTCTTCAACACTAATTGNCCCACTGTGAGCGTAAACTGCTTTGACTTTGACGCCGACAATTTCCGCTATTCGGTTGGAGTAGGGGTTAGTTGGNTGAGCGGAATGGGGCCGTTAACCTTCAGTTTCGCGAAACCCTTCCAAACTCAACCTTACGATGAAAAAGAGATGTTTCAATTCGAACTTGGGCGTACTTTCTAGTATAGAATGCGCCGCTTCTTGGCTGAGATTTAATATTCAGGAGTTAACGATGATCAAGAATGTAATCGGAATTTTAGCGCTGGCGTGCATGGCGATGGCACCATCTGCGTATGCTGAAATGAAAATCGTGGTGCTAGATCCCGTGCGAGCGATTCTTGAAAGTGATGAAGGCAAGACCTTGGTAGAGGCGGCCAACAAAGAAATGGAGCCAGAGCAAAATGAATTGCGCGCTATGGCCGAGAGCATGCAGGCGCAGCAGACTAAGCTGCAAAAAGATGGCGAGATNTTAAGCGACGCCGACAAGCGCAAGATCGTTAAAGACATCGAAAGCATGCAAGCGGATCTGCAGTTCGGCTCACAGAAACTGCAAAAAACAGCGCAGGATAAGCGTCAGGAAATCCTGCAGACGTTGGCGCCAAAGTACGACAAAGTGCTGAAAGATCTTATTCAGATTGACCAGATCGACATGATTCTGGCGCCAAATGCACTGCAGTATTCCAACGACAAGCATGACATTACCCGCAGGGTGGTAGAAAAGCTCAACGAGGCGCGCGACTAAACAGCACGTCCAACGGGCCGCGATTGGGTTTTTTGCAAAGTGATTCCAGCGTTGACCCTAGGAGAGATAGCAGAACATCTAGGTGCAAAGATCGTGGTCGGTGGGCAGGCGTCCTCACAAGTAGCAAGGTCACACGAGCTTACGAACATTGTGATAACCGGTCTCGGTGCTCTCGCAACCGCCCAAGCCGGGCACCTCAGTCACCTTTCGAGTCCAGCCTATAAACCGCTTTTAGCCGACTGTCGTGCCAGCGCCGTCATTTTGCAGGCACAAGATTTGTCTGCGTGTCCNTGTATAGCCTTGGTGGTTGAGCAACCCTACTTGGCATTTGCGCAAGCCTCTGGACTATTTGTGCAGCCATTAACCATTCCACCTGGTGTGCATGCCACTGCGGTCGTCCATGAGTCAGCCACAGTAGCCGCCACTGCTCGACTGGGTGCGCATGTAGTTGTTGGCGCGGACGTACTGATCGAAGCAGACGTTACCGTGCACGCGAACGTCAGCATTAGCGATCGAGTACGTTTGCAACGNGGCGTAGAAGTAATGAGTAATGTCAGCATCTACGCTGACTCTAACATTGGACCGCGTTCGGTTGTTCATAGTGGAGCAGTAATCGGGTCGCCGGGCTTCGGCTANACACCAAATCAGGCAGGGCACTTGCAGCCGATAGCTCAGCTGGGAGGCGTGCGCATTGGAGCGGATGTGCGTGTCGGAGCCGGCACGACCATAGATAGAGGCGCAATCGACGACACCATCATTGAAGATGGGGTGAAAATGGATGACCAAGTGCATATTGGTCATAACTGCCATGTCGGTGCGCATAGCATTATCTGCGGCTGCGCAGGCATGGCGGGCAGCACNGTTATTGGTANGCATTGCGTGATCGCCGGTGGTGTNGGTATAGGGGGTAAGAATCCAATAACCCTTTGCGACGGCGTCACCATTAGTGTTATGACCACAATTACTCAGTCCATTGACAAGCCTGGAACATACTCGAGCGGTGTGGTGGCCAGTGAACATGGGCAGTGGTTACGTAATGCATTGCGTTTCGGCGCTTTGAGTGATTTATTCAAAAGAGTGAAAGCGTTGGAGTTACGGGAGAAAGCCGATGTCGCAAACCAAGACAATAACTGAACTGTTTGAGTATCTTCCTCATCGCTATCCGTTTTTGTTAGTGGATCGAGTGACCGAAGTGGTGAAGGGTGAATACATCCGTGGTTACAAGAACATTACGTACAACGAAGAGATGTTTACTGGCCATTTTCCCGGCCAACCCATCATGCCGGGAGTGCTTATTCTCGAAGCAATGGCGCAGATATCTGGTGTGTTGGCCTTTGAAACAATGGGTACGCGACCAGCAGATGGTCGAAACTATCTGTTCGGTGGTGTGGATAAAGCACGGTTTCGTAGACCAGTAGTGCCCGGTGATAAGTTGGAGCTGCACAGCCGCATGGTGGCTAGGCGCGCCATGATGGTGAAGTTCGAGTGCGAAGCGATGGTGGACGGAGACTTGGCGTGTTCTGCTCAACTATCGGTAGTGGAGCAGATCACCGAAGAGGCGGATGCGTCATGATTCATGACAGCGCGATCGTCGATCCAAGCGTCAAGTTGGGCAGTGGCGTTAGCATCGGGCCGTGGTCGGTAATAGGCGCAGACGTGGAACTTGGAGACAACGTCGAAATTGCCTCGCACGTGGTCGTTAAGGGACCAAGTCGCATCAGCCGCGGTGTCAAGATTTTCCAGTTTGCCACTGTGGGTGAAGCGACACCCGCCCTTGCTTATGCTGGCGAGTCGTCGATGCTGGAGATCGGCGAACACACCATTATCCGCGAAGGGGTGACCATTCACCGCGGCATGGACAAAGGCGGTATTGGCCGAACCGAAGTAGGCAGCCACTGTTTGCTCATGGCCTATGTACATGTCGGACATGACTGCATTGTCGGCGACCACGTCATTATGGCCAACAATGCTTCCCTCGCAGGCCATGTGGAAGTCGGTGATTACGCCAATTTTGGTGGCTACGCGGGAATACCGCAGTTTCGCAAGATTGGCGCCCATACTCATATTGCCGCCATGAGCATGGTTACAAAGGACGTGCCTGCATACATGACGGTATCGGGAAACCCCGCTTACGCATTCGGCATGAACACTGAAGGCATGAAGCGTCGAGGTTACGACACCGCAACCATTGAACAACTCAAACAAGCGTATCGGATCGTCTACCGAAAAGGCCTAAGGGTTCAAGAAGCACTGCAACAATTGACGCCATTGTGCGAAGAGTCCGCCGAGGTGGCCCTCTTTGCCTCCTCGGTGGCAGTATCTGCAAAGGGCATCATTCGTGGCCGGAGTGCGAACTAAGACGACTGATGAGCATTAAGATAGGTCTGCTCGCGGGCGAACCGTCGGGAGACAACCTGGCTGCAGGGCTTATGGTCGCGTTGCGACAACAACTGGCACCACGGTCGGTTGAGTTTATTGGTGTCGGTGGTCCGGCGATGATCGCCCAAGGCTTGCGCCCATTGGCGTCATTTGACGTCTTAGCGGTGAACGGCTTCAAGGAACCGCTGCTGCGGTTGCCGACCTTGTGGCGCCTATACCGTTCGTTAGCCACGCAGATGCAAGCGGAAAACATAGATTTATTTGTTGGCATTGACTTCAATGTCTTCAACTTTTTATTAGAAAGTCGCTTGCGCAAGGTCGGCATTGCCACCGCGCATTACGTAAGCCCCTCGGTATACGCCTGGCGACGCGGGCGCACTAAGAAAGTCGCCCGATGCGCTGACCTGTTGTTTTGTTTGTACCCTTTTGAACCGCAGCTCTACGCTAACTTGC
>NHET02000018.1 GCA_002170355.2 Gammaproteobacteria bacterium TMED92
TAGCTACAGCAATTCAGAGAGGAGAGAGTGAATGCAGCCGGTTTGTTTAGTGATTGGTGCTGGAGCTGGTATCGGCGGCAATGTAGCGAAACGCTTTGCCCGAGAAGGCTATCATGCGTGTCTGTGTCGGCGTAGCGATGAAGCTGGATTACAGCGGCTGGTGGGCGAAATTCAAGCTGAGGGCGGTAGCGCGTCTGGTTACCTTCTCAATGCGGTGGAAGAGGGCAGCATCGAGGAACGGGTCACCGAGATTGAGAAAGAGATCGGTCCGATTGACGCGGTGGTATACAACTTGGGCGCGCAGATTGGCGATCGCAACTTACAGGCGACCAGTTACCGGGCCTTTGAAATGGGTTGGAGATTAGCCACCTTCGGGTTGTTTCGTACCGCCAGTGTCGTCACACCAAAGATGTTAGAGCGTGGCCGTGGCAGTATTTTGGTGACCTCGGCAACAGCCGCCGTTCGGGGTAACAAAGGGCAGCACTCCCATGCCGCAGCCATGGGCGGCAGACGTATGCTGTGCCAAAGTCTGAACGCTGAATTTGGTCCGCAAGGCATTCATGTCGCGCATATTCTCATTGATGGAGCAGTGGACGCACCTGATACCCTCGGCAAAATGCTTGGAGCAGAGAAGTTCCAAGAGCTACGAGAAACCCGCGGTATGGAACATGATGGACTGATGTTGCCGACCAAGATAGCCGACACCTACTATCATCTACATCAACAGCATAGATCTGCTTGGAGCCATGAGGTAGATATGCGCTCTTTTTCAGATTTGCCCTGGTGGAATCACTAATCAGCAAAAGCGAGGCGAGGAGGTAGGGCATGGCCCTAACAATAGAGCCTATTGCGAATAAAGTATTTGGCGCGGTGGTTACCGGTGTGTCTTTGGCGAGCATTGATGACCAGACTTTTGAAGAGTTATATCGGGCGTTTTTAGAACATGGCTTTCTGGTGTTTCCCGAGCAATTCTTATCCGAGCAACACAATATAGAGTTTGGTAAGCGTTTTGGTGAATTAGAATTCGGCGCACTGCCGATGGCGAATCAATACCGAAATGACGACGGCAGTTTTACCGCCATGGTGAATGTCGATACTCAGCGCATGCGCACCAATATCGGCAACGAGGCCTGGCATACCGACTCAACCTACTGGCCGGTCAGCAGCAAATGCGCGCTGCTCTCGGCGGTAAAAGTACCAGAGCAGGGTGGGCAAACGGAACTTGCGGATATGCGGGCAGGATATGCAACTTTGCCTGAAGATCTGAAACTGCGCGTACAGAATCTCAGTGCGTTTCACTCCACGGAGTACTCCCAAGCCAACGACCTTGGTGATTTTCCCATGCGGGATACAAGCAGTATCTACCATGGTGAGGCCTATTTGCGCCCCTTGCTGAAAACGCATCCAGAAACCGGGATACAAAATTTGTTTATCGGCCGTCATGCCTTTGGCATCCCCGGGCTTGAGCGCCACGAAAGTCGAATCCTGCTGCAGACGTTATTAGAGCATGTAGTGAGCGAGCCGCAGCGCGTCTATCAGCATCAATGGGCTGCGGGTGATCTATTGGTATGGGATAACCGAGCATTACTGCATAGGGCTTGTCCCTATGACTATTCGCAACCGCGTGTGCTTATTGGTACGCGGGTGGCTGGTGAAGTGCCGTCAGAGCTTGCTTATTACCCAGATGACCCGAGAGCACAAGCAGGTCGCGAGGCGTTGGCGCGAGAGCTAGCGGCTCTGCGCAGCGCTGCCGCCAAGACGGCTTAGTAATTGCTCTAGTCCCCATGCAGCGGTGGAGCGCCGGAGCGACCGCCGAGTCTGCAACTCGGCGCGGCCAGTCAGCGAGGGCTTATTCCCCAGCAGCAGTTACAGAGTTCTCGCGCATCGATGCTGTGGCGCGAACCCGCTGCAAAAACGCCCCGATTCGCTGCCACTCATCGATCCGATTTTCCATCTTGCGATTGCCGTGGCCCTCCTTGGCATAGTACTTGTACTCCAAATCTATATCGGTCTTTTCCAGGGCGGCGACCATATCCACGGCGCCGCTATATGGGGTGCGCTCATCCTTTTTGCCGTGCAGCAGCAATATGGGGGCGTTAATCTTACCTAGGTTTCGAATAGGCGAGATGCTGCGTAGGGTAGCAATGTCGTCGCCCACTACTTCTTGCATATACGCTCTACCAGAGAAACGCTCACCAATGTCCGAGTCGCGTTTTAGTGCCTCAACATCAAAAAATCCTGCGATGACAATACCGCAGTCGTAGAAGTCGGGATGTCGGACTAAACTTTGTGCAGTCCCGTAGCCACCGTAACTGCCGCCGTAGGCGCAAATCATTGATGAATCGACCAACCCTGCGTCGACCAGCGCCTTTGCCCCCTGTTGCATGTCATCGATCATGCCTGTGCCCCAGAGCATGTAGCCAGACTTCTCAAAATTTTCACCATACCCCCCAGAACCACGAAAGTTTGGTGCGTAAACGGAGTAACCCATTTGATTAAACACATGCCAACCGGAGTTGAATCCATATTGCATAAACGGGCCGTGTGGACCGCCGTGAATGTCTACGATTAGCGGAGCCGGCTTATTGCCTGGCGCTGGTTGAAACCAACCGGGAATTGTTACGCCGTCGCTGTTCTCGTACGCGAAGTATTGGGCCTTGGACAGTGCTATACCCTCCATTGCGCTTGAAGCGCCGAGCAAAAAGCGCACGCTGTTGTTTACACCGTCAAAAATGAAAAACTCCGGTAGTTCCGCCGATGATCCCACAGAAATGACTGCGCGCTGCTTATCCGTTGTAGCGCCGACTATGGAAATTTCATAGTTTTCATAGTTGTCGACAAAGAACTGACCAACTTGATTTAACGCATCGGTATCGTCAAAAAATGCAATACGCGGCTTGTCGCTGACGTAGTACACGCGACTCAAATCGCCGTCGTCGTTAGTGATTACTCGGTCTATGGTCGCGAATCCAACCTTGAACACGTCCTCCCAGACGCCGTTGGCGCGATCGTAACGCAGAACGTGTGTTGGTGCGTTAGGGCTGTCGTCGGGTTGAGCGGTTGCGATCAGAAAGTCTGCGGTTAGGCTCTGTGGCTGCCATGGGCCGTCAAACCCCTCCATTGTCAGAGAGAAAGGCTTCCAGTCGCCGCCTTTTTCCGACATGAGATAGTTTTCATCGTTGTCTCTGCTCGACGTCATCACCAGCAGATCGACCGCACTTCTGCTTTGCGCCTCTTTGAGTTTGCGCGCACCCCACACCCCAGTGGTGTTCTCAGGTAGCGAACGAAACGAAGACGTATCACCGTTGGAGACTTTCATAGTTACCAAATAAGGTCGAGATTCCCAAGACCGTACAAACAACATGACGTGGTTTGGATCGTCCTCTAAG
This sequence comes from Gammaproteobacteria bacterium TMED92, assembly GCA_002170355.2. GTDB lineage: Bacteria > Pseudomonadota > Gammaproteobacteria > Pseudomonadales > Azotimanducaceae > UBA4421. The sequence continues at coordinate 3,390 of NHET02000018.1, forward strand.
ACTGAAATCAATGATGCGAAGCCTTTGTATAGACGTCCTCGCTTCGAGCTGTTGTTCTCGTAGTTGCCGTAAGCCGTCCAGATTTGATCGTTGCGCTTGCCATCAGGCGTCAAGAAAAACATATGCCCGGTGCGCCCCTCGCCCTCCAACGTACCGAGTTTGCGAGTGGTGCTGTAAGATAACAATTCATCGCTGATCCACCGGGTGCAGCAAATGTTCAATCTCTTTGTTTTGCCTTTTTCGCCGTATTTCACCGAAGCGGTGGGCTTCATCGTGGCAAGATCCATTACGATAAGGGTGTTTTTTTCATCGTCACGCTGGATGAAACTAAGGTATTTGCCATTTGGTGAGATATCTAATTCACCAAACTGTATTGGGTCAAGAAACTTACGCAGTTGCTTCTCGTCTAGAGGTTGAGCTTGCACAGCCGTTGTTATAGACATTAGTAGCAGGGTCACGACTATCGGTAAGTGACGCATAATCTTGTTCCTAGTTGAGGGGTTTAACTTTGATTCGCATGCCGTCTTGATTAATTAGAAACACGGCGTTGAAGACACCGAGCTTGGCAACCACGGTGTCGCCGACGGCAAAGTTACTTGTTGTTGTGCTTATTTTGCGAAATCTTCGGTTGTCGGTGGTGTGGTATTCAATCCGCTCGCTGCGCTTGTGAAGGACCTCACCAATGGTGTACTCCACAACAGCTGGCGGCGACGATCGCTGCGCTGCCGAATTTAGTGGCAGCGGTTCGGTTAGAGCGCCGCTAACTATTCTCGGTGCTTGGTATGTTGTCACGGATTTCTCGGCAGCCTCTGCTTGTTGCAATGCAGCGGATTCGCCTGTACCCGCAGCGTCGACCATTGCCTCGCTGTTGCTGCCCACGCGGTCATAGCAGGCAAGGCGCTGGTCTGCCTCGGTAATGCTGCGACAGTCACTTATAGTTGCTGCCGATACCGTAGCCGCAGCAACGACCCACAACGCCAAGCCAGTTACTTGCAGGCAGAGATGTGCCATCCGGCAAGCTCCTTTTGGTCGGGGTCAGCAAAAAACCGCTCAGCGCTGACTGATGTGCAATCTTGCGCTCGCAGTAGGGCCGTGACGCAGTCGATGTCGGCTGCGCCTTGGGCTGCTGCCGCCATGGCTTGATAGCGCTGTCTTGACGCTGTGAACTCAGTGCTCAAGCCGTTGATGTAGTTACGCCGCACAGTGTCAGCCTGTTTAATCATCTTGAAGTATTTCAAGGCATCGCCAACAAATTGCACCATTATTGCGTTACCGGTTTCCGGGTCTAAGTTGCTCATGTACTTCTGTGCCAGCGCATTCAGCTTGGTTCGAGCGGCCTCCGCCTGTTGGCTTTGCTTCAATCGCGCCGGGACGCGCAGCAGGTTGAGTTGTTGATCGATAATGTTGAGGTTGGCGATGATGGTATCCATATCGTCATCATTGAATTCGCTCAGGGCTCGGGCACTCATGCTCGAAATAACCGACTCGTCAGCATGCATCAGAGCCTCAAAAACGCCACCGGGTTTGAGTACGCGAATAGCCTCAGGGAGGCTTTTTTCTAGATCGGAGTATTCAATACCAAACACCGATGCCACCAGATCCATGCTGTCTGCGGGAACTGGCAACGTTTCTGCATTGGTTTTAGGTTTCAATACAGCGTTAAGTCGGCTTTGCGCATTGAGTTTTTGCGCGGCCAATTTGCTGAGCTTTACCTCNGCAAGATCGACACCGGTGTAGGAGCCGCCGATGCTTTGATCGAGCAGGTCGAGTAACAGCGCGCCATTACCGCAGCCGAGATCCAANACATCAATAGGAGCCTGTGCGTCTGACAATATNTCTTGCCACCAAGTTTTGATCGCGCCGTCGTAGCCGTCTTTGAAAAATGCGCCGAACGTGGTGCTATGGCCGTGTTGCCAAAACGATGTCCAAGGTTCCATTANTTAATGAAGGTCCTGTTAAAAAAAAGGCCCGCAGGGCGGGCCTTCTTGATCGGTCTGGAGTGCAATTACATCTCTACGGTGTAGTTAAGGGTTACCACACGACCTGAGAGATCGTAGATGTACTCGTTTACCATTTCGCCATCATCCAACAGTGGATCGCGGTCGAACATGTTGCGAACTTGCAGTCTTAAGGTTCCGCGCTCGCCGAAGTCATATCCCACAGAGCCGCTGAAAACATCCCACTGCGGATACTTTTCATCGCTGCTGTTGCTTTCTGACGAGCCAATGTAGTTCCAAGACAAACTCGCGAAATAGTCNTCCATNGACCACCGTATCAGAGCATTGGCGCGCCATTTAGTGAAGCCCAGGTTGCCTGCAGCGTTGTACAAGTCGCCCGTTCCATAGCTCAGCTCGGTGTCGTATGTCAGGTAGTGAGCNATNTCACCAATGAACCCGAAGCGACCGTAAGATGTCTCCAGTGAGCCAAGTACCCGCAGGTCAAGTCCATTACGCTCAACCGGCACCACTGCGTTTTGATAACCCGCAGAAATTGACTGAACCGCTGCACCGATGCGCACNACATTTGGGTTGTTGCCATTGGTTTGATAGTCCACGTCAAGCTGATCCTGAGCGCNGGTCANNGAGATNGCATCTTCCAGTTCAAGGTTGAAGTAGGTCAGCGCCGCCTGCCAGTCGTCAGTGATGTCATATTCAACACCCAAAGAGTAACTGGAGGAGTTCTCTGCCTTGAGGTTCGGGTTCGAACCAATGTAGGTGTTGAACTGCTGTTGCGGACAATCTGCCAACTCGATGTCGTTCACCTGACAGCCGTAGTAGTCGGTGCCGGAACTTGCTGAGAATGCGGTAGCACCAAAGAGGTCCGACAGCTCAGGCGCTTTGAAGCCCTCGCCATAAGACGCACGAATCGTTAGTGCGGGCAAACTTGGTACGTTTGCGGTGACACCAACGCGAGGCGTTACCGCTGAGCCTACGTCCGAATATGAGTCGTAACGTGCTGCGAGATCGATCTCCATCCAATCGGTGACTGGCAAGATTGTTTCAGCGAAAACAGCGGTCACAGAACGGTTACCCTGAGCTGAGTTACCGGCAGATCCACCGACCAATCCGGCTTCGGATTGCGCGTCGACCAGCGCCGTATAGTTAGTCTCGAACTGCTCGAGACCAAAGTAAGAAGATGCCTGGCCGCCAGCCATCTCAAACATATCCCACTGAGCGCCGACGAAAAACTTCTTCATCACCTGACGGTCATCATTAAGGGTGGTGTGCTTGAGGTTGGCTACGAACTCGTCAAAGTCATCCACTTCTGTGNTGATGTTGTAATCCAAGCCTGCGTAGCTGAGGTAGTAGGTACCCACAGACGTTGCAACATACTCAGAGACCGTAGCGTANGCTTCCCAAGAGACGTTATCGGATAGCGAACCTCGGAGGCCGAAGTTAATGTCGAGCAGATTGTCGTTNTTGACGTTGTCACGGAAACCAATTGGTGTCCAACGGAAGTAACCGCGGGTTGCTTCAATTGTGCCTTGCGTTGGCGAAATGATCTGATTACGTGCATCGCCAGGAATGACTGGACCAGGTGCAGCAGGAGGTGCGTAGCGTCCAAAAGTCTCAATGCCGCTCCACAGCACGTCGAAGAACAACTCGACATCGTCAGTGATTTCGTAGTCGGCGCTGATCCAGGCATTGTTTCGATCAAGACTGGTCCGGTTGGCTGACACCAATGCGTAGGCGTAACCACAATACTTTCCGAGGCCAAAGTACTCCATCTCGCCCTGGAAGCCATCTGTGGTNGAGCAATTCGCGCCTGGGTGGTACAGCCAGCTGTCGGTATTGTCAGGGTCATAGCTCAGGCTGCCGTCATACGCAGGGTTAAGTAATGTATAGCCGTAGATGGAAATACCCACTGTCTCCTCGTAACCCTGGATCACGCCGTCACCGTTTCGGTCCTCTTTGCGAGCGGCCGTGAACGAGCGGTTAGCGTCAAAAATAGGATCGCGACTGTCGTGCTCAAAGCCGGCAACGAAACTACCGCGGTCGCTGCTCGCGCCAGTCAACAGTGATACACCGATTTCTTCGCCANCGTCGCGTGAACGCGTGCCATAGCGAGTTTTCAGGGTGAAGCCTTCGTACTCGTCTTTCAGGATGACGTTGACNACGCCGGCGACAGCATCAGAGCCNTAAATGGCGGAGGCGCCGTCCGNGATAATTTCGATACGGTCAATGTTTTCACGGGGCAGCATGTTTAGGTTGNNTGTACCGCCGCCGCCAAGAGACGGAGAACCAGTGGTACGGCGACCGTTTAGAAGCACNAAGGTGCGTTCTGCGCCGGCACCACGAAGGTCGATGGTTGCGTTTGACTGCGCACTGNTGCCTGAAGACTCGCGGAATGAACCCAATGAGTTGAGTGTGGATTCGCGCAGCGCATCAGCCACACTGACCGCGCCGCTGGCGGTCATTGCATCGGCAGTCATTGAGATGACAGGTCGTGACAAGGTGTTCCCAGTTCGCTTAATACGTGAACCGGTAACCACCACCTCTTCTACAATTTCCTCGGCGTTTTCTTCTTCAGCCCAGGCGATTGGCACAGCTGTTAACGCTGTGGCAAGGCCGATGGACCCAATCGCCGCTGCGAGCGGCTTGACAGTAAAGTTTTTCAATCGTCTCTCCNCGAAATTTCACAGGATGGTTTAGCGTCACAGTTAACTTCTGATGAACAAAACGACGTGACACTAAGGTTTGATTTACATCACGCGCGCGAAAATAGTAGAAAATTCAACAAAAAACAATAAGTTTGTTATTTTTGTCGNGTTTCAACTTTCAGTGGTCGATTTTATTCGAATTAGAACGGGGGAGAGTGTCGCGGCGGGACTCTTAGAGATACCCTCTGAGCGCCGCGTGGGTGGGGGCACCAGGCGTTATGCGCACGGCAATGTGGCNTTAAACAAACCGCCGGCGCGACGTTCGCGACCGCGCCGGCGGATTCGATTCAGGNGAATAAATCGCCGCCGCACGCAGCAGCGGTGGAGCCATCACGCTCAAATGCTTTTATTACGTTCGCACCGGTGCGCCAGCGATGCACTTCGTCTGGGCCATCGACCAAGCGCTGTGAGCGGATGCCGGTGTACCAACGCGCAAGCGGCGTATCGTGACTGTAGCCAAGCGCGCCATGCAGTTGCAAAGCCGTGTCGACGACTTGATGCACCATGTTCGCCAGAAATACTTTGGCAATGCCGTTTTCATTGCGCAAATCCATACCTTGCTCCGCTTTGTAGGCGATGTGCAGCAACATTAGCCGAGCTTTNTAAATTTCTGATGCGCAGTCAGCAAGCATCCATCTTACGCCTTGACGGTCGGCCAAGCGCTTGCCAAAGGTGCTGCGCTGGCTGACGTGGGCTGCTGCCAGGTCAAGAGCGCGTTGGGCCATTGCAACGTTGTGCATGCCGTGGCGCAGCCGACCGTAGGCCAATCGGTGTTGCCCCATATTAAAACCCTGGCCGCGACCACCAAGAATGTTGTCTCGTGGTACACGTAAGTTGTCGATCTTAATTTCCGAGTGGCTGCCGCCTAGTTTCAGCCCCAACTCAGTATGTGGCTGCATAGTCTCTATGTTGCGTAATATCTGATAGCCGGGATTTGGCAATTCCACAATAAATGTGCTGTATTGCTCGTGACGCGCTGCGTCCGGATCGGTTTTTGCCATGACCACGGCAATGTCCGCAACGCTGGCCGACGAACTGAACCATTTCTCGCCGTTCAATACCCACTCGTCGCCGTCTAATTCGGCTTTGGTTTGCATGCCCGTAGCGTCGGCGCCAGCCGCCTTCTCTGTCATCGAATAACAAATTCGCTTTTCACCATTGAGCAATGGTTTTAAGAAACGTTCCTTTTGATCATCAGTACCGTGTTCAAGCAGAGTCAGCATGGTCGCATCGTCCGGTCCCTGAGTGTTCATTGATAGCGCACCGAGAAAACTCTCGCCTAACTCCATCTGTACCAACGCGTTTGCTAACGGTCCAAGACCCATGCCGCCGTGCTCTGTGGGTACGAATGGGCACCACAGACCTTGTGCGCGAGCTTTGCTACGCAGTCCAGCCAGTACCTCGTCAAAATTTTCGGCGTTGCAGTCGTCTTCTGCAGGGTGACATTCCTCGCGCACGAAGGTGCGCACTTTGTTGCGAATCGCCCGAGTTTCTTCAGGTATTGTGAAGTCGATCATTATTGCTCTCCTTGGTTTCTCATTTACGTCTAATCAGTTGTTACACTGGCGAGATTCGGGGCCAATAGNACCCGTTCTACCATTCAACATTGCCATGCTGGCGCTCACTAATGCCGCAACACCGCCAGCTCATATCGTCCTGTGTGTTGTGAGCGTGTTATCGGCTCTTGCATCGGCAATGGTCACCAGANAANGGACCANCACACTGNTGNCCCCCACTTTCGAGCATAGCAAATTACTCATTTGCATAAGGATGTTCTGGGCTCCACACGCCGTCACGTCGGTGCTGCACTGTGGATCACTTGTGCCTCCAACAGCGCTTCTACTTGCGCTGGCAGGTAACCAAGTTCAGCCAAGATCGCGGAATTGTGCTCTCCCAGCGCAGGCGCATGGGCGCGGACANTGCTCGGCGTCTTGGTGTATTGCGCGGCAGGTCGCGGCGTTCGCACCAGGCCTGCTTGTGGATGTTGGTAAGTGAGTAGTGCGCCCATGGCCGCAACTTGAGGATCATTGATGACCGCAGGGCGAGTGTTGATCAGTGAATACGGCACGTCCTCGGCATCGAAGCGTGCGCTCAGTTCNTGAGTGGTAAATTGTCGGTAGGCTGTGGACATCAGTTCGCGCAGTTCGGCGCGATGCTGAGCGCGTGAAGTTTGATCTGCAAATCGAGGGTCATCAACAAGATGTGACTGCCCTAAAGCTCGAAAAGCGCCGAAGAACTCAATGTCTTGCACTGGCATAGTTGCAATCCAAGCGTCTTTCGTTTGGTGCAAAAATACTGAATGATCAAGATAAGGAACGGTTTCAACGTCGGGCTCGAGGAATGTGAAGTTGTTCATGGTATCGGGCCATAAAAAGGACAGGGCGGCATCCAGCATAGATATTTCGACTTTCTGGCCCTCGCCGCTGCGTTCAGCTTGAAACAACGCGGCGACGATCGCCTCGGCGGCAGTGAGTGAGGTGACTTTGTCGCAGACCAAACTGTTGACCATCTCTGGGGTGTCGTCGCCCTTGAGCGCTGCAAAACCTGAAATGGCTTGAATCACCGCATCGTAAACCCTGCGAGTAGCATAGGGTCCATGAGCGCCAACGCCGTTGATGGATGCATACACAAGCTTAGGTTGGGTGGGCTGGAATCGCTGGTAGCCGAGACCGAGCCGATCCATGACCCCGGGACGGAAGTTTTCAATCACCACGTCACTGCCGCCAATTAGGCGAGTTGCGATCTCTTTGCCCTCAGGTTTCTGTAGATCCAGACACAGTGAGCGCTTGTTTCGGTTCATGGTGGTGAACGCGCTGCCCAAACCGTTACTTTGCGGCAGTCCACGGCGCATCATGTCGCCACTAAATGCTTCAACCTTGATCACGTCGGCGCCCTGATCGCCGAGCATGGCAGCGCATATAGGGCCAGAAAAAACCGCAGAGAAGTCTGCGATCTTGACACCAGCTAGCGGGCCAGTGGCGACCCCACCTAGATTTATACGTGTGCTCACGACCCCTCCCAGTGCTCGTTGATACAAGCATAGTGCACTTTTCGCCATTGGTCGCACAAGCCTGTGCAGTCGTCTAGCAGGGTAATGCAGCATCGCGCCAACGTTGCGATTTTTTGGTATCCACCCTACCAGCCTAGAGCCAGTCAGAGTCGCTTTCAGACAGTGCTCAATGAGTCAGAGAAATTTGCAAGAAGGGCTTGTGAGCCGGGCTTAATCGGTGCAGATTATGAACGGTTGATTTAGCAAAAATGCCAGGGAGGGAGCAACGAACATGAGGTATGAAAAACCAGGATCCGCAAGAGAGGCTGCGGGGCTACTCGCCAACGAAAAGGGTAAGGCCTTCTTGCTCGCGGGCGGTACAGATTTACTTGTAAAGCTGAAAATGGGCATGGTCGAGCCGGACTTAGTGGTCGACATTAAACACATGGCCAAAGCCCTCGACATTGTCACCACCGCCAAGGGTTTCAGCATCGGCGCCGGCGTATCTGGCGCTCGGCTTGGCGAGCACAAGGCACTCAGCAAAGCATGGCCAGGGGTCGTAGAAGCAGCCAACCTAATCGGCTCTGATCAGATTCAAGGGCGCTGCACACTGGCCGGCAATCTATGCAATGCGTCNCCCGCCGCGGACAGTGTACCGGCGTTGATCGCTGCGGGTGCGAAAGTGGTCATTGTGGGTCCGAAGAGTCGGCGCAGTGTAGCGGTGGAAAAAGTCCCACTGGGGCCAGGTAAAACCTGTTTGGCTAAAGGCGAANTGATTGAATCCATTACGTTGCCTAAGCCGGCGCCAAGAACGGGNGATGCTTATTTAAGATTTATCCCACGCACGGAAATGGACATCGCCGTGGTTGGTGTGGCGATTTGTGTCACCTTGGAGCGCGGCGTAATCAAAACCGCACGGGTGGCCTTGGGTGCGGTTGCGCCAACGGCTGTACTCGTGCCAGCAGCGGCCCGCGCCATTGTTGGNAGCAAATTAGACGGTGCTGCGCTGGACAAATTGGCTCACGCATGTAGCGCCGCATGTAACCCGATTGACGATAAGCGCGGCACCATAGAATACCGGGTGCGTTTGGCGGGAGGACTTGCTAAGCGAGCAGCTAAGATTGCGTTTAATCGAGCGGGAGGAAAGTCATGAGTAATGCCACATTGGTGTCTACCGTAGTCAATGGTGATGCCGTGCAGTTTGCGTGTCCTACAGACGAGAGTTTAATGACCGCATTGCGAGATCGAGTTGGGCTTACTGGTGTTAAAGAGGGTTGCGGTACCGGTGATTGTGGTGCTTGTAGTGTGACGTTAGATGGCCAATTGGTGTGTTCTTGTTTGGTGTTGGGTGTTGAAGCCGAAGGTCGCGAGGTTGAAACCGTAGAAGGGCTGGCCCAGGGCAATCAATTACACCCGTTGCAAGAGAAGTTTATTGAGCACGCCGCACTTCAGTGCGGTATCTGCACCCCAGGTTTTTTGGTTGCCGCCAAGGCGCTACTGGAACGCAACCCCAACCCAGATGAGACAGAAATTCGTTACGCGCTTGCGGGTAATCTTTGTCGTTGTACAGGTTACGACAAGATCGTGCGGGCGGTACAAGCAGCCGCCAAAGATATGCGTAAGAACGGCCGTCGTTAGGCTGCATGGAGCAAGACAGGAAAGATCATGACACACGATAATCGTTACGTAGAAAAAGACTATAAAGTAGTAGGGTCGCGAGTTAAGCGTCCTGACGGTATTGATAAGGTAACAGGTAGAGCGCGCTATGGTGCTGACGCCAGCGCTCCTGGGGGCTTGGTCGGTAGAATTCTGCGCTCGCCGCACCCACATGCCCAAATAGTAAAAATCAATACGGCGAAGGCAGAAAAACTCGCAGGCGTAAAGGCTGTAATCACAAATGCAGACTTGCCAGATTTAACCAATGGTGATCAGGGCATGGCGCATATTCTAGAGAATTGTATGGCGCGCGGGCGTGCGCTGTACGATGGCCATGCGGTAGCGGCAGTTGCGGCGATAGATGAACAGACCGCGGCAAAAGCCTTGAAGCTGATCGACGTGAAGTACAAAAAACTGCCCCACGTTACAGACGTTGATGAGGCAATGAAGCCAGACGCGCCGGTATTGCACAGCAATATGTTTACCCGCGGAGTGGAACCTAAGCCAACGCAACCATCTAACATCAGCGCACGCACGCAGATGGGTTATGGTGATGTCGAAGCAGGCTTTGCAGAAGCAGACGTGGTGGTGGAGCGTTCGTATAAAACAGAGCAAACGCATCAGGGCTATATCGAGCCTCATGCGTGCTTGGCGTCGGTTAACCCAGACGGTACTGCAGAGCTTTGGGTGACCACGCAAGGGCATTTTACNTTCCGTAATGTCTGCTCAACATTGCTCGGCTTAGATATAGCCAAACTCAAAGTGACGTCGTCGGAAATTGGCGGCGGCTTTGGCGGTAAGACGCATGTTTGGGCAGAGCCGGTTGCCTTGGCTTTGTCGCGTAAGGCGAATCGGCCGGTAAAGCTGGTAATGAGTCGAGAAGAAGTGTTCCGTGCGAGTGGCCCAACATCTTCCACCTCAATTGATATCAAAATGGGGGCGAAGAAAGATGGCACCGTGACCGCGGCCGTCGCAGAAANGCGTTATCAGGGTGGCGCGTTCCCTGGAACGTGGGCAATGCTTGGGTGCATGACCGCGTTTGCTTGCTATAACTTCAAGAACAACAGATCCATTGGTTGGGACGTTGTAGTCAATCGACCGAAAGTTGCAGCCTATCGCGCACCCTCTGCACCTATGGCGGCGTTTGCGGTAGAGAGCACCCTAGATGTGATTGCTGAAGAAATAGGCATGAGTCCCATTGATGTGCGATTGAAAAATGTCGCGAGAGAGGGCACGCAAGCCCCCTATGGGCCCATTTATGGACCGATAGGCATTGAAAACACCTTGGAAGCGGTAAAAGCGCACCCTCACATGCGCGCCAAATTAAAGAAAAATCAAGGCCGAGGCGTTGCCTGTGGTTTTTGGTTCAACATTGGTGGTCAGACTTGCGTGGACTTAAACGTTGGCGCCGACGGCACTGTTAACCTAAGTGTTGGTACCGTGGATGTGGGTGGCGCGCGCTCNTCTATGGCGATGATCGCGGCAGAAGAATTGGGCATCANCTACGACCAGGTAAAGACTCACATCGGTGACACCGCGTCGCTGGGTCATAACGATACGACGGAAGGCAGTCGCGGCACGTTCTCGTCAGGAATGGCGACTATTTTTGCCGCGCGCGAAGCCATCAAAGTGCTAAAACAGCGCGCAGCGAAAACCTGGGGTATTCCGGAGGAAGACGTGGACTGGCAAGATGGCCACGCGGTNGCGATTGGCGAGATGCACAATAATCTGCCTGCGCTATCTTTGAAGGAAATCGCCGCCAAGGCCGGTCGTACAGGCGGCCCAATTGCGGGTCACAACGAGGTGGTGGCTGACGGCGCAGGAATGGGCTTTGCGAGCCATATCTGCGACGTGGACAGNCGANCCCGAGACANGGCCGNGCACAAATAGTTCGCTACACTGTAGTGCAGGATGCTGGTAAAGCCATTCATCCGGACTATGTCGAGGGCCAGTTCCAAGGCGCTGCGGCTCAAGGTATAGGCTGGGCTTTGAACGAAGAGTACATCTACGGCGATGATGGTCGACTACAGAATCCTGGATTCTTAGACTACCGCATCCCGGTTTGTTCAGACGTGCCGTTCATTGACACGAAAATACTCGAGGTGCCAAATCCGAATCATCCCTATGGCATTCGTGGTGTTGGCGAGACCTCTATCGTGCCGCCACTAGGTGCTGTAGGGAATGCAATTGCTAACGCCACCGGTGTGCGTATGAACCATGCGCCGATGTCGCCGCCGCGGGTGCTTGCAGCGCTCGACGCGCAGGATGCGGGTTAGCTTCAGCAGTATGATCCGGGTCGGTGACGGCCCGGACAGNATCGAAATCGAAGCAGTGACTGTTGATGAAATGATGCAGTCGCTGCTGTTGCGCTATCCAGATTTTCAAGAACACTTAGACCGCGGCGTCGCGGTCTCCATTAATGGCCAAATTTTTCGCGATGATTGGACGATAGCAATTCCNAATGACGCCGAAGTTTTTTTGATTCCGCGTATTGAAGGCGGTTAGGGGAGCGACAACCAACAGCTCTGCATTGGTTGATTGCTGCTAGGTGGCGTCGCGTTGTGCGAGAACCTGTTGCAGCGGCGCAAGCCAAGGCTCGAACGGTTTATGAGCCTCTAAGCCAGTGGTAAAAATCGGTTGGCGCACTTGCTCCGAGCTGGGGGTGCGAACGCTGCGCTCGGTGTCGTGAAAGTTTACGCAGGCCTGTTCAAACGGCAGCCCACAAAATTGCAGCAAGCGGCGCACCTGCCCCTCCAAATTAGCAACCACATCTTCGTGCTGTACCCGCAGAACTTTACCGGGCAAGACGCTGTCCCAATGGGCCATCAAATCTAGATAGTCATTATANTACTGACCAATTTGCTCTAGGCCGTAAGTGAATTCTTGGCCACTGGAAAACAATTGCTTGAAACCGCTGAAGCAGCAAGACATTGGCTCACGACGTGCATCGATGATGCGAGCGTTTGGCAGAATTAGATGAATCAAGCCGATGTGGCGAAAATTGTTGGGCATCTTGTCGATGAAAAACGGCGCGTTGCCGCGGTGTATACGGGTGTCAGCAAGAAATTGCTCGCCGAACTTTTGNAGCTCCTCTCGATCAATGTCTTGCAGGCAATAAGGGTATCTTGGGTCATCATCTATAGCCCGGCGACCATCTAATTTGTACGCCAGGGCGCCAATATTCGGCAGCTCTTGAGTGCCATCAACCTGTGAGTGGCTGGCAAGAATCTGCTCNAGCAGAGTCGACCCCGCTCTTGGCAAACCGACGATAAAAATAGGGTCGGCTGCTTGGCAGCCACTGCCTGTATAGCGGGTAAACAAATCTGCAGTCATGACTTCTTTTTNCAGCGCCAAGCGCGACGACAATAACGAAGCCGAAAAGCCCAGTTGCTGGCGGCGTAACTCGTTGCCTCGATTGTAATAATCGAATGAGGTTGCGTAATCGCGAACGTCCTCAAAGTGTTTGCCTAANGCGAAGCAAAAGTGCACTCGGTCGTCTACCTCTAATTCGGCACTGGACTCTTGTTCTTGCATGGCTGCAACTTCGTCTGGCGTAAAGCGAAACGTCTTAAGGTTTGCCAGGCTCCAAAAGGCGTCGCCGCACATTGGGTTGGCGGTATACGATCGGCGGTAGGCGTCGATGGCCTCAGCTGTTTGGCCGACGGTTTTGAGTGCGTGACCGCGCAACAGGTGAATGGGAGCAGTCTCTGGGAATCGCTGCAATATTTGATCGTAAATCTTCAAGGCTTCGTCAAAGCGTCCTATCGCCACACATTGATTGGCATAACCCGTTTGGTACTGTGCGTTTTCTGGCTCCAAGTTAAGCAGATGCTCCGCCTCGCCAAGGGCCTGGGCGTACTTTTGCCTTCGGTANAGGACGTTCATGTAGTCGAAGCGCGCGAAACGATTGTGTGGCTCAAAGCTCAGCGCCGATTCCAGTAGGAACTCTGCATCGTCGAGCACCTCAGAGCGCACCCCAAGATCGGCGAGCAAGCGCATGCCCTCNACATGTGTTGGGTTCTGACGCAGAAAGTGTCGGCATATTTCCTCAGCTTTCCGCAGCTTGCCCTCGGCGGTCGCATTGCGCACTGATAGCAGNGCTGGAGGCAGAGCGGCGAGCTTTTCGGACTGCAGTAACGCTTGTTTGCGCAGGTCCGTGTGCTCAGGGCGGGTGCAGAGTTTGATCACCATACGCCAACTGGCGAGCAACGAGTCGTTTAACACCACCGCGCGGTTAAATGCTCGTAAGGCTTGTTCCGGTTGCCGCAGGGCTAGGTGAATATAACCGGCTTCCTGGTAGCCGCGGCCAAAGCGCGGCGCCAACTCATGCAACTTAGTGATGGTCGCCAGGGCTTCCGACACCTGATTGCAATACCGGTAAGCGACAGCCAAATGGTAGAGGCTGTCAACGCTGGCTGATGCCTGTTGATGCCAGTCGAG
>NHET02000103.1 GCA_002170355.2 Gammaproteobacteria bacterium TMED92
GTGTATCATGCGACCACACGCCTAGACTGCGAACCTCCTTATGGTACCAATCCTCCTTGATTTTGGTCGTCGTGCCATCCTCATTGTTTTGAATGGTCACGCCCCATTCCTTGAACATCGAGTTTTGCCACTCTGTTGTGGTAAACGAAATGGCTTCAAAACCTTCGTCCGTTAGACTTTTCTTTTCATAACCGCCGTCAAAATTGATGCCCTCTGTAAAGGTAAAGGTCGATGTCGCAGCGTCAAACTTACCCTCAAATTCTTGGAATTGATCCAGAAGCACTGCCTGATCACCAAACAGAGACTGGAACTCGGTGCGCCACCAACTATCCCCTGTATGCCAAGCAAGCGAAATACCGTCGATGTCATTCAATGCCACGTAGGAGGTAGTTCGCTTCTCGATACGCAGGTCGGATGTTCGCAGGGTGAATTGCTGCTTGACCGTATCACTTGATGCCACGTAGCCATGGTTTTCCCGCTCGAAGATCGTATTTTCATCTATCAGCGGGCGCCCTCTCGGGTCAACATGCACACCCCAATAATCTGCCCAGGCATGGACCCGATCTTTAACCGTTGTGCCATCCTCTAACTCGCGATCGACCTCAGCCAGCATTGGAAACCCTGGGTTAGAGTTAGCGAGCCGACTGCCGTCGGTGTTGTAGACGCCATAGCGATGGACGTTGCGTTGGGCTTTTGCACGATCTACGGTGAAACATTCCTCACCAACAACCAAACCAGCATTAGCGTAGGCTCCAGTGGTCTCGTCAATACCGCCGACCTCGTAGACAGGCGTCTTAGTAGGTTGCCAAATGGAATCCCAGTCAATCTCATAAGTTTGACCGGCATCGCGCGCTGCTTCTTCCTTAGCGAATTCCTCTGCTTCACGAGCCAAGATTTGATCTTGCGTCGGCCAGTCAAGTTGATACGCTTCTGACAATCGCCGGCAATAACCCTTGTCTGCGGCGCTGAGGTAGAACTGGTATACCGCCTCAACCTCTACAAAGTACGAATTCGCCTCTTCCCGTTCTTCCACAGTCGCACTCTCCCACCAACCAGGTTCCCACCAAGGTGCTCGCCCCATGGTCTGTTCGTCCCATAAGCTAAATCCCGCAAATTCTTTGTAGACGCCGCGCTTGTCCCCATTGGCTAAGAACACTGCAGCAATGTCGTTATTGCCGTTGCGCAACCGCTCTTTGAACCTAATCGCCCCACCCGAGGCCTCGATATACCCCTGGCCGAGGTAGTCGCCGTCGCGCAGATAGCCTTTGGCACCATCAACGTGCATGGAGAAATTCATCTCGAAGTCGCCATTCGGAGAGGTCTCCGTGACGCCACCGGTTTGCGCAACGTCTGCGTAAATCTTCATGTCGAATTCGTCTTCGGCATCTGGGTTCTGCGCTGGAACAGACACCCAAGCCAGAGTTTTGACCGGTGATATNGAGTTCAATCGAGACACCTGCAGAACTGCGGTATTGGCGGTTTTGCCCTCTCCTGTAGTGGTGGTNGTNGACGATGCAGTTGACGAAGAGGCAGCACTCGTTGCNGTCGCCGCAGACTGCTCAGAACTGGCGTCGGCAGCGCCAGTCTCACAATCTTCTTCGTAGATCGTAGCCGCGTACGCNCCATCGTTTACAAACGCATCCGGACGCATAGCAGAGACCATACACATGATGTTATTNACCGTGCTTAGCGCTTTGTTAATTGACTGTCCGTCCACATAAAAGTTTTGCGGATCNGTTTCNAATTGAGTGTCGGCAAGGCCGTTTTGTGNAAAAAANAGCGTCGCAACNAAAAACAAATTTCTAATTCTAAGCATCTCTTTTTTTACTCCACCGTGGCCAAAACACTGATAGTTTCTGGCAATGAATAGCCGCTATTGGTTAGATCAGCGGCCGTTTCCGAGTCCGAACTTGCGACCTCGCTGACCGCCTCTGCAACAGTTGCGACCACATTTGTTTCAGCGGTCGCCACAGACGCCGCAATTGTCGATGTCGAGGATCCAGACGCATACGCTGCGAGTTCGGTCGCATCTGCAGCCACGACCGCTGTAGCGATACCGCCCACTGCATCTTCCACGCTGTTTTTAGCAGCGCTAATAACAGTCGCTATGCTCGCAGCCGTGACGTCGGCAAAATTAAGCTGATCGGTGACTTGAGTAATTACTGCGGTCAGATCATCAGCAAATGCCGCTAACGCATCGCCATCAGCCACTAAGGTATCTAGACTGGTGTCTGTAACGGTGGCGAGCGCAGTGTAGGATTGCACCGCGACGACTAATGCTTCAGAGACCACCGTTTCAACGANCTTAAACGACACGGTTCCGTCTGCCCCAGTCTCTGCGTTGATGATTTTGTTGCCCGCTGCCGCTTGCACAACCAAACCTTCAGCAAAAGATTTCGTCATCGCAACAGCTCGACTGACCGCAGTCGCTGCGTCGGAGGTGTCTGCAACATTTACCGCGGACACTAGCACCTCTGTCATTTGCACGTTTTTCGTTTGGATCGCCTGGGCAACAGCATCACCGGCCACTGAATCAGCCCACACGTCCTTGGTGAGGAACGCTTGCACCACGGCGGCGGTGTCCGCAGCGCTTACGCCTAGGTCTTCAGCAGAGATACCAAGAGAAGTTAACACTTCAGCTTTCGCTTCTGCTGTGGCCGCGGCCGCGATGATCGTAGATATGGGTGTGATGTACGCGGATGCCGCAGCCGACGTGGGNACATCAGACACTAGCGCTAAATCTGGCAAGGCTTTATTGGTCGTGGTATCCGTACCACCAACCGAAATAAGCTTGGATGAAGACGAGATACTCACCTCGCCTTTTTCTAGAAAAAACAAACCGTTCGCGTCGGTTATTACGCTTTTCTCATCTGCANCCTGAACATAATCGCCGTCGACATCAATAAACACGGTAGCGCCCGATACCGGACCGTCAATTACTCGTCCCTCGAAAGCGTCGACAACCGTTATCACTAGATCCAGGGTTGAAGTTTCTGTGCCCTCTGTTGCGGTAAAGGTGAGGTTGTAGACGTTGTCGCCGCCACTGTCCAAAGGTGTTTCGAAGTCCGTTGCGACATTAAAGGTCNGCGCATTCGCAGCCGACAGCGTGAACTTCGCGAGATCCGCACCGCCAGTAAGAGCGATCGCACCGGTGCCCTCTATGGTGAGCGCAGAGGTACCGCCTTCAACTACACTCAAGGTTGACGCCGAGGTAAACGCGGGCGATGCAACGTCGGTAACCGTGATTGTTAGCGCTTGGGTCACCTCCTCGGTTCCATCATTGACAGCAACGATGATGTTGTAGATGTTATTGCCACCTGTATCTGCCGGGGCTTCGTAATCCGGCGCGGACTTAAACACGAGCTGGTTTGAATCGCTCAAGGAAAATAATGCCGCGTCATCCCCAGCCAAACTGAAGCTCAAAGTGTCATCAGCGTCCTCATCAGACGCTTCTACGGTCAGAACGAGCGTTTGCCCTTCAGCAATAGAAGCGGTGTCCGCACTGGAAAAGCTGGGAGCGCTATTCGTTGGGGTACTATTACCGCCACCGCCACCGGAGTTGTCGGAACTGCTACTGCCACCACTACCACCGCATGCCGTCAGCGCAGCTGCGGTCAACACGCTCATTACCATTCTTAGCTTCACTCGCTTCTCCTTGGCAAAAGTTACCTATGTCACCAGTGCAAAATATATTCATTTGTCAATNAAAAGTATACAAGGCGTGAAAATTCCCTAAACCTTCTCACTTCGTTAACATGACTTACCGATCCTTCAGAGCGGTTATAGATTTGTGACAGTTAGCCGTCTAACGAGCTGAGCTTCACGGCCGCTGCCGCGCCGCAGCAGTTGCCGATGCCACCGTGTAGGAACGCGCCAAATCGTCTGGGTTAACACTTTTAGACAGCTCCCTGACGCGCTGATAGCAACCATTGTCATACGCCTCGCGAAATGGGCGAATCGCCCCCCAAGGGTCCCCTTCACGGCCGTTTGCGCCCAAACCAAACCCTTCTACCGTTGCGCCATAAGTTAACGCCTGTAAACCCAGTCGATGGCAAAGTGTGTCGCTTGCGGTCGCCAAAACATCAGGAGCGACCGACAACACCCAGTTCTCTTGGGTGCGCATCCACGGTTTGACGTTACTCATGGTGGCGACAAAGCGCGGTTTTGCGGATCGATTGACCCCCGTACCGTGTAACAACCGACCATCGAACAGCATGATGGTCCCAGCTTGGGCTTCGAGATTGATCGTTGGTTTGACCTGACCAATTTGTCCTGTGCGGCCAGCTTGAATCATATCCTTATGCGATCCTGGGATAATCAACGTGCCACCATTTTCTTCGTTGACATCCTGGGGTATGAACATTGTGTTCACCAATGCCGGCGCTTCCATGGTGACCCAAGGCAACAATGGACCCTGATCTATATGCAGGGCTTGGGGGTAACGCCCTGGGTCGGCGCCGTTCGCCAAGAAGCTATGACAAATCCACCCCTTACCCAGCGTCTCGTTTAGCAACTGTACGAGTAACGGTCCGGCTTGCACAGAATCTGGACTTTGCTCGATACAGCCAACNAAAATCTCGCCTTTGTTGACTAAGGTNTTTACGTACTGTCCGGTGGGCGTTTGTTGATCAATGCCNGCCAANCGCTCGCCCTCTGCTTGCTCATACAAACGCCGATAAAAGCGACTGCACTGTTGCGCCGACAAACCATCCGCAATTAGGCAATAGCCCCACTGCAAAAAATCGTGCCGCAACTGCTGTATATCTCTAGTTGCTTGCGGCAACGAGACATGCTTCCAATAGTCGTGTTTACGGGCCACAGTGGTATCCCAGTACCGACCCTCANCCCANGTCAATGGCTGCTTTAGGTCCGGCGGNGANAGCCAAGGATTATTCTTTAGTAATGACTTGANAGGCTCACCACTGCGCAGAAAATCGCGAAACAGCTGNTCCTNTNTCGGCGAGTTCGCTGCGATATGGTCATAAGAAAACTCTATTGGCGCTGACATTCACTCTCCTCGCTCATATGCCCTAAACNAAATTATGTGAAACCAGCGCATTGCAACGCAACCGCCAATTTGTTTGCTTTTGGTGGACATCGAAGCCTGCTAGGCTGCGCCGCTNTACTGAAAGGAGCCACCATTTTGCGCAACTGGGTCACGACACTTATGACTGCTGAGATCGGAAATCATTTGTGCCGTGCGGGCTTAGTTTTCGCATCGCTTTGCGCGGCAGCGCTACCCAGCGTAGCCCAAGCTGAGTTGTCAGTTTTCCTCGACTGCAAAAAACGCAGCTGCGACGGCGAGTTCATTCGCAGGGAACTGGCCTTTCTAAATTTTGTACGCGATCCAAAAGATGCTGACGTACACGCCCTAATCACTAAACAGCGCAGCGCTGGCGGCAGGCGCCACGAGATACTGCTGTACGGGGCCGGCACATTTTCAACAAAGGACCATAAACTGCAGGTCGCGACACCAAACAACGTATCCAACGATCAAGAGCGCCGGGCGGTACTCGACAAGCTAAAGCTCGGGTTGGTTCCGTACCTGCTATCGACCGACCTGGCAGACAGCATGTCCGTGAACTTCGCGCTAGCGACGACTCCCGCACTCGAAACCACGGTTGCTGATCGCGACCCCTGGAATGCTTGGGTGTTTCGCAGTGAAGTTGGTGGNCGTATGGAGAATGAGGACAGTCGCAAGCTTGATGAGATGTGGACGTCGTTCTCAGCCAACCGCGTCACTGACGCTTGGCGCATGGGGCTNGGCATCGGCCACAATCAAAAGAACCGACGGTTTGTTTTAGACGACGCGTCTGAGATTGAGGATAACACCACTAGAACTAACGCGGAGGCTGCCTTTATCAAGTCNATTACAGAGAATTGGAGCGTCGGTGCTGGTTTGAGCAGCCAAAAATCTACCTATCGGAATTTACAGCAAGGCCTGCGCGCGGCAGCAGCGCTAGAGTACAACGTTTATCCGTACAGCCTCTCCGCGGAGAAGGCACTGACATTCGGCTATTTCATGGGCCTGACAGACTTCAGTTATGAACAAAGCACTATTTTTGGGCTGTTGCAGGAGACCCGGGCAGACCATGGGATATTTGCCGAACTCGACTTGGAACAAACCTGGGGCGACGTATCTATAGAGCTGCGCAGCGCGCAAATGCTTGACGACCCCTCACTGTATCGAGTCTCTGTGGGTGGCAACCTCTCCTATCGAGTAACGCGTGGGCTGTCTGTCAGCATTTGGGGCCAAAGCTCGCTGATTAAAGATCAAATCTATTTGGCGAATGCCAGCGCTACCACATCCGACATACTGCTTGGGTCTGCTGCGCTGAATACGGATACGGAAACGAGACTTGGCGTGAGCTTGCGCTACACCTTTGGCTCCATATACAACGGCGTCGTGAATAACCGTCTGCAGGGTGCGAACTTCGTAAGGATTTTCTGACCCAATTTGCAGTTCTGCAGACAGGATACGCGCAATAGCGGCCGGCTACTGCTGTAAAGTGTGCTGACGCAACAACGCAATCGCGCAAAACATATTGCACTGACTAGCCAGCGAGGTCGCCGATGAAGTTAATAATTATTTTTCCAACGTTACTGTTTTTGCTCTTGGGCTGCGCAGCAGAAAAGTCAGAAGAACCGAAACCCGCAACCGTCGCAGCCGACCTGGTATTGCGCGATGGGACTATAATTACCGTTGACTCGGTGCAATCCCAACACCAGGCAATAGCAATAAAACACAATGAAATTCTGGCGTTAGGCAGCGATCAGCAGATCGCCGCCTATATCGGCGCAGACACTGACGTTATAGAACTTGCAGGGCGCACCGTAATCCCGGGATTGATCGAGGGCCATGGCCACTTCTTGAGCCTTGGCCGTGCTCAGCAAATACTCGACCTGACCCAAGCACAAAATTTCAGCGCCATCGTCAGCCAGGTCGCGATAGCCGTCGACAGTGCAAAACCCGGCGAGTGGATATTTGGTCGTGGTTGGCATCAGGACAAATGGCAACCCGAAGACTTCACCACGGTCGACGGCGTTCCAACCAACACAACGCTGAATCAGATTTCACCCGATAATCCAGTCTACTTGGTACACGCGAGCGGCCACGCCGCGTTTGCCAATGCTGCAGCATTGCGCGCCGCCAATATCAATGCAGCAACCGGTGATCCGGCTGGCGGCACTATTGTGCGGGACGCTCAGGGCCGCGCCACAGGGTTACTACGGGAGAACGCGCAAGACTTGCTAGAGCGCAGTATCGCCGACTACATGGCGNTAATGACCGACGCTCAAAGGCAGCAGAATCTTATCCAACAGGTTCAGTTAGCGGGTGCACTGGCGCTTGCCCATGGCATAACCTCTTTCCATGACGCAGGAACGAGCTTTGCNGAAATTGATTTCTTGCGCGAGCTGGAAAGCGCAAACCAGTTGCCAATTCGACTGTACGTTATGGTGCGCAGCCGCGACCATGANGAGTTGGCTGAGCGGCTCAGCAGCTATTACATGCCCTATGAAGCAAATGACTTTTTGACCGTGCGATCGATCAAACGACAAATCGATGGGGCATTAGGCGCCCATGGTGCTTGGCTTTTGAATCCATATGACGACCTACCTAACAGTAGNGGTTTGGTGTTGGAAGCGGTGGAAGACATTGAGGCCAGCGCCGAACTTGCGTTGGCAAATGGTTTCCAGGTCAACACTCATGCCATAGGCACCCGCGCAAACCGCGAAACATTGGACCTTTACGAACGGGTTTGGCAGCGCAATGATGAGAGCGGAANGGACTTGCGATGGCGTATTGAGCATGCCCAACATATTCATCCAGAGGACATCCCACGCTTCGCTGACCTAGGTGTTATCGCCGCGATTCAAGGGATTCATTGCACCTCAGACGGCCCTTGGATAAGCACTCGCCTGGGCACGGCACGCACACGAGCGACCAGCTATCGCTGGCGCGACTTGTTGGACGCCGGCGTGAAAGTAAATAACGGTACCGACGCTCCAGTTGAGGCTGTCGATCCTTTTGCCTCCTATGCCGCGTCGGTAACCCGGGTGATGGCGAACGGTGATGCATTCTATCCAGAACAAGCGATGACTCGCTTTGAAGCCTTACACAGTTACACCTTGGGGAACGCTTATTCAGCGTTTGAAGAAGACGTTAAGGGATCACTAGAGATTGGTAAACTCGCTGACGTTGTGGTGCTGTCAGAGAACATTTTGACCGTTCCAGACAGCCAGCTTCAGCATATACAAGTGGACTACACTATTGTTGGCGGCCGCGTCGCTTTTCAACGTGCTGAATCTGATNAGGACCGATAGTCGGTGAACTAGAANATTGAGCCGATCGCATCGGACCCTGTGGTTGGTTGGGTGACGTTGTTCGCTGTGCTTGTGCTTTCGCTGTGGCTGTGGGGTTANTCAATATCGTAGGTTTAGGGATGTTCGCGATGCATNTTCGCGCAGCTCAAGCACATACACTCGTACTTACAGAGCAGGAGGTAGCATGGAACTNATAGACAAGGTCGCAGTCATTACTGGNGGCAGCGGCGGCATCGGNAAAGCCATGGCAGCAGCGTTTTTGCGCGAAGGCGCGAAAGCAGTGGTGCTNGCAGATCTAGACGAAAGCGCCGTCCAGGCGGCAGCNGNAAGCGTGGATCCTGNTGGCCAACGNTGCAACGGTCAGGCTTGCGATGTAACTGACGAAATAGCCATCCGCACGCTNACGACCNCTGCGATTGAGCAGTTTGGTCATGTCGATATCTTTTGCTCCAATGCCGGCGCGGGCGCCAGCGGCCTGCTGACAGATGCGGCGAACGAGGTATGGCAACAACAATGGGAACTGCACGTCATGTCGCACTTGTACGCGGCGCGAGCGGTGCTGCCGCACATGATCGAAAGAGGTTCCGGATACTTGTTGAACACCGCCTCCGCTGCCGGATTACTCGCAGCGATTGGCTCGGGTCCATACACCGTGACTAAAGCAGCGGCGGTAAAACTCGCAGAATTCCTTGCCATCAGTCACGCGGATGACGGTATTAGAGTGTCAGTGTTGTGCCCCCAGGGAGTGAATACAGNAATGGCCCCCAAAAGCCTAGGGGATGGTCAAACCGATGGCATCATCGAACCTGAGCAGCTCGCGGACGTTGTGATTGAGAGCATGCGCGAGGAACGTTTCCATGTGCTGCCGCACCCTGAGGTCGAGGAGTATGTTCGGCGTAAAGGCGATAACATCGATCGCTGGCTTGTGGGTATGCAGCGGCTGCGGCGTAAATCCCTGAGTAATACCGAGTGAACTAAAGCTCTGNAATGAGTCGGTAATCGCTGTATTGCGCGCTTATGGCACGATCGATATTCATCACGCCAAATGCGCGCATGTTTATTTCGAACTGCATCGCCGTTGGTAGGAGGCGCCCACANCGACCATTTTCACTTTGGGAGCCTTTCGCCGGTGCGAATTCAAACCGACTCAGAAAGTGCTCTACCTTGACGCCAAGCTGCGGCTTAACGGGACCAGGACTAGCGATCTCTAAATACTCTACGCACAAAGCCGACTTGCTGATGCCTAAAGTGCCAAGCATCTTTGCCATCATCTTTTGACCGTCGCCGGAACCTATAGGCGTAAACCCGAGCCGCCAGCTGGTAGCGTTTTCATCCAGCAGGCGCAGCGATTGCAGGTCGATCGTATCCAGGGGATTTACTTCTGAACCGCCCCCACGCTGCGCTTCGCGCTCTTTTTGCTCGCGCTTTTGCTGTCTAAACGCTGTCACCTCGTCCACGGTTGCCTGTCGATCATTTACCGATAACAACTGCCAGGTCTCACCCTCCGGCGCGCGCGGGTTGTACCGCGCAAAACGCGTAAACTCACCGTCATCAGATGTCTCAGCAAACTGCCAACGATTCTGCACTTCAGACTCGAGAGCGGCGAACGCCTCACTAACCAACCGCTGCAGATCTATGTCCTCGGCAGCAACGCTGCAGGTACACAGCGCTAGTAACACAGTCGCAGTAATATGCTTAAGCACACAGTCCTCCATCAATGACTAGCTCAGTACCGGTCATGTAGCTGGAATCGTCGCTGGCAAGAAATACCACACCGTTAGCAATGTCCAGCGGCTTACCAAGTAGTCCAGTAGGCACCGCTTGCTCCGCCATTGTTTCTAAATCCATTGTGTTCATTCCAGCGTCTAACAACTCCGGATTCATCTTGTCCCAAATCGGCGTCTCGATAACCCCAGGGTGCACGGAATTTACACGCACCGGCCAACGGTTGGCAGCACACTCTCGAGCGACACCCTTCGTGAAAAGACGCACTCCACCCTTAGTTGCGTTGTAGGCCGCTAAATGCGCTGAACCTTTGATGCCGGCAACCGAGGAAATGTTGATCACCGAGCCGTGACCGCTATCTATCATGGCCGGAATGCTGTGCTTGGTACCAAGGAATACCCCATCTAGATTAACCGCCTGTTGGCGCTGCCAATCCTCTAAACTCATCGTCAAAATACTGCCGCCAACGGCAATCCCTGCATTGTTGACGAGAATGTTAAGGCCGCCATATAACGCAATAGTCGCAGCAACGCATTGTTGCCACTGCTCCTCACTGGTGACATCCAGAGTCCTGAAACTTGCTGTACCTCCGCCCTCTACAATCGACGTAACGGTTTGCTCACCAAGGGCCAAGTCAATGTCCGCGACTACGACCTTTGCGCCCTCTTGCGCCAAGCGCAACGCGCACGCTTTGCCAATGCCGGAAGCACCGCCACTGACCAATGCCACCTTGCCTGCTAGTTTGTCCATAACTCCCCCAACAAAACGCTTTGCCAAACAAAGCTATTTCCATTACCGCGTAGTAGACGACGACTTCTAGTTGCCGACTGCGCACATACTTGCTACAAACTTTGGCAGCTTTATCCAAGCGTCTCAACAATAAACAGGGGGATTTATGTCAGCACCACAGAGTGATCTATTTGAATTGTCGATGTCAGAGGAGGCACAACCGCTCATGGCAGCGGTACAAAATCACATCACAACTCATGTCGAGCCTATCACCGAGGAATTCTACGCCCTGGATGCAGAGAAGACCGATCGCTGGTCTTGGCATCCACGCCAACTCGAACTGTTAGAAGGCGCCAAGTCTGCAGCGAAGGA
>NHET02000053.1 GCA_002170355.2 Gammaproteobacteria bacterium TMED92
CTGTAATCCCCGGTTTCGTAGACCGGTGCCTTATCCAGTTTGGCCACGGGTGCGTGGGTCGCGCATTATCTGGAAGAATCGTGCGAACCTCAACACATTTAACGTCGGCGGCACTGGTTTGTGTGGAGCTCGCTTGATCGGCGCGCGATCGCGACTGTGCGCAGACTCGGTTGAGTGTTTGTTGACCCAAAGTTCTTCACCACGGCTGCTGTTAGTGCACACGCGGCGTTGACTATCTGCTCATCAAGAGAACTGTTACTACCGCTTGGTGAAGCAAAGGTCGGAGCTATTGTTCGCCTATCATTGAAAAAATTTAACATTGTTTACAGGCACTTAAGTGACGAACAATCTTTTGTTTCAAAGTGTCACCGGTGGCGTGGGGCTGCTAACATAGTGCGATTAACCCGGGGGTAATATGTCACGAATAATCGCTTTTGGATGGATTCTTGGGATCGCCTCGATTGGCGCAAATGCGGACCACTGGATCAGTGTGGGTAGTTTCAAGAATCGAGATATGGCAGAACAGGGTCTGGTACAGGCGCAAGCTAAAACGGCAGAACCTCTATCTGTGGTCGCGAGCGACGGCAAAGCTGGAATCAACTATCGGATCTCAGCAGGGCCTTATGCCACCAGGGCCGAGGCCAGCAGAGTGTTGCCGATCCTGGCCCAAGCTGGATTGTCTGGCGCTTGGATATGGCGCATGCAGGGGTATGCATCTGCCNCAACCAGCATACCGGCGCCGACCCCTCGTTCAACAACGCCGCCCCGCGGCAATTCCGCGCTCGACAGTTTCGAATTTCCAGAGNTAGATGAGGCAGTGTTTACACGCGAAACGCGCGCCGCTGAGTCTATGCGGGCGCAAGCTAAGCCATCTATGAGCGAAGAAATATCCGAGCGCGCGCCGCCGGGATACCAATTGCATCGGCTGCGCCGAGATTAGTCGCNCTAGTCCGCAATNGCCGCTGGTGCGCGAGTAATGAGCGAAAAAGACAGCAGCGCTTCATGGGTGCGCACCGCGACCCAGTGGGGTGTCTACGACTTAGAGATAGAAGACGACAAGATTGTCGCNGTGCATGGTATCGATGCGGACCCTAATCCCGCGCAGATCAAACAAGTCTTACTCGACNGCGTGCAACACAGTAGCCGAATCAAGCGCCCCAGNATTCGCCGGGGGTGGCTGCACGGAGAAAGTCGAGCGCGGCACTTACGTGGTGCTGACGAATTCGTTGAGGTACCGTGGGATGAGGCGCTGGAGCTTGCCGCCAGCGAGTTGCAGCGGGTGCGAACTGAGTATGGGAACCGCGCAATTTTTGCCGGATCATACGGCTGGGCGAGCGCTGGGCGGTTTCATCACGCGCAATCGCAACTGCATCGCTTCATAAATCTCATGGGTGGCTGCACCCGAGCTATGAACAGTTACAGCACTGCNGCAGCNCAGGTCATTTTNCCCCATGTTGTGGCGCCGTGGCCGCAGATGGAACTGCATCAGACTACCTGGCAAGACATCGTAGAACAGAGCGATTTTGTGGTCGCATTTGGTGGGTTGCCTCTGCGTAATGCGCAAGTNGCCTACGGCGGCATTACTGAACACAACACGCAGAACGAGCTCCATCGCGCGCAGCAGCGTGGTGTCAAGTTCTGCAACATATCGCCGCTGCAACAAGATATGCCTGATTGGTTACAGGCGGACATAGTGATGCCAAGGCCGGGTACCGATGTTGCTTTGATGCTTGGATTAGCCTACGTGCTGGAAACTGAAAACCTGCTCGATCGGCAGTTCTTGCGCACGCATTGCACCGGCTACGAGGCGTTCAAAAAATATTTATTGGGTATTCCGGACGGTGTGCCGAAAACGCCAGCATGGGCCGCAAAGGTGGCTGATGTCGCAGCGGCCGAAATGGTGCAATTGGCACGGCGGATGGCGAGCCAGCGCACATTTGTTACGGCCGCCTGGTCGTTGCAGCGAGCTGACCATGGTGAGCAGCCTTACTGGATGGTGGTGACGCTGGCGGCGATGCTTGGTCAAGTCGGCTTAGCGGGTGGCGGGTTTGGTTTCGGCTACGCTGCTGAGGGCTTTATTGGTAGTAACCACAGGCGCTTTAATTGGGCAACTCTGAGCAAAGGACGTAATCCAGCTGCTTTTGCGATACCGGTGGCACGCATTGCTGATATGTTGCTAAATCCGGGTGAGCAGATCGACTATGACGGTCAGACCATCACTTATCCGGACACTCACCTAATTTATTGGGCCGGAGGTAATCCGTTCCATCACCATCAAGACTTGAACCGTTTGGTTCGGGCATGGCGCGAGCCAGAAACAGTGATCGTTAACGAGCCTTGGTGGACGCCCACAGCGCAGTGGGCAGATATTGTTTTTCCAGCGACTACGGCGCAAGAGCGAGAGGATATTTGCGCCTCCAGTCACGACAATTACGCGCACTTTATGCAGCGAGCCTTGCCGCCGCAGGCGGAAGCGCGGTCGGACCACGAGATCTTTACAGGCTTGGCAGCCAAGCTAGGCTTTGCCGAGGCATTTACCGAGGGTCTATCCGAGCGTGAGTGGTTGCAAAANCTGTGGCAAGAATCGCAGCGTCGAGCGCGTGAGCAGGGATTTGAGCTNCCGGAGTTTGAAGAATTTGTAGTGGCAGGAGANTACAANCTGCCGCCTAANGAGAGCAGAGATCACTGGTTGGCAGAGTTTCGCGCNGATCCCCAAAANCATCCGGTAAGCACGCCCTCGGGCAAGCTCGAGCTTTTTTCGCAACGGATTGCGGACTTTCGGTACGCAGACTGTCCGGGTCACGCTACCTGGCTAGAACCCTACGAATGGCTGGGCGGTGAGACTGCGCAGACTTACCCGCTGCACTTGTTGTCGCCACAGCCGAGCCGACGATTACACAGCCAAATGGATCAGAGTGCGTATAGCCAAGCGGGCAAGATAGCTGGTAAAGAAGTTCTGACCATGCATTCCCGCGCTGCGGCCGAGCGCGGAATNAAGGAAGGCGATTTAGTCCGNGTATACAATGACCGAGGTGCATGTCTTGCTGGTGTGGCTATTGACCCGAACATGCGTCCAGACGTCGTCAGCTTGCCAACGGGTGCGTGGTTCCAGCCGGAACATCCCGCTAAAACAAAAAGCACAGAGTTAAACGGCAACCCCAACGTGCTCACNCGAGACAAGGGNACATCGAGGCTAGCCCAAGGCCCGAGTGCCCACANCTGTCTGGTCGAGGTTGTTCTGCATAAGCCAGTGCTGCGTTAGTTGTAACAAAGCTAAACAGTAAGCGCGGCTTGCCGCGCTCAGCGGCAATAGTGGCAGGGACAGGGAAAGTGGTTTATCCCAGTTCGCAGGTGGACAGCCACCAGGGATTGCGAAAGAAACGCAACATATTGTTCTCCGGTAAANAGGCGAAGAATGCTGTCAAATCTGTGAAGATGCCGTGCAAGGTGCCNAACAAAACAGTTCACCACGNAGCTAAATCCTTAACATTTCATTGACGAGCGCAATATTCGGCCATTCGAACATGCGTATTAGGGTGAGACATTGCACAGTTGTGCTTCGCTACCCAAGACAACGCCTGCATCTGAGCGGCAGCAGGTTAAAAATATGCAAAAGAGAAAGACNCGTGACTAAGAAATTGCCTTATCAAGCCAGAACGGCCACTGGNGATACCTTTGACATTAACTTTGATCTGCATGATGAAACTGAGGATCCAGTCAGAGTACATCAGTTGTTGTCGGCAGTGCTGAATAACATCGACAAAGAATTGTCGGTGTTAGGCACCAGCAGCAATGGGGATGTTTTGCAGGCCCTGGCCATGGCTTATGCCATCCGCACTCGAATGATTAANGGNGCACCACAGCAGCTTAAAACTATTGCGCTAGAGTTGGCGNCGACTAGTCTTGACGCCTGCATGCGCGCGTCGAGACAAAGCCCNCCGGCAGGTCACGGTTAGGTCGCAGCCGTTCTCACGCGCCAAGCACGCATTGATGCGAAAACGCCGACAAGTTGCGATTCCATCAAATTGCGCTAACAGCTTTGACGGTGAAGCTTGTCTGCTCTGCGCTCGAGTCACGGCTCTGACCTTTCATCATTTAATGCCAAAGACTCTGCATAAGAGGTATCGGACCAAGCGACAGTACACCCGACTTCATCTCAGTAAAGGCATCCGCATATGCCGACTNTGCCACGANGGCTTACATGATCTTTACGACGAAAAGACANTGGCGGAGCGTTTCAGCACAGTTGAGGCAATAAGCGCGGATGAACAGTTGCGTAAACACATNCAGTGGGTGAGCCGTCAGAAGTAACGCCGATTGCTTGAGAGTNGCCCGTTGTCTTNCATCGCTCGCCGCCTGCGACCCAGCGCGATGTACGGGGGCAGATGCGAAATAGCACGGTCAAACCNTCACGTCGCGTAGGCGCATAAGAGTATCGCCCAATGAGTTTCCTAGGCTAGACTCTGAAGCTCGACGGCGTCGTGATAGCGCGTCTGGAAGCTCAACGGCTCCGTAGTTCAATGGATAGAACGATCGCCTCCTAAGCGATAGATACAGGTTCGACTCCTGTCGGGGCTACCAGAGCGAGNCGCATTGATACCTAGTNATGTAACAAAGAGCGAATTTGCCGCTCTATTTTGTCAGGTAAGTGAGTGCACGGACACATGACGGTTGTGGCCCCTCGCGCGCCAGAGGGCAGGGCCCCGCACTTTGCCGTGTGACTTTACTCAAAACATAATTTGATTACTGTGGGCGACGGTGAACTGCTGTGTCTTAACCTGCACTAAGCACGTCGTTAGACCTTAGACAGACGATGCCATTGCGGCGCAGTTCTGGATCGTTGCTATCGTTGGCTTTCATAACTCCAAAAACGGCNCCTTTCCACTGCGTGTTTGTGGGTTGTTGATGCGGTAAACAGCAGGGTTGGCGCGGGCATGATCGAAGATTTCAGTCGTGAACCCATTGCNAGGTGCGCTAAGTGTAGAGGTATCCGCCGTTAAAGCGCTCGAAGCAAGCATTAGTGATGTCGTAGCGGCGAATGGNCCGAAAGCTTGTCGTTTACTNNCGATGCTCTATTTATCGAAGCTAGGCCTTGTGGTCGATGGTTTGTTGNATGNTTGCGTTACGTTNGCCAGCTCCGGCTATCGATCGGAATTCGGATCCGCATNTTGTTCTTGTGGTGCGGNCGGGTAGTTGTTTTGAAAGCGGTTGTTGTTCGGANCCGTTTGNGGTGGTTGGCCGTACTTTTGGTTNCTGGGTGGTGCAGTATCAAACATATTTGGGTACCCATTGTTCTGCTGTACCGGCTGTCCGAAGTCGTCCTCGGGNATTGGTGGCGGGCTAACGATCACATTTGTTGTCGCGGTCAGCGTTCTGGCGTTGTAAGGGGCAACATAAGCGGCCTTACTGGTATACAGGTTCTCTGACCACTCGTTTTTTGCAATAAAGTAGCTTTCTATATGTCGGAGCAATTGCACCGTTACGCGGTTGCTATTGGCGACACCCATCCAGTTGCCGAGATTATTTTTCATGGCGGTGAGTTGCTCGTAGCTGCAATCGCCAGCACGAGCTTCAATCCAGTTANGTGCNGCCGCTTCGCGTATCGGGGCAGGCACNTCGAGTGCTGCCCTGAAATCCGCCACTAGGCAGGAGACTTCAGCGGCCCAAGTGTTTGAGCAGANAACCACTGTCGCTATGAATATAAGTTGTCGCATATTCAATTATCAGAGGCTGGGTTGATCCGAGCAGACTTACAGCAATCANCTNGGCGGCACATTTTCATGTTTCTCGTGGCNTCATTGTTTATGTCTGTCTGTCTGTCTGTCTGTCTGTCTCTTAGGNCTACCATAGCGTTCATNACCNCACCGTATCAGCAAAAACNGGCAACGATNGCGAATCTAGGNGNAACGGNTTGTACACCAAAANNGTGCNANCANGCCGAAAGTTACCCTGCTAATTCTCAACGTGCAAATACTTTGCCGTCGCAGCTTCCGTTGTTATATGCGTGGCNGGACAATGCCAAATGNTTACGCGTTGAACTTTATCGTCGCGTGGTTATGCGCTGCGAGTACTGAATTGATAAAGGTTGACCAGGTAGCATCTGGCTGCCAGACACNCTTCAAGTCTGCAAGAGCCTCGTTGGTGGGCGTATTGAGTTCTAGCACTCGATACAAAAAACTGAAGGCCGAAGCGCGATAATTCATTTGGCAATGCAGCAGTGTCCTCGCCTTGGGTTGACTGTTCATGACTGCGACAAATATTCGGTAATGTTCTATTGATGGTGCCTGCCACGGCACTGGTATATGGACGTAGTGCAAGCCTAAGTCGGTGGCGTGTTGNTCGATGCTCAAATTATCGGTCTCACTGCCATGGGCGCGATACGCGATATAAACAATACGCTGAAAGCCACGTGCNGAAAGCTGCTGAAGATGCTTTTTCTCAATTTGCCCAGAGCTGGCAAAGTCAGCAGTATACTGTCGATAGTTGACGATATCCGCAGTCTGCTCAGCCTGAGCCGAGTGGTGCAAAACGGCAGTCAACACACACCACAGCAGTCCAGTGGTTTTGCTGACTGAACTCATCGAGGTGATACCTTTACGACTTTGCCAGCAGCGCCATCTGTGATGATATACAGCAAACCGTCGGGGCCCGTGCGGACGTCGCGTATGCGTGCATCTAGTTCTGTGAATAAGATTTCCTCGCCAATGACCTCGGTACCTTGCAAGCTCAGACGGCGAACGTCCTTATTGACTAAGGCGCCGACGAACAAGCTGTTCTTCCATTCGGGNAATGCATCGTCCTCGTAAATAGTTAATCCAGATGGTGCAATGGAAGGCACCCAAATAAAGGCNGCAGGGGTAATGCCGTCGCGCTCTTTGAAGGGCGACACGTATGCGCCGTTGTAGTCCAATCCATGGGTGGTGATGGGCCAGCCGTAGTTGCTGCCTGGAGTGATGATATTCACTTCGTCGCCGCCTTTTGGTCCATGCTCATGCAGATAAATGTTGCCATCCTTAGCCACGGTCAGGCCTTGGGGGTTGCGATGTCCGTAACTGTAAATATAGGGTCGCTCTGCGAACGGGTTGTCTGCCGGCGCGCTGCCATCTGCGTTGAAGCGAATCACTTTGCCAAAGTTGGTATNTAGGTTCTGTGCCTGCTCGCGAAAATCAAAGCCATCGCCTGTGGCCAGAATNAGTGTGCCGTCAGGCATCCACGCAATGCGGCCGCCNTAATGGAGTGCCGCGTATTTGGTCGGGCTCGAGGAAAATATGATTCGAATGTCTTGCAATGCATCGCCCACTAATCGAGCGCTGGCGACTGTCGTGTTGTTGCTGTTGGAATTGCCTTGGGCGTAGGACAAAAAGATGCGTTGATTCATTGCGAACTGCGGATCGACTAAAACGTCGAATAGACCGCCTTGTCCGGCGCGGTAGATAACGGGCACGTCAGCAATAGGTGCGCTCAATTCGCCGCTTGGTGAAAGACGACGTAATGAGCCAGACAACTCGGTAAGCAACATATCGCCGTTAGGTAAAAAATCCACACTCCACGGGAAATCCAAATCTGCAGCGAGCGTGTCTAATCGGTATGACTGAGCATTTGCGACTGGGGCAAAGGCGCTGATTAAACACAGTGCCAACAGGTAACTGCGGAGTCGAGATATGTAGTCATGCGTTTTCATGGATGCTCTGTCTAACAATGATCTGCAGCTATGGTAGCCTCTTGCGCTGCGATTCACACGAAGGAGTTGGCGGTTTGATAAAAAGGATTATTGCGTTTTTTGCTGCGATCNTTGGTGGTTATGTGTTTGCAGTGCTCACCTATTCGCAATTGAATTTGAGCAACCTCACCGACATGGGGGTCGCGCTAACGATTACTGAACGAGTTGCGACTGCCGGACATGATCTGCTAAGCATGGGGGGCATGTATCTACCGATTATGGCAGTAGCTATGTTCGTGGCTTTTGTCCTCGCCGCCCTTGTCATACNCAGGGTCCCGCATTTGCGCACGTTAGGATTTGTACTAGCGGGAGCCGTGGGCATGTTCGCGTTGATTATGTTTTTCAAAGCATTCATGGGTACCAATCCGATTGCGGTTACACGCACCATCGTCGGCGTTGTTTCGCAATGTCTAGCGGGTGCCATAGCTGGGTTCATCTACGCCAAGGTAAACACCGTCTCGGAAACACAGACGTAACAGCCGCACGGTCGTTGGTGCGAAGCAAGGTGGGGACTACTCAGGCGCTCAGCGTCAAGCGATTNTAGTCCTTCCAAAAGGCTGGATAAGTCTTGTTCACCACTTGCTTGTCGTCTATCGACAGGGTTCCGGTAACGCTACCGATCAGCGAAAACGCCATCGCCATTCTGTGATCATGGTACGTGGTCAAGACATGAGGNTGTAGAGTGTGGATCGCCACTGGATTGATTCGAATAGAGTCGTGCCCTGTCGTTAAGTGCGCGCCCATGACAGTCAGCTCATGGNCCGNACATNCCAGCCGATCACACTCTTTGTGATGCAAAGAGCTAAGTCCGGTGATGTGAATCGAAGCGGTTAACAAAGGCGCCATCGCAATCAACGTTAATGCGGCATCGGGCATAGCTTGCATGTCTACCCGGGCAAGCTCGGAGGTACGGGCTGGCCCAATTATTTGCGTAGTCGTAGCAGCGCGCTGAACCGACGCGCCGAGCTTTTCCATCACTTGAAGAAATTCAAAGTCTCCTTGTCGACTCTCCACCCCTAGGTTGGTTAGGGTTACCCGNCTGCTGTGCAGTGTGGCCAGGGCAGCAAANTAGGTGGCAGCTGTGGCATCGCCTTCNACGCTCACTGTCCCTGCTTGATAGGCTCCGGGNTCAACTTGTAACCGCCGCTCACTCTGCCACTGCGCGCTAACGCCGCGTTTACGCATTTCGTTTAGGGTAATGTCGATATAGGGTTTCGAAACCAAGTCGCCNGTGATCTCAATAATTTGCGGTTGATCGGTGATGTATCTCGGCGCAGCAATGAGCAGGGCAGTGATGTACTGGCTGGATAAGGAACCATCGATCTGCAAAACCGCTTGCGGGCGCATGCTGCCGCGGACGGTCACTGGTAGACAGCCATCGACTGACTCAATAACGCAGCCCTGGGCCGCAAGCAGATCGAGCAACGGCTGATTGGTGCGTGCGCGTAACGACACATGGCCGTCAATCTGGGTGTCACCCTCGCGTAATGCTGCAAGTCCAAGCAGTAAGCGTGTTGATGCACCACTCATGCGAGCGTCCAAAGTGACTGAGCGGGTCGACAAGTCGATCGGGCCGGTAATTGCGATGTGCTCGGCGTGCTTGGTGACCTGCGCGCCCAAGCGCTGTAAGCATTCCAACATCGCTGCGCTGTCATCACATTCAGGAATGCCTTTGATCTGGGTGGTGCCGTCACATAGCGCTGCGATAGCCAACTGCCGTAACGCGNNGGATTTACTGCCGGGCAAGGTGATTTCTATATCGAAGGCCGAGTTAATCTTTGGCACTAAGAAAGGCGAGGCGGGCGTCGACGGTTTTGCGCTAGAAGTAGGGTTGTGCATCNCTAGGCAATGTAATGAAAACGTGCGCAGAAAAACAGTCGGTTATGAATATCGTCNTGGTGTGCGAGCAGAAAAGAAAAAGCCGCCCCAAGACCGACCCGAAGTGCTGCGNATTCGCTGCGATCTCCGGCGTCTTGCTGACGGCCACGTAGTCCCCGTGTTGTACTAGTTGTTAGTATGGGGACGCAGACGTNCCTCTCATNGCGCCTGCATTTTTTGCAAGTCTAATCGTTGNAACTGTCGCTGTTGCGGCAAGTTCTACGCGGCGCTCGCGCTCCGGGGCCGGCAATATTCGGCGGCCANCGGCNCCAATTTGCCGACTAAGCGCGTCCGATATGCGGACGCGGTGCCCTCAGATCCCCCACCCGGCAGGGCTATGGGAGGAAAGTATCAGAAGGTTACGATCGCTGCAATGTTTTGAAACATTCTTTATATTGGTGCTGGGGCTATNAGGAGGTGCCGTGTCAAACTTTTTTCAATCTCTAGAGGTAGCGTTTAGGCGGCGCGCAGAAAGCCCCGCGTTAATTTTGAGCGGCAGGGCCGATTGGAGTTACGGCGATCTGCATGCTCTGGTGCATCGGCTTGCGCAGGTGCTAGTGGCGCACAATGTCACTGCCGGCAAGCGTGTGATGGTGCAGGTAGAAAAGTCGCCGGAGACGTTAGCTTTATACTTGGCAACGCTCAAGGTTGGTGCAGTGTATATACCCCTCAACACCGCTTACACCGACACTGAGCTTGAGTATTTTATTGCTGATGCAACGCCGACATTGTTCATTGGTGCGCAGTCACGAGCGGACGTGAGTAGTCTAACCCTCGACGAGCACGGCGACGGCTCGCTTATGACTGCAGCGCAGATTTTTGATCCGGGTATTGAGTGTCCAACCGCTAACCGCGANGATCAGGACNTGGCGGCTATTCTCTACACGTCGGGCACGACGGGGCGCTCCAAGGGAGCAATGCTTACGCATCGTAACCTCAGCTCNAACGCGCATAACTTGAGTGCCTGCTGGGGCTGGCAGCAAAGCGACGTGTTGCTCAACGCGTTACCGATTTTTCATGTCCACGGCTTGTTCATCGCCAGCCATTGTGCGCTATTGAATGCCACGCCAATGATCTTTCANAGCAAATTTGTAGCTNCCGATGTTTTTNCCGCATTACCGAACTGTACGGTGCTAATGGGGGTTCCGACCTTTTACACCCGGCTGCTACAGCAGCCAGGGCTAAACCCTGAATACGTCAGTAATGTTCGGTTATTTATATGTGGTTCTGCGCCGCTCACGGAGCAGACTTTCGCCGCCTGGGAGCGAGCTACCGGGCAGCGCATTCTCGAGCGTTACGGCATGAGCGAAACCATTATCAACACCAGTAACCCGCTGGATGGGCATCGGCAGCCAAGCACGGTTGGGTTTGCTCTACCTAACCAAGAGATTCGGATCGCCGATGAGCATGGTCGTGAGGTGCCAAGTGGGCAGGTTGGCTGCATAGAAGTGCGCGGGCCTAATGTGTTTGCTGGTTATTGGAACTTGCCGGACAAAACGGCGGAAGAGATTCGTGCTGATGGTTTTTTCATAACTGGGGACTTGGGTATCCAAGATGCCGAAGGTCGAGTCTCTATAGTGGGTCGCGCCAAGGACCTGGTCATAACAGGTGGCTATAACGTGTATCCCAAAGAGGTTGAGCAACTGCTCGACGAGATACCAGACGTAACCGAATCTGCTGTCATAGGGGTGCCGCATGACGACTTTGGCGAAGCCGTAGTCGCCGTGTTAGTGGCGCCTGATACGGTTACCCGAGAAACAGTTGACTCTGTCTTAGCGGAGCAGTTAGCACGTTTTAAGCAGCCCAAGGCGGTAGTTTGCGTGGCAGAGTTGCCGCGTAACACCATGGGTAAGGTCCAAAAGAACGTTTTACGCCAGCGTTACCAGAATATGTTCAGTCAGAATTAGGCGGCAATCCCGATCGGCGATAGCAGCACATACAAGCCGATAATGCACACCCATAAGAACGCTACCACCCACCAGCGGTAGCGCCACGGCGTGAGATCTACCGGAGAGTCAATGCATGGCGCGGCATGCGGCGTGGCGCTGGTGAATATCGCCAGGGCGCCGAACTCAAGCACGAACAAGATGCCATACCAATGTATGAAATGAATACCAGAGTCCCAGAAAAACGTAATGATCGTGTAGACCGGGATATGCAATAGCACCACAGCCAGTGCGGTTTTGCTGCTGGCTCGTGGCAAAAATAAAGCCGCNAAAACGATGGCGATCAGTGGAATGTTGTAGAAGCCGCTGAACTTCCTAATCAGTTGCCACAAGCCTTCGGGCGCAAGTTGCAAGCTAGGAGCCACCATAAGTCCGATCACACTTACCACCAGGCACGCCCAGCGACCCACGTTGATTTTAGCTTGATCGCTGAGGGCTTGACCGCGCCAGGGCATGACGATGTCGTAGGTGATAATGGTTGCGGAACTTTGCAGCAAGCTATTGAAGGAACTGAAAACGGTGCCGAGTAAGACGGCGAGGAACAAACCGATCAGATAACTGGGCAGAACGTCGCGAACAAGTCGCGGATACGCTTTGTCCATGCCGCCAATGTCTGCGCCATAAAGGTGAAATGCGATGACCCCAGGCAGCATGATAAAAAACGGAATCAGCAGCTTGAAAAAGCCCGCGAGCAACACACCTTGTTGGCCTGCAGCAAGGCTCTCTGCCGCGAGGCTGCGTTGAATGACGTATTGGTTAGTGCCCCAGTACGAAAGGTTCGCAAACAACATGCCGGTGAATAGGGTTAAAAAGGGGGTTGGGTCTGTGGAACTGCCAATAGCATTGAGCTTTTCTGGCTGTGCTGTGGTGACGATTCGCCAGCCCTCGGCAATGCTATCACCACCAAGATGGTGCAAGCCCAGAATCGGTATCGCAAAACCGAACAAAATAAGCCCTATGCCGTTGAGCGTGTCCGATACAGCGACGGCGCGTAAACCACCGGTGACCGCATAGAGCGTACCAATGCCCGCAATAACCATCATGCTGACGGGAAAAGCTGCGCTACTTGATAGCTCTTGGGTGAATGTCTCGACCACGGCAATTGTTCCGGAGTAGAGCACCGATGGAATAGTCACCAAGCCGTATGCGAGCAAAAACAATATCACTACTGCCGTGCGCACCCGTTGATCAAAGCGCGCGCCGAGAAACTCGGGCAGTGTTGTGAAACCATGGGCTAGGTATCGGGGTAGAAATACCAGTGCGGTGATAATGATGGCGACTACTGCGACGACCTCCCACGCCATGGAACTTAGATTGAACGCATAGGCGGAGCCCGCCAGTCCTATTATCTGTTCGGCAGAGATATTGGTGAGTAACAGTGAACCGGCAATAAACGTTCCGGTAAGCGACCGGCCCGCAAGAAAGTAGCCCTCGCTGTTGTCGACTTTGCCACGAGTCAAAAAATACGACGCGGCAGCGACAGCGCTCATAAATAAAACAGCGGATAACCAGACCATCGTGTCAGCCTACGATGGTGGCGTAAATGCGTCTATACTTGCGCGCCTTATTACTGAGGGGAAAACATGGGCTGGGTAACATTGTGCAGACGCGTACTAGTGCTAATGGGCCTAGTCCTATCCAGTCAAGCCCTTGGACAAGCAGGTTTGGTATTAGGAAGTTACGGCGACCTCGACAATGCGGAAGCGCGTCGGGCTGAAGTACAACTGGTGCTAGGGCAAGCCGCGCAAATTGTCCCAGCTACCGTACAAGGCCGTGAGGTCTTTCGGGTCGTGGTAGCTGCCGAGCCAATGTCCATGCAACGCTTGCAGAGTCAGGCGGAAAATAATGGTTTGGGTCGTGGTTGGCGGCTAGAACTCCCACCTGCGACGGCTGTC
>NHET02000133.1 GCA_002170355.2 Gammaproteobacteria bacterium TMED92
ATCGTAACCGGCACGGAGGTCGACATTGATGACGATTGGGTCATCGTTCACGCAGGCCTCAAATCAGAAGGGGTCATTCCAAAAAATCAATTTCTCAACGAAGAAGGCGAATGCACATTAGCCATCGGTGACCAAGTAAAGGTTGCAATGGAAGTGGTAGACGACGGCTTTGGTGAGACACGGCTGTCGCGCGAAAAAGCCCGACGAGCCGAGTCCTGGCAGCAACTTGAAGAAGCCAGCGAAAACAGCGAAGTGGTTGTTGGCGTTATTAACGGCAAGGTAAAAGGCGGCTTTACGGTAGATGTAAACGATATTCGTGCGTTTTTGCCNGGCTCACTCGTCGACATTCGCCCGCTACGCGAGACCGCACATCTAGAGGGCAAGCCGCTAGAGTTCAAGGTCATTAAACTCGATCAAAAGCGCAACAACGTCGTAGTATCGCGACGCGCAGTGNTAGAGGAAGAGAACAGCCACGAGCGCGATGCACTGCTAGC
Source organism: Gammaproteobacteria bacterium TMED92 (assembly GCA_002170355.2). Taxonomy (GTDB): domain Bacteria; phylum Pseudomonadota; class Gammaproteobacteria; order Pseudomonadales; family Azotimanducaceae; genus UBA4421. Next base: position 495 of record NHET02000133.1, read on the forward strand.
GTCNATGCAAGAAGGCCAAGACGTTAAGGGTATTGTCAAGAATCTGACCGACTANGGTGCATTCGTAGATCTCGGTGGCGTAGACGGCCTGCTGCACATAACCGATATGGCGTGGAAGCGTATNCGTCATCCAAGCGAAATGGTTAATGTCGGCGACGAAGTAGATGTGCGCGTATTGAAATTCGACCGCGAGAAGAACCGTGTCAGCTTGGGCATGAAGCAACTNGGCGAAGATCCATGGGTTGATATTATTCGTCGGTACCCTGAGGGTGCGCGGGTCACTGCGACCGTGACCAACCTTACCGACTACGGCTGCTTTGCCGAGATCGAGTCTGGTGTCGAGGGTCTGGTTCACGTTTCGGAAATGGATTGGACGAACAAGAATATTCACCCATCGAAAGTCGTATCAGTAGGCGATGAAACCGAAGTGATGGTGTTAGATATAGACGAGGATCGCCGTCGTATTTCGTTGGGCATCAAGCAATGTCGACCCAATCCATGGGAAGAGTTCAGNGTTAGCCATGGCAAGAACGAAAAGATCACCGGTAACATTAAGTCGATCACTGACTTCGGTATATTTATTGGCTTGGAAGGCGGCATTGACGGCTTAGTCCATCTGTCAGATATCTCGTGGAACGAGCCTGGCGAAACCGCAGTGCGCCGCTATTCGAAGGGCGAAGAAGTAGAGACCATTATTCTTTCGGTAGATCCCGAGCGTGAGCGCATTTCGCTGGGCATCAAGCAGTTGGATCAAGACCCCTTTAGCGATTTCACCGCAGTCAACGATCGCGGCAGCATCGTTAAGGGCAAGGTCATTGAAACCGACGTTCGCGAGGTGGTGATCGAACTCGCTGAAGACGTCACTGGCATTATGAAAGCAGCAGAAATCAGTGTTGATCGGGTGGAAGATGCTCGTACNGCGTTGGCAGTTGACGACGAAGTTGAAGTGAAGATCATCAACGTGGACCGCAAGAATCGCACTATCGGCTTATCTATCAAGGCGAAGGATGTAGAAGAAGAGCGACANGCCGTACGCGACCATCAGAAGCAAGAGACCGACCGTTCTGGCCCAGCTACTCTTGGTGATCTGATTAAAGCGCAGATGAATCAAAACGAAGAGGACGAGTAACGCCNTAACGCATATGCGCGTTAACGGAGTGAAGCACGGGGTTAGGTGATGACAGACATCAGCATGACCAAATCGGAATTGATTGAACGTATCGTGGCGGCTCAGGCCCGATCGTCCAGTGCGCAACTTAACAGCAAAGATGTTGAGTTTGCGGTCAAAACCATGTTGGAGCAGATGTCCCAATCNCTGGCCTCTGGCGACCGTATAGAAATACGCGGCTTCGGTAGCTTCTCGCTGCATTACCGAGCGCCGCGCATTGGGCGTAATCCGAAAACCGGCGAGTCCGTTGGTTTGGCGAGCAAACATGTACCTCATTTCAAACCCGGAAAAGAATTGCGAGACCGAGTAAANGCAGCCCTGCATGAAGCGCAAGTGGATGCCGGGCAAGGTTCATCGGAACCGTCCTAAGCCCCCCGTAAACGAACGATAGAGACGCTGGGAATCTAAGTGAACGGACTGAAATCCATAGCACTGTTCCTGGCACTCGCCACCGCTTTCCTGTTCGCTGCCCTGGCGGTCAACCAACAGCAGGTCGCGTTAACTTTCGCCGTATGGCGGACCCCTTTCACTCTAAGCATATTTTGGTGGTTGCTAGGTGCGCTGGTTATTGGCGTAGCGTTAGGCGCGCTGTACGGCGGTTGGATGAACGTGCGCTATCGTTTCGCAAACCGGCGATTAAGCAAGGCATTGGATAAAGCCCAACAACAACTGGCGGCACAAAAGACCCAGGGTGCAGAGAAGTCTTAAGCTTCGTGTTAGCAAGAGCTTACTGCTAAATCCGCACATCGCCACTAGGCGCAACGCTCGCCATAACTAAGCTATAGGAACATCAAAACAGGAGATGTTCCATGCAATTCACTCAACAACCCGGCAACCCCCAACCTTATATCGCTGCATTCGTGGCGCCTGCGCTAACGGCTCGGCATAGGGTCTTAGGGCGACTGTTGCTGCTATTGGCAGCCCTAGTTTTAGTCCAACTGGGCACGCACAACGGCGCCTATGCCGCAGAGGCCAAGGCGAAGNGCGTTACAAGCGCAATGGTGCAGTTGAACACCGCCAGCGCCAACGAATTGGCGCAACAGTTGGTTGGGGTCGGCAAGACTCGCGCGCAAGCCATAGTGGCGTATCGACAAAAAGTCGGCGACTTCCGCAACGACGATGAACTGTCGCAAGTAAAAGGCATAGGCAGTCACGTGATCGAGGCGAACAAAGCGCGCATATCCTATGCTCCCAGCAGCAAACGCCCTAGTGGCAAAAAATCAAAATAACCAGTCGCTACAAAACGCCAAATCAACCAAGTACCGGCTTCACACTGCGCACAGCGGCGTGACGCCGGTAACTTTTGGTAAAACAGCGAACAACGCTAAGGGTGCGGCGGTGAACATTAGCGGTATAGTAACAACCTCACGTGGGAAGGGAGGTCGAACCAATGAACACCGTATGGACGCCGTTATGCAAACGCATGTCGATTGACGTGCCGATCTTTGGGTTTGCACACGACGTTAACGTGGTAGCGGCCATCACCAATGCGGGAGGCTACGGGGTATACGGCGCAACCCGCCGTTTTCCTCACGAGATCAAANATGAGTTGGCGCAAATCCGCGCTTTNGTTGGAGACAAGCCCTTTGGCGTCGACCTGGTACTGCCGCCGGGTATGCCGACCCATAATTCGCGGGCTGCCGTAGANGCCGACATTCCCCAAGAACACAAAGACTTTGTGCAGCAGTTGATTGAACGCTACAACGTCCCCGAGGCCAGCGAACCGGGCATGCGCACGCGCTTTATCCGCTCTGCAGAAATTGAACAGGAGCAGTTACGCGTGATCATGGAATCTGATGTTGACATGATGGCCTGTGGAATTGGGGCGCCGCCAGATGTGATTGCAGAAGCCAAAGACCGCGGCAAAACAACCTTGGCATTAATTGGCAGCCCCCATCATGTGCCGCGATCTTTACAAGCCGGAGTCGACATAATCGTCGCGCAAGGCTACGACGCAGGAGCGCACACCGGACCGATAGGAACCTATTCGCTGGTGCCACAAATCGTTGACGCGGCAGGCGATGTGCCGGTGTTGGTGGCCGGTGGGGTGGCCACGGGCCGCCACATTGCAGCAGCACTGGCCATGGGTGGCCAAGGTGTCTGGTTGGGTACAGCATGGCTATTGTCCAGCGAACACCAAGGACACATGCATCCGGTAAATACCGCCAAGTTGAAAGAAGCAGGTAGTGCAGACACCGTGATAACCCGATCGGAGAGCGGTAAACCGTTCAGGCAAGTGCGCACTGGCTGGAGCCAAGCCTGGGAAGCCGACGAAGCGCCAAAGCCGTTGAAAATGCCCATGCAAGATGTATTGGTGGGTGATCTGCTGGGGGCGATCGAGGAACACAACATAGAGCCGTTAATACATTCCGGCGCCGGTCAGAGCATTGCCTACTTCGACGAAGTGCGGCCCGTGGCAGAAATCATGGATGAACTGGTCAGCGAAGCTTCCACNGTGTTGCAACAACAGCAACAGTTTTTACGCGCCCACGGATCCGAATAACCTTGGCAACAACACCCAAGCAGAAATATGCAAACACCACAGCACAGCACAGCAACAGCAGGCGCCAGAGCGAAAACAACCTTTTTTGCGATGACTCTCAGCCTGTTGACGATAAGCGCTTGCGGCGGGCTAAAGCTGCAACCCACGCCTACACAGCCGACGAATCTTAGCGGAACCTGGCAACTAGATGTCGCCGCGTCAGACAGTGCCGCGGGACTGAAGGGCAAGCCACCCCGAGGCATGCGCCAAAATCTTTCGGTCACTGACGAAATCAGACGTATCAGTCGTGGATCTGGGCTGGCTTTCATAGCTCATGACTTCCAAGTACTAAAAGCCAAACGACTGCAGATAGAGCAAGGAGCCGACTCCATGGGCGTACAACATTGGCCTGGCGTATACCGCGACGTCACCTGGGGCGAGCGCGAGCGCGGACTGTGGAAGGTGTACGCGGGCTGGGAACTCAACGATCTGCTAATTCAGTCCAGAAGCAACGACATGCGCGTGCTAGAGCGGTACCAATTGCTTAGCAATGACCAGCTAAAAATACAAATCACCGTAAATGCAGACGGCGAAAGCATAGAGCTACAGCGAGTATTTAAGAGAGCAAGCTAGACCGGAAACTCGACAAAGAAGCAGCGATACAGAGCACACGATAGTGTTGCAATTGTAGAGCACAGCATTAAACTGACGCCCTCGTTTGACAGCTGGGNTGAANCCAGCGCAACATCAAATGACCACTCCGCCTTAGCTCAGTTGGTAGAGCAGCTGACTGTTAATCAGCGGGTCGCTGGTTCGAGCCCAGCAGGCGGAGCCACTTCCAGACTGTAAGCCTCTCACTAGAAAAGCACCGTGGGTTAATCAGCGTGCGAACGCCTGACGGCGTCCGCCTAGTTCGAGCCCAGCAGGCGGAGCCACTTTTCTCCGTTTCAATCGAAGTCTTATGCTTATCTAGCGTGATCCCTCGCATCTTGTACAAAGCCNGTGGAAACTCAATGGAAACAAGCGCGCGTCAAGCACCTATAAAATATCGTCAGAGCTCATGGCGTNGGGTNGCGCCCAGAGGCTAATCTTTTCACCTCAGCCTCAAATTCATCTGACATGGCTACTTTAAGCGCGAGGAACGCTGGAGCAAAATTTGCCAGATTTTTGGCGGGGGAACCTTCATAAAACTCTTCGGTCAAGAATCCCATTTTGTATTGTTCGATTATGTTCTCAAACATGCCTCTATACATATTGAGCAGTTGAGTCAGTCGAGTTCGTTCCTCGCTGCTGATATTAGCTAAGCTTTCCGGGCCTGTTATTTGNGTGATTTTTTGCAGTGCNGTAAAGTTCTCGGCGGTGGTTGAGGTGGCGACGACCTGGGTCAATGTGTCGGTTCTTGCCTGCATAATTTGAGCAGCGGAGAACTTGTTCTGAAGCTCCAACGCCCTTGAATTNTGCCTAACCTGCACTGTCAGATAGGCCAATGTAANAAATACTGCTATTGCCCCTAAAAGCTCGGCAATTGCTCCCAATGCATCCCAATTCATAATCCTTCTCCTGAAAAAAGATGAATTGAGTATAGGAGATCAATAGGAGCGAGGCAGGTCACCATGCCCNTCAGGTGGATNTACATAGGCGTAGTCAGACATTTTGCAGGCTTTTGAGGTTGAAAAAGACTTGTCGATTTAGAAATGTTGAGCGTCACCAGCCGCTGCTAAGTTTTACAAATTGAGGAGATAAAAAATATTGGAAGTCGTATCAGAAGACCTAAGACACCCTGAGATTCGAACGGCAATGATAAATGCGGGTTCCGATATGACATTTGAAGTTGACCATTGCGGGAATGGTGAGGAATTAGCAATCTGCTTGCATGGCTTTCCGGAGCACAGCTTCTCTTGGCGGTACCAATTGCCAATGCTAGCCAAGCTTGGGTTTACTGCCTGGGCTCCAAATCTTAGGGGCTACGGAAAGACTTCACGTCCCAGTGCAGTAAAACACTACGCATTGAGCACGCTTGTCGAGGATGTAGCGCAACTGATTATTGCCAGCGGAAAAAAGAAGGTGACTCTTATTGGGCACGACTGGGGTGGGGTCATTGCATGGGAGTTTGCNNCCGTTAACCGCCTTCCNCTAGAACGCCTCATAGTCTGTAACTGTCCGCACCCCCGTTCCTTCATCGATGCTTTTGGATGGTCGCAACTGCGTAAAAGTTGGTACATGTTTTTTTTTCAAATTCCCTGGATTCCAGAGNATCTAACTGGNCTCAACAAATGTCTGGCAATAGGCAGACTGTTTGAAAAAACCAATAGAAATANTGCAGCTTTTCCACCTGAGGTTGTAGANGTTTACAAGCGAAACGCATCGCAACCTGGGGCGTTGAGAGCAATGATAAATTTCTATCGTGGATGGCGCTTGGGCTACNTTGAGCGAGAGCGCAACTGGCGGAACAANNTGTTCGAGCCTATTGCCGTGCCAACTCTTTTAGTCTGGGGAGAGGAAGATGATTTCCTAGAGAAAACTGTGACGGTCAATACACATGAGTATGTGAAAGATCTGCGGATAAGATTTCTCCCCGGGGCTTCCCACTGGGTGCAACAAGAGCGTCCAGAGGAGGTAAATAAGCTAATCGAAGCCTTCGTTACCGAAACAGAGCTGACAGCAAGAATCGACTAAAGTCGCGAACCATAAAAGGTCTCNATTATCTCCAGCGAGGCAGCAGGCCATAGGGGGTAGGTACCNATTTGAGCACTACAATCACGTCCGACCACACAGCGTCGTGGGCTACTAACCACCGGTGGAACATGCCAAACGTGGCATTTAACATGACCGCCATCTCATCCACGCCGTGGCACTAAGGCTGGGGAAGCAGACTGACGATGGCTGGCAGCTTGTACCTGCGTCTACTCCTGGTGGAGTGGTCGGAGNCAGTAAGATAATGGTTATGGAGGAACCGATTTCATGGCAACCAAAGGAAAAACTACTAAAGAGCATGACGAAAAAATTGCAAATATGGTGTTCGCTTCAGTGTATCCCTTGTATCTGAACAAGGTCGTAAAGAAAGGCCGCAGTGAAAAAGAATTGCAAGAAGTCATTACATGGCTGACTGGTTTCGAAGGTAAAGTTTTGCGGGATATCATTAAAGACGAATACACGTTTGAAGAGTTTTTCGACAAGGCAAATCTAAATCCAGATGCTCGCCTTATNAAAGGTGTGATATGCGGTTATCGGGTTGAAGACATTGAAACACCACTGACAAGAAAGTGCCGGTATCTTGATAAGCTTGTCGACGAACTCGCTAAGGGACGCAAGATGGAAAAGATACTTCGAACGGCCTGAGCGATTACTNTAAAGATGTTGAAAAGTTAGATGCTTTGCTTGTAAACCCCTCCATAGCGAGCGGGTATTGCAGGGTAACTATTGACTGGAAAGAGGGTCTGCTGTGATGACCAAATGGCTTGCCGTTGTAGCTGTTTTGACTCTGCTAAGCTCGTGTGGGCTTGTGAAAGCCATCGACTACTCTTTCTACGTTCCAGAGNATGTGGAGTTTGAGTTCGATGGCAAATGCTATGGAATTGAAAACCAGCCCATAGAAAGATTGCTGNTCACTGATTGCGGTGGTTATCTCAACGTTCTGCAATCAACATTTTCTTTAGGCTTGTCCTTATCTTCGGAACGAACAGTACAGTTCTACAGCGGCGCAGCAAAAGCATACTTGGATACAAAGTATGTAGGCTGTGAATTTTCGGAGGTCACCGACTTGGGCGGCAGAATCTTCGAGATATTTTATTTCTGTGAGGGTCGACAGGAAGTTTCAGATCAAAGAATACTTTGATGATTTTGCTGAGTGACAACCTGCGATTAACCACTCATTTAATTTGAGCATGGCGTTAGATGCAGACCGGGAAGATCTTTGGTCTGATTCGTCGTTCTATGCAAAGCCCATTTTTGTATTTGTCGTTGAACCATAGTCGGTATCCTTTGCTGCCGTAGCACCACGCTTTGGATGCATTGAGACAACGACGACGATGCCGAGTTGTATTGCCATCCAGCCCTATTAGTAGCCATATTTAGTAGCCATATTCCGCGTTCAATAGGCTGCGTATTGCCCGGCTGGACTCTAATTACCGAGGAGTGTTCGGCTGACAAAACGATGCGGAAAGCGAACATCGCTATTCGNTCACATGTGTTTCTGTCGATACTGACTTGGGGTCTCTCCGTGCCAGCGCGCAAATGCTTGGCGGAAGTTTACGGTCTCGGTGTAGTCAAGCAAACTTCCGATTTCTGCAACCGNAAGTTCTGTGTGCGCCAAGTANTGCTGCGCTAACATGTTCTTAACTTCNTCTTTGATTGCTCTATAACTGTTGTCTTCAGCTGCGAGGCGGCGCCTGAGGGTTCGGTCACTCACGTTCAATCTTTGCGCCACTTCGCGAATATTCGGAAAATCTCCTGCCGATTGCAGTAACAATCGGCGCACCGCTGCCGAGGTGTTTTCCACCTGNTTGTGGTTTCGCAACAACTCCTCGCACTGCTGCAGAAAGACAACGTGGCCCGCTGGGTTCGCGGTGCGCACTGGCTGAGTCAACAATTTGTTTGGCAGNAGGAGTTGGCTATGCGGCTGTTGAAACTGCACGGGAATAGACAGTAGCCGTCGGTATTCNGTTGCGTGATCCGGTGCGGCATAGCTTAAGTGCAGTTCTGCGCCGTAGAGCGGTTGGTTTAGCAAAAACTCCGTGGTGGCGCAGAACTGTGNGAACAGCAATTCAGAAGCGATTCGGCGCTGATCCGCGCTACCGAGAGTGATCATTGCTCTGAGTACTATGCCCGCATCTGCTTCGATGACCTGCCAGCGTGGCCCTGCTCCAAGGGTTCTCTGATATCGGGTGATAAGTCGAATGCAATCGCTGATCTGCGCACAGCTCATGATTGCAAAGCCGAAGCTACCCAGACTCGCTACATCAAATTGTCGGCCAAGATGTAAAGGCAGCGCTGGGTTGTTGGTTATTTTTATCGCGCTCCTCAACAAGGCTGTGGCATCGGCTTNTTGTTGTAGGCGGTCGCCTGCACCAACAACGGGCGGGCGCTTTAAGCCCGACATTGCAAGCAATTGTTCGACGCTGCTGCCAGCTTGCTCAACAACAGGGCGTAGTTGCCTCATCCAGTCGAAGTGCGCTCTGCCTTCATTCATACATACATCCGCCTAATCTTGCCCGCACCGAGTGTTATCAACGCAATTATTGGCCGAATATAATTCCTTTGTTGNCCGAATATAACCCTAAGATTTTGATCCAATCCTTTATTGTTGAGCCANGGTCGCAAGGGTTGCTTGTTGCAACGGCAATCCCCTCGCAGCCGGCCTTCTCCCACCTTTGGGCAACAATTCATCAACGCAGAGTCATTGCAATGACGCCGTCTATTAAGCTTTATGGCTACGCCACTAGCCCATATGTTCGAAAGACCGGGGCCTTTCTCTATTACAAGAAGTTGCCGTTCACACACGTGCCAGTGAATCCGTTCGCGACTGAGGACACCCTCGGGAAATTTGGCGGTACTCAAGTGCCGGTTCTCGAGATCGACGACGAATGGCGTCGTGAATCTTCGGATCACGCGCTTTGGCTGGATGAAAAATTTCCCGAGCGGCCACTATGCCCTGCTGAGCACCGGGAAAAGATCCTTGAGATCGACGACTGGGTGAGCCATAGCTTTTTGATGTTGAATTTTCGCGGGGCCTTGGACGAAGACGACAGTCTGCAACGCCGTTTTAGGTTCTGGCGACTTGCAGCAATCGTTAGCGCACATACGCCGTTGCCTGAAGAGGTCAGAAACCAATGGCCCGAGCTGGTACAAAATGCACCATTCATTCATGCCATGAAGCAGCACATGAATATGCATGAAAGCACTCGGGATATGCAGACGCGAGTGATGGCCGAGCTTATTGGCCATATAGGAGAAGGCCCCTACATTGGGGGTTTCGCGCAACCCACGATGCTCGATCTTGCAATCGTGCCGCAACTGCTGTTTGGCTTTTTTACCGGCCTAGAGGAAAAGCTGGCGGTTTTTCAAGCGCCATCATTAAAGGACTGGATTATCCGCGTTGCCGGTTATTTGCCGGAAAATCCGGTGCTTGCGCACAATATGGCGATGGTTCGGACGCTTAAAGATGCACTTTAGGTGGTCACTTAGTTGGATCAAAACTAATTTGTACTGCATATTCAAGCTGCACGCGCGCTGCGTATTAGTGCGCCGAGCAGAAAACACGGAGGGGAGCTATGTATAGACTAACTAAAACAGTTGGATTGCTTTGGTTGATGGGACTGTATCTGGCTCTGCAAGGCTGCTCCGACCCTGACAACATTCCAGAGACTCATATTTCCACTCCTCCTGCTGCTGCGCCGATCGCAGAGGTTGAACGTTTTCCTCTTCGAACCGCGTTGTTCGGGGATCTGCATGTGCATACGAGCTGGTCGGCAGATGCTTACGCTGGTGGTAACCGCTTAGGTCCGAACTCAGCGTATCGATTCGCGAAAGGCGAGAAAATCGAGCTGCAGACTGGTGCCGAGGCACAGCTGCCCGCGCCGCTGGATTTTGTGGCGCTTACAGACCATGCCGAGGGCTTTGAAGTGCACCTGCCGTGCACCATGCTGCCGAACGCGCCAGAGTTTGATCATGAGCAATGTCGCGATTTGCGGTCTGGGGATTTTGATATGGCTGCCATGCTGGACCAAGCCTTTGCCACAGCTGGCGCCAGACCGGCGCCGCACGCGTATGACATTTGCGGAGATGATGCTCGTTGTCAGGCGAACGCGATCTCGACGTGGCAGCGGGTGCAAGCGGTCGCCAATGCGCACAACCAGCCCGGTCGTTTTACTGCCTTAATCGGTTACGAGTTTTCATCACTGCTCACAGAACTGGGTATGTTGCATCGCAATGTTATCTTCCGTGGTGCGGAGGTAACTCCGCACGCGATCTCGTCGTTAGATGTACGCAATCAAAAGGAATTTTTCGATAAGCTCGACGCCGCGTGTGTCGAGCCTTGTGAAGTGCTGACTATTCCACACAACACCAATTACTCGTGGGGCCTCACGTTTTCTCGCGCGGACGAGGACGGCTCTGCTTATTCCAGTGAAGACCTCGAGCGGCGCTCGCGGATCGAACGTCTGTTCGAGGTGACCCAGCAAAAAGGTGGCTCCGAGTGCCAAATCAGCGTTGGCGCGTCCGACGAAGATTGTAATTACGGCATCATTTTTCCGCCTTGCACAGGCGCTGACGATAAGCGCTGCGCGCGGCCAAGCTCGTTCTTGCGCAATGTATTGCTTGACGGGCTAGCGCTCGAAGCGCAGGGCGTCTCTAATCCTTACAAATTAGGCATCATTGCCTCAACAGACACTCACTTATCTGATCCTGGTAACGTACCTACAGATGTCCCAGCGCGATTTAAGCCTGCACAAGGCCTTGGCTTTGCGGTAGACCGACTGTTAGCGGCGGATCATCCGGTTGCAGGTGCAATGCGCCGTTTTACCCCCGGAGGGCTTGCTGGGGTGTGGGCTGAGGCGAATACTCGCGAAGACATTTTCGACGCCTTGCAGCGTCGCGAGACCTTCGGCACCAGTGGATCGCGCATGCGCATCCGTTTTTTCGGCGGTAATCTGCCCGAGGATCTCGGTGCCAAAGACGATCGCATTGCTCTGGCATACGAACTTGGTGTGCCGATGGGGTCAGATTTATCTGCTAGCGATGTGCCGCGTTTTTGGGTCTGGGCGACCCAAGATCCCGTTAGGATGCCACTAGATCGGATACAGATCGTCAAAGGCTGGGTCGAAAACGGCGAACAACGCCAGCGCGTTTGGGATGTGGTCTGTTCAGGTGGCCGTCAACCTGACGCATCCGGTAAGTGTCCACGTACCTCGGCCAGCGTCGATCTAGCAAGCTGCGAAAGCATGGGCTCCGAGGGTGCTCGGGAGCTAGAGGTCACGTTTACTGATCCTGACTTTGCAGCCGCGCAAGCGGCGTTTTATTACGCGCGTGTGCTCGAGAACCCAACCTGCCGTTGGACTACTGTGCTTGCAAACAGCGGCGATGCTGGTTTGCCGGATGATGTGCCGGCGATTGTGCAGGAGCGGGGCTGGTCTTCACCCATCTGGACGGGTTCGCCGTAAGCTCAACCGACTGAAAGCGCCGTTTGCGCGCGGGGATCCACGTCGACAGCATGCTGCGACCTCGNGCCACAAGAACACGCTTGGATCGAATAGCGAGAGCCTAAAACCGCCAACTGAGGTTTTTGCCNCTTGTCACGTCTTAAGCGTTGCTGACGGCTGTTGCTCTTGCCCCACTAGGTTAAAAAAGTGCCGCGATAACATAAGTTCCATGTAGACCATGTCCCGTGTCGGCTCGTGACCACCCATACCGGCATCGCCACCGAATGGTTGCCCCACCATTTGGTGAATCGCCACAAGTTAGGCATTAACAGACAAGGCAAGGCCGATCACGAATCTGGTCTGTACCAACATGGAACCGACATCCAACGCATGGCCAGTGGCGAAGTTGCTTTGCTTAAAGGTGAGGGCTGGCTCGGCAATCAAAACGCAGGGCTAGTGCATCGCTCGCCGGCAATAGCGACCGGAAATAGCCGCCTGTTGTTGACCCTGGACTTTAGTAGCTAGGTTGTAGGACTCAAGTCGACGACTTTGCGCTGAAAGGCAAACGGCAGAAAGGCAAAACCGTCCGGCCGTGTGCAATTGCACAACCGCCTCTTTGCCAGAACAAGATTTTGATTGGTCTCTCATAGGCCTAGACAACCCCCCAACTCCCATGGCAATTTCCACCGCTGAGTGGCGATTGCCCAGGGGAGCAACGCCACTCGCTAAACACTCAATATCAAAAAACAGAGCTGTAATTACATTGGAACTTATTCTTATTCGGCATGGCCTGCCTGAGCGCGTTGAAACTGAAGATGGCACCCCGGCAGACCCACCTTTGTCTGAGGTTGGTCATGAGCAAGCGCGGCGTGTGGCGGATTGGTTGCAAGATACCCCCGTTGATTTTCTCTACTCCAGTCCCATGCGGCGTGCAGTCCAAACGGCGGCACCGTTGTCTACTAACAAATCGCTTGCGCCTGAGCTGCGTGAGGGTGTTGCGGAGTTTGATCGCTCCGCGAGCCACTACATTCCAGTCGAGCAAATGAAGAAAGACAACTACGAGGCTTGGCAGCGCTTGATGAAGGGCGAGGTCAGTGGTGTCAACTTTGAACGCTTTTGCACCGAAGTGGTGAACACACTGAATGAGATTGTCGCCGGGCATCGTGGCCAGACTGTGGCCGTGACCTGCCATGGTGGTGTCATCAATGCTTGGACTGCGCATGTGTTGGGTATGCAACCACGGATGTTTTTTAATCCCAACTACACCAGCATTAGCCGCTATATGGTCGCCAGTTCTGGCGAGCGTTCTATCA
>NHET02000025.1 GCA_002170355.2 Gammaproteobacteria bacterium TMED92
GGTTGCGGGATTTGAGTTAATTAATATTACTTTATAACCCTCATCTTTTAACGCTTTACAAGCTTGTGTACCTGAGTAATCAAACTCACATGCTTGACCGATAATAATGGGTCCAGCTCCCACAACTAATATTTTTTAGATAAAGCATGACGTGATTGTCGACGGTCTTTTGGGCACGGGCTTTAAGCCGCCGCTGCGTGACCCCTACGTGCCGATAATAAGGCGCATAAACGAGGCGTCTGCAGCGGTATTGGCGCTGGACTTACCAAGCGGTGTCGCTGCGGACAACGGCGCTGTGCAGATGATAGACGGCGAGCCCGTCGCTGTCCGTGCGGCGCTTACAGTGTCCTTTGTAGGGCGCAAAATTGGCGCACATACCGGACCCGGTGTCGCTTTTGTCGGCGAACAAAAAGTCGTTGACCTTGGTGTTGCGGGTGAATTTATGCAGCCGCCGAATGCCGCATCGCTGCTGAACTGGCACCCCGAAAGAATTCACGGCCTGTCGCCAACGGCATACAAGCATCGACGCGGCAAAGTCCTGCTTATTGGTGGTGATATTGGGATGGGCGGCGCTGTTATCATGGCGGCTGAGGCAACGTTACGTAGTGGCGCAGGACTAGCCACGGTGATCGCGCGGCCAGAGCACCAAACGGCGTTACTCGCTCGATTGCCTGAAGCTATGTTCGTGGCTCCAGAGTTGCAGACGCTACAAAGCACTCTGGACGCGGCGGATTTCGTTGTGATCGGCCCGGGTTTAGGCAGAAGTAGTTGGGGCGAAGAACTGTTTCGGCAGGCGCTGCAGGCGAAAACCCCAATGCTCATGGACGCGGACGCGCTTTATTGGCTCGAACGGTTAGATCAGCAGCCGGCCAGTCGATCATTGTTCATTACCCCGCATAGCGGTGAAGCGGCGCATCTGCTGGGGCTTGCGACGGACGTCTTAGAGAATGACCGAATCAACAATGCGCGAGCGCTCGCACATCGGTTTAACTGTCGGGTCGTGCTAAAGGGTCCAGGGTCGATTGTGATCGATGAAACCCAGGTGCAGATATGTGCTCACGGTGGCCCAGCGATGGCATCGGCAGGCATGGGTGATGTATTGAGTGGCATTTGCGCTGGCATACTCGCACCAGCTTTTGCCAGCGGGCAAGCGTCGGCTGTGCAATTTGCTCAAGCCATAGCGCTGCACAGCGCGAGTGCAGATATGGCCGCCGAGACGCTGGGACCGCGCAGTGTCTTAGCAACAGATGTTATAAGGCACATTCCCAAATTATTAGCACAGGCGGACGGCTAGTTGGCGCAGCGCATAGAACAGATTTTGGTAGACGAGGCCGCGACCGAAGCTTTTGGGCAAAGCCTGCTTGAACGCTTGCGTGCGCAATTTGGTGGCAACGCACTAGTGACCTTAGAAGGCGATTTGGGCGCTGGAAAGACCACCTTGGTCAGGGGCATACTGCGTGGACTGGGGTTCACTGGTGCTGTGAAAAGCCCAACGTATACGTTGTTGGAGCCTTATTGCGTCGACGGATTAGATCTGTTTCATTTTGACCTATATCGCCTAGAATCCGCCGAAGAATTGGAGTTTGTCGGTTTTGAAGAAATTCTTGATGCTCCTGGAATCAAGCTGTTTGAGTGGCCGCAGCGGGGCGAGGGCTGGTTGCCAGAACCGCACGTTGGGGTTTTTCTTGAACTCTACAGGCCGCCAGAAATGGCGACTTCAGCTCCAGCGCAACGGCGCGCTCGCGTAGTTTTTAGCGATGGTTAGAGCGCTACTGTCGCTAATAGCGAGCGTAATGTCGCTAAGCGTTGTTGCGGCGACTATACAGGGTGTGCGGGTGCATGAATCGCCAGACGCGACCCGTGTCGTATTCGATACCTCTGCCGCGGTTAAGTACAAATCCTTCACCCTTGAAAAACCGCATCGGGTCGTTATCGACGTGAGCGACTCACGACTAGCGAAAGGGCTCGACATTGCGACCGTCGCCGAAGATCTGCAGCGTGTTGAGGGTCTTAGAGGTGCCCCGCGAGGTAAGGCATATCGGCTGGTCATCGACGCCAAACAGCGTTTGAAACCCAGCGCATTCACTCTCAAACCCATCGCGCCTTACGGCCATCGTTTGGTTGTGGATTTGGCGGCGGCAAAACCAAAGCAGCAGCGTAAGCCAGCGGCGGAAAAACCAGCGCCCCGGCCAAGCAATCGCAACGTTGTCATCGTCATCGATGCCGGTCATGGTGGTGAGGATCCCGGTGCGTTGGGTTCGAGATCACTGCAGGAAAAACACCTGGTGCTACAAATCGCCAAACGTACGGCCAGCGCAATAGACGCTAAAAGCGGCTACAAAGCAGTGCTTACTCGCACTGGTGACTACTACATTGCCCATCGTAAACGCACCGCCATAGCGCGCGAAGCCCGTGCAGATTTGTTCGTTTCACTGCACGCGGATGCTTTCACCAGCGCCGCTGCGCGAGGTGCTTCGGTGTACACCTTGTCCGATCGCGGTGCTACTAGCGAAACCGCAAAATGGCTGGCGGAGCGCGCTAACCAATCAGATCTATTGGGAGGTGTTGGTGACGTCAGCCTAAGTGATAAAGATGATGTGCTCGCGCACGTGTTGTTGGATTTATCAATGGATGGCAATCGCTCCTACAGTATCGGAGCCGGTCAGGCGGTGTTAGATCAGATGGGTAAGATCACGCGATTGCATAAGAAGCGGGTCGAGCAGGCAGCATTCTTAGTGCTCAAATCGCCGGACATGCCATCTATTTTGGTAGAAACTGGGTTTATCTCTAACCCGCAAGAAGCCAGGCGGCTGTCGCAAAAAGACCACCAGAACAAAATTGCCCGCGCAATTGCCGACGGCGTTGATCAGTACATGCGGGCGAATCCGCCGCCGGGTACGGCGCTGGCGGCGCGCCGTCAGGAGTTACGCCACACTATTGCCCGGGGCGATACCTTGTCAGAGATTGCGGCTAGATACGGTGTTTCGGCCAACGCTCTGAAGCGTCGCAATGCGATTCGAGGCGATAAGATTCGGGTTGGTCAAGTCTTATTCATCCCGCAGCAAGGCTAATCAATGCCGTTAACCAGAGTCCATCGTTTGAGCGCATTTGTTGCCGATCAGATAGCCGCGGGGGAAGTGGTAGAGCGGCCTGCCTCTATCGTTAAGGAGCTGGTCGAGAACAGTTTAGACGCAGGTGCTAGTGCAGTCGAAGTTCGCAGCGTAGCTGGTGGCGTGGAATCGCTGTGGGTGCGCGACAACGGCAGCGGCATTCATCACGATGACCTGGAACTAGCGGTAGAACGCCATGCCACCAGCAAGATTCAGCAAGCCCAAGACCTGTTAGGCGTCGGTAGCTTGGGTTTTCGTGGCGAGGCACTGGCCAGCGTGGCGTCAGTGTCGCGTCTCAAAATCAGCTCAGCGCTCGCTGATGCAGAAGCGGGATGGTACCTAGAGAGCCATGGCGGGAAGCGAATTGGCAATGGCCCGATTGCGCATAATCAAGGCACCTCCGTCGAAGTTTGGGATTTGTTTTACAACACCCCGGCGCGCCGGAAATTCTTAAAGGCCGAGCGCACAGAAAACCAACAAATAGACCAGACACTTAGGCGTCTTAGTCTCGCGAACATGGACGTAGCCTTTTCTCTGGTGCAGTCACGNCCGGGATCCAGCGGCTTGCAAGCGACCAATAGCGAAACAAAGCGGCTCAGCCTTACGGCGGGAGAACCTGAGGCCCGGTTAGCCCAGGTGCTGTCGCCGAGCTTTGTCGAGCAGTCGATGTATGTCGATGAAGCCACGGACGCTTACCGATTATTTGGGTGGGTTGGGTTGCCGCAGCACAATCGCCGTTACATGGATCAGCAGTATTTCTATGTGAACGGTCGCAGTATCCGTGACAAATTAGTCGGTCATGCCATACGCCAAGCCTACAGTGACGTCATGTTTCATGGTCGGCATGCGGTGTTCGTGTTGTTTTTGCAGCTCCCACCAGAGCTGGTAGACGTTAACGTGCACCCAACTAAGCACGAAGTGCGTTTTCGCGATGCCCGGCGGGTGCATGATTTTATTTTTAGCTCACTCAACAAAGCGTTGCGTACGGTAAGGCCTGGAGACGGCGCCGCTGTGTCGGCGCCAACGACAGTTGGTACCAATTNAACAGCGCCGTCGGCGCAGTCCGCGTTGCGCTTTGGGCAAACCTCGGTCCAGGGCAACGTTGAGTTACCAGGTGGCTTNGCCCAAGTCGTGCACGAACATCAGCAGGTGACCGAAACGCCGCTCGAGTGGCGTGCGCCTGTCGCCACCGCCCAAGTGCTAGATCCCGAACATCCCCTTGGTTATGCGATAGCGCAACTGCATGGTGTCTACATCATTGCGCAAAATTCTGTGGGATTGGTCATCGTCGATATGCACGCGGCGCATGAGCGTATTGTTTACGAAAAAATGAAAGCTCAACGTGCTGCTGGAGTGATTCCGCGCCAGCGCCTGCTAGTGCCGCTGACATTTGATGTGAGCGAAAGTGATGCCCAGCAGGTTGAGGACCTTGCGCAGCAATTGAAAGAGTCCGGGCTGTTTATTGAGCGTTTAGGCTCAAACAGTGTTGTCGTTCGAGAAGTGCCGGTGCTGCTGGCTAAAGCAGATCTTGAGCAGATGGTTACGGACTTGCTTGCCGAGATGGCCGAGTANGGAACAGCAGATGGATTGAACCGTCATGGTCTAGATTTGCTTGGTAATATCGCCTGCCGAGGTTCTGTAAGAGCGAACCGGCAGTTAACGCTGNCAGAAATGAACGCGCTGCTGCGAGATATGGAGACCACGGAAAATGCTGGTCTNTGCAACCATGGACGTCCGACTTACGTGCAANGCAGCATGTCGGAACTAGACCGGCTATTTTTGCGGGGCCAGTGATGGCTGCTNCGNNGGCTNCTGCGGCGATCGTCANCGGGCCGACCGCCGCCGGCAAGACCGCAGTAGCAATGGCTCTACAAGACGCCCTTGGCGGCCCTGACAAAGCCCAACTCATTAGCGCTGATTCTGCCCTTGTGTATCGTGGCATGGACATTGGCACTGCCAAACCCACGCCCGCAGAGATGCACCGTTACCCCCATTTATTGGTGGACATACGTGATCCTAGTGAGCCTTATTCGGCGGCTGATTTTGTGCGCGATGCCGATGCCGCCATTGCGGACACGCTGCAACAGGGGAAAACGCCGATCATAGTCGGTGGCACCATGCTATATGTGAAGCGCTTTATGCAGGGTATAGCTACGTTGCCCAGCGCCGATCCAGTGTTGCGAGCGCAGTTGCAAGAACAGTTGCAGCGATTCGGTGCGGTGGCTATGCATGAAAGACTCAAACAGTTAGATGCGCCAGCAGCGGCAAAGATCCATCCAAACAATAGCCAACGCTTGTTGAGAGCGTTAGAAGTCATTGAGGCATCGGGGAAGTCGATGACGAGTCAGTGGCAAAGTGCTAGCGGACCCAATGCCGAACAGCGCCTGTCGGTGGCGGTGCGGGTCGTGGCCATAGTGCCTGAGCGACGCGACCTGCTGCACAAGCGGATCGCGGAACGATTCGACGCCATGCTGGCGGCGGGTTTTGTGGCTGAGGTGGAAGGTTTGATGGCGCGTGGCGACTTGCATGCGGATCTGCCGGCGTTGCGCGCGGTTGGATATCGTCAGGCGTGGCAACACCTGCGTGGGGACTATGATCATGCAGAATTTGTAGCGCGTGCGTTAGCTGCGACGCGGCAGTTGGCGAAACGGCAACTCACGTGGCTGCGCCAGTGGCCGGACATCGACCTGCAGTCTAGTGCCGCACCTGACGAAGTCGTCCAGCTTATCGTGCAGAAGCTGCTAGCCAGCGTATAGGCAGACAGTTGAGCGTGCTAAAATAACAGTTAACTTTGCATCAAATAACAAGAACAATACGTCGGAACAGTTACGCAGCGAAGGCACTCTTTAGTTTTCGTGAACAAGGTAGCCAGCGGCGGTGGCAAGGAGCAGATAGCTGATGTCCAAGCGAGAAAATCTTCAAGACCCCTACTTAAACGCCTTGCGCAAAGAGCGCGTACCGGTGTCTATATTCCTAGTTAACGGTATCAAGTTGCAGGGCCAGATCGAGTCCTTCGATCAGTTTGTGGTGTTGCTGCGGAATACAGTCAGTCAGATGGTGTACAAGCACGCGATCTCAACGGTGGTACCCGCGCATAACGTCAAGTTTGAAGTTGAAGATCATGTCAACAAGAGTTAGCAACGAGTTCTTTGAGTTGTCTCAATAACCATGTTATTTGATCGGCCCGAAGCCGGGCGGCGAACGCTATTGCTGCAAGTAGAGCTGCGCCAGAAAGCCAACCCAGATGCGCAGGAGCTCACCGAGTTGGCGCGTTCAGCGCAACTTGTGGTGGCCACGGTTACCGCGGTAAAGCGCGAAGCCCCGCACCCTCGTTGGTTTGTCGGAAGTGGAAAAGTCACAGAGTTAGCCGAGTTATTGGCTGTGCATGATGCGGACATCGTGCTCGTCAACCATGACCTGTCCCCCGCGCAACAGCGTAATCTCGAGCAGGCGTTAGATTGCCGGTTGATCACCCGCACCGAACTGATACTAACCATATTCGCTGATCGAGCGCGCAGCCACGAAGGGCAATTGCAGGTGGAGCTGGCCCAGTTAAAGCACGCACAGACGCGGCTAGTCAGAGGGTGGACCCACCTTGATCGCCAGAAGGGTGGTATTGGTTTGCGTGGGGCGGGCGAGAAACAGATAGAGCTCGATCAGCGAATGCTCAGCGAGCGAATTAAGGCGACCCAAGCCAAAATTACAGAGGTCAGTAAACGGCGACAACAGAATCGGCGCGGCCGAAATCGACGTGGCACACCGACAATCACGCTAGTGGGCTACACCAACGCGGGTAAATCCACCTTATTTAACAGCCTCACCAATGCTCAAGTGTTGGCGCAAGACATGTTGTTCGCGACCCTTGACCCAACCATGCGGCGTGTACAGATACCCGGAACCGGCGAGGTCGTGCTGGCAGATACGGTGGGCTTCGTTAGCTTGCTTCCGCATACGCTGGTGGAAGCCTTCAAGGCGACTTTAGAAGAGGTCATTCATTCGGATTTGCTGTTACACGTAGTGGATATCAGCGACCCGCTGTGGCGTGACCGAATGGAGCAGGTGCAGCAGGTTTTGAGTGAAATCGGCGCTGCCGCATTGCGCCAAGTGGTGGTACTAAACAAGGCTGACCTCTTAAGTACGCGGCAGCAGCAAGAGATGGCGAGTTTCGGTGTTCTGACCTCGGCACAGTTGAGTCAGGGCCTTGATGACTTGGTCACTGAGATTGGAAGCGTTTTGGGTGTGGTGGCGCCGCATCAGGTGGTGTTACCGGCGGCAGATGGGAGCAATCGGGCGTGGTTGTATCGGTCTGGGGCGGTTCTGGCCGAGACGATACTCAACGACGGCTCGGTACAGTTGACGCTGCAGGCAGATGAGCAGTTACTTGGGCAGATAAAGCAAAAGTCGGGACTGCTATTAGACAAGTCGCGGTAGCAGTGCGCTTAGCGTGATGGCGTATTGAAGTTTGCTGTTAGTCCCCCAAATACAATAGTGGTTGATCAGTATTGCAGAGAGCTGGAAAGCCTCGAGGGTTGCCTACAGAGGTACTACACTGGGCGAAACCTAAAAAATGCACTCGGCTGCAAAACCCCTCTACAATAGCGTAACGACACAAACGCTTTAACGGCGGAGCAAGAAAATGGCGTGGAACGAATCTGGCGGTGACGACAAAGACCCTTGGGGCAATCGAGGCAATCAAGGACCACCCGATCTAGATGAGGCGATAAAGAAACTGCAAGGACAGCTCTCGGGCTTATTTGGCGGCGGTAAAGGCTCGTCCGGCGGTGGTGGTATTAAAGGCCCATCACAGGGGCTGATATGGCTTGGCGTATTGGTGTTGGCAGTAATTTATGTGGCCGCCGGCGTTTACCAGGTAGACGAACAGGAGCGCGGCGTAGTTTTCCGCTTCGGTAAAGTACAACCAGAGCTGAAGACGGCCGGTTTGAAATGGAATTTTCCGATCATCGATCGGGTCGAACTGGTTAATGTCACCCAGGTGCAATCGCATAATCACCAAGCGCTAATGCTGACTAAGGACGAAAACATCGTGGATGTGAGTCTGACGGTGCAGTGGGTTATTGACGACGCCGGGGCTTTTTTGATCAACGTACGAGAACCACGGCGCAGTTTAAGCCAGGCAACGGAAAGCGCTCTGCGCCATGTCGCAGGTTCCGCCACCATGAACGAAGTGATCACCGATGGTCGAGAGGCAATGGCGATCGAAGTGCAAGATCGTCTGCAGCGCTATCTCAAAAGCTATGGCACTGGAATCCAAGTAACGAAGGTCAACATTGATCGCAGCGCGCCGCCGGTACAGGTGCAAGACGCGTTTAACGATGTGCAAAAAGCCAAAGAAGATCGGCAGCGCTTTGTTAACCAAGCGACCGCCTACGCTCAGCAGGTAGTGCCGGAAGCCCGAGGTCGTGCACAGCGGCAAATAGAGGAAGCGCAGGCCTACCGAGACCGCGTGATTGCTCGATCCGACGGTGAGGCGCAGCGTTTTGAAAAACTGCTTACGGAATACCTTCGTGCGCCTGAGGTTACTCGTGACCGTTTGTACTTGGACGCACTGGAAACTGTGTTCAAGAACTCCAGCAAGGTTATGGTCGACGTCGAAGGCGGCAACAACATGATGTATTTGCCGTTAGACAAAATGACGCAGCGCATACCTGAGGCTTCGCTGGATCGAGATGTGGTTCGCGCAGCGGTAGAGGAACTGCGCCGCGAGCTCTCCAACAACCGTAGCACCACGACTCGTGGTCGAGCTAACAACTAGGAGCCGCCCATGACTATGCGATCTTCCGTTATTTTCGCGATCTTGGCGCTGATCGTGCTTGGGATTAACGCCACTGCATACCGCGTACAGGAAACAGAGAAAGCAATTTTGCTTGAGTTCGGCAACTTAGTAGACGCTGACATCCAGCCCGGCCTGCATTTCAAAATGCCCATAGCCGAGGCGGTGAAAAAATTTGATGCCCGAGTCCTTACCGTAGATGCCAGTCCAGAGACTTATTACACCCTGGAAAAGAAGCCGCTGATCGTCGACTCATTTGTTAAGTGGCGAGTAGCCGACAATGAGTTGTTCTATAAAGGCACTTCCTTCGATGAACGCCGCGCGATTCGCTTACTGCAGGAGCGGGTTAATGAAGGGTTGCGTAACCAGATCAGTAGGCGCGAGATGTTCGAAGTAATTTCGGGCGAGCGAGACCAGCTTATGGATGACCTACGACAGGACCTAGATAAAGTGATGCGATCATCCGTTGGGGTTGAGGTCATTGACGTGCGGGTGAAGAAAATAGACCTGCCAGCAGAAGTATCGTCTACGGTGTATGAGCGCATGAACTCAGAACGTGACATTGAGGCTCGGCAGTATCGCGCAGAAGGCCAAGAACAAGCGCTGGCTATTCGTGCAAAAGCCGATCGCGACTCGGTGGTCCTGGAGGCCGAAGCCTATCGGGAGAGCGAGCAAATACGTGGTGATGGCGACGCAAAGGCGGCCGAGCAATACGCCTCTGCCTACAATAAAGACCCAGAGTTTTATGAGTTTTATCGCAGCATCAATGCCTACAGTGAAGTATTCGCGAACAAAAGCGACCTCTTGGTGTTAGACCCGAACAGCGAGTTTTTCAAATACTTGCAAGACGGCAATGTAAAGAAATAGATCTTCGTTTGGCGGCACACATGCGATGAAAACCTATTGGCGTCTGCCCAAAGGGGTGGACGAACTTCTGCCCCCGCGCGCATGGGACCTAGAGCTACTGCGTCGGCGGGTGCTCGATGTATTCGATCGGTGGGGCTTTGCATACGTTGACCCACCGCTCATTGAATACCTTGACGCGTTGCTTGTAGGCAGTGGCGAAGACCTAGACCTACAAACCCTGAAAGTGGTCGACCAAGTCAGCGGTAGGCAACTAGGTGTGCGAGCAGATATGACGTCCCAGGCTGTGCGGATTGATGCACACAGCGCCGTAACTGACAGTGTACAGAGGCTGTGCTACGCGGGCCCGGTAGTCTTCGCCAACCCAGTATCGAGCCAGACGTCCCGGGTACAGTTAAAGGCTGGGGTCGAAATCTTCGGCGCACCAGGTATTGCGGCGGACGCAGAGGTAGTGAGTTTAATGCTCGAATCCCTCGCCGTGGCAAAGATTAACACCCCAGTGCTATTGCTTGGCCATATGGGCGTATACCGTAGTCTCGTAGCAGATTTATTGGCTTCGGGTAGCTTGCACAGCCAACAGCAAGGGCAGCTATTCAGCGCGGTACAGCGCAAGGCTTCGTCGGATATTCGAGATTTGGTGGGGGACGGCGGGGTCGCCGACATGCTGGTTGCGTTACCTAATCTTATGGGGCCGCCGGATATTTTGCAGCAAGCCCGTACGGTGCTTGCCGATGGACCATCAGGCATCTTACAAGCACTGGACGAGTTGGCACAGTTGGCCGAGTTGGTTGCCCTGCAGCAAGGCGTAGAAGTAAGAATCGATGTGGCCGAGCTATCAGGTTACGGTTACCACAACGGTGCAGTGTTTGCGGTTTATCATCCAGAGCATGGTAAGGCGCTGGCTCAGGGCGGTCGCTACGATGGCGTTGGTGCAGCATTTGGCCGCGCGCGCCCGGCTACCGGTTTTGATATGAACCTAAAACAATTGCTGGTAACTGGTGATGGGCAGGGCGATGTCATTTTTGCGCCGTGGCACGAGCAAGGTGATCATCGAAGAGCGTTAACGGCGAAAATAGACGCGCTGCGGGCCGCTGGCTCGCGTGTTGTGATGGGCTTATCAGCAAACGAATCCGCACCCTNAGGATGTTCACAGGTGTTGTGTCTNGTTGATGGGCAGTGGCAGATGGAGCGACTCTGACCTAGCACGGTTGGGGGGGACATAAAACAAATCGATCGTTTACGAATAGGGCAGCATTATGGGACGTAGCGTCGTCGTCATCGGTACCCAATGGGGTGATGAAGGAAAAGGTAAAATTGTCGACTGGTTGACGGACGAAGTGTCGGCGGTCGTACGTTTTCAAGGCGGGCATAACGCCGGACATACACTAGTTATAGATGGCGAAAAAACCATTTTGCACGTCATTCCCTCTGGCATTCTGCACGACAACGTGCAGTGTGTTATCGGTAATGGAGTGGTGCTTGAGCCTCACGAGTTATTGAAAGAAGTCAAAGCCTTGGAAGCTCGTGGCGTGCCAGTACGGGATCGCTTAAAGATTTCGCCCGCGTGTCCGCTGATTTTGCCGCACCATGTGCAGCTTGACCTGGCCCGCGAAGAAGCTCGCGGCAGCAAGAAAATAGGCACAACCGGGCGTGGTATCGGGCCAGCATACGAAGACAAGGCGGCACGGCGGGGCCTGCGCTTAGGCGACATGTTTTATTGGCAGTCGTTCGCTGACAAATTGGCAGAGGTAATGGAGTACCACAACTTCATGCTTACCAATTACTACAAAAAGCCCAGCATGGACTTTGCCGAAACCTTAGCGCAGTGCGCTGAGGTAGCAGAGCAGGTCAAGCCAATGGTGGCGGATGTGATACCGCTACTGCACGATCTGCGCGATCGTGGCGACAACATATTGTTCGAGGGCGCCCAGGGGGCGATGTTGGACGTCGATCTTGGCACTTATCCCTATGTAACCTCGTCGAATACTACAGCCGGTGGCACGGCAGTGGGCAGTGGATTCGGGCCCACCTACCTAGATTACGTGTTGGGCATCACCAAAGCTTATGCAACGCGCGTTGGCTCTGGGCCTTTTCCAACAGAGCTGTTCGACGACACAGGCAAACGCCTTGCAGAACGCGGTCACGAATTTGGGTCAACCACTGGGCGGCCACGGCGTTGCGGTTGGTTTGACGCCGTGGCACTGCGTCAGGCTGTGCAAATCAACAGCATTTCAGGTTTGTGCCTGACCAAGCTTGACGTGTTAGATGGCCTGGCGAACATCAGAATTTGTGTTGGATACGAACAGCCTGAGGGCGCAGTGGGCAATATTCATTTTGGTAGCGAGTACTACGCCGGACTCACACCGATTTACCAAGACGTTCCTGGTTGGCAAGAATCGACCCTTGGTATAGACAAATTCGATAAGCTTCCAAAAGCGGCGCAGCAGTATATTAAAACGATAGAACAAAGTGTTGGCGCTAAAATTGCGATGATATCCACTGGACCAGACCGCCAAGAAACAATCGTGCTAGACCATCCGTTTCGTCAATAAATCAAGCAAGCAAGAGTTTTCGATGGATTCAAAGTTATTAGAACTGTTGGTCTGCCCGGTAAGCAAAGGCCCGCTCGTATATATGCGCGAGCAAAATGAGTTGTGGTGTGGCGTCAGTCAACTGGCTTATCCGGTAAAAGACGATATTCCGATGATGGTTGCAGAAGAAGCCCGTCCACTAACAGAAACCGAGATCAGCTCGCTGCGCGACTGAATTATGTAAAAATACAGTGGTCGTCAACAGCGCTGGACATTCACATTACCACCACCGCTGCGTTTATAGCCTGATGGTCGAAACTTAAAGGGGACAACAATGAATACTGCAAAGCTGGTTACGCCAGACATGCCTGACATCGCTAATCGGACGCTACAGTCGGCGCAAGCAAAGCTCGACTGGGTGGGGATGAGCAATGTGCATCAACCGTTGCGAGTCAAAGACGGCAACCAGAGCAAAGAAGTGCATGCAAACATACAAGTATACGTAAACCTTGCCGATCCGTTGGCCAAGGGCATACACATGTCGCGCCTCTACTTGATTCTAGACGAGCATGCCGCCACGCGTCCGCTCACTGCAGCGGGTCTGAAAATGCTTCTGGGCAGTGTCTTAGAGTCACACCATGATTTGAGCACTAATGCCTTCGTGCAGTTTGAATTCGATCACTTTGTGCGGCGTCCGGCACTGCTCAGTGACAACGTCGGCTGGGCCTCCTACCCGGTTATGGTGAAAGGTACCCTCATTGGCGGTGAAGTCGCTTTAGAACTGTCCGTGGGTGTGCAGTATTCATCAACCTGTCCGTGCTCGGCGGCATTGGCTCGACAGCTCATTCAAGAACAATTTGAAGCCGATTTCGGAAGCAACGGCAATGTTTCGATTAGCGATGTGAAAGACTGGCTCGGCACCGAAGAGGGCATCCTCGCGACGCCGCACAGCCAGCGCAGCACTGCAAAGATTCTTGTGCGCTTAGACCCGACTCAAGAGGATTTGCCCATTACAGATCTGATTAACCACGTTGAGGGATCGCTCAAAACACCAGTGCAAAGTGCGGTCAAGCGTGAGGACGAACAAGAGTTTGCGCGTCTTAACGGCAAGAACCTGATGTTCGTAGAAGACGCGGGTCGCCGACTCAAGCATGCGCTTAACGAGGACTCGCGTTGGAGTGACTTCTGGGTGCGCATTGAGCATCACGAGAGTTTGCATGCGCATGATGCCGTAGGCATATTCACGAAGGGAGAAGAAGACGTCTATTTGCCAATTCCGTGGGTATAAGGCTCAGGGGTAGCGTGAGCACCAAAGGCGGTGGCTCACGCTAGCCATGGAAGCTGCGTGAGTTATTCCCGCGGTTACAACATGCTGTCCAGATCGAGATTGTCGGCAACAGCGACCGCCTTCAAAGCACCCTCAAAGATCATCCGAGCCTGAGCCGTCAGCAGACCAAGCTCAGTGTGTAATGCACGCTGCTTGGGATCGCTGTCTTCACATTCGCGGCAGTACTGTTCAAAACCGTTTATGTCGATCAGTAACTTGGCAATATGATTTGGGCACTCGCAATGCAGGCTCGGAATCATATTGGCGAGCTTGGAGAGCTGCTCGGTATTGAATTCGCTGTCTGTCACTGCGGTAGGCACAATCGAAAGCACCGGCTGTGGCGTTTCGATAGCGGTCTTTAGTTGGTCCATCGTTGCGGGCGACTTTACACCGCGAATTCCACGATTAGCGAGCGCCCGTTCGATACTTCGTGGTGCGAAGGT